>SLJN01000378.1 GCA_007135115.1 Balneolales bacterium
AATAACGCATAATTAGTACTTCATTTTCCTGGAAAACTTTTTTTGTAAGAGTTGTGCAACACACACGGCAGTCGGACATGTTGCACACGGATATTTGTGAATAGGCTAAGATTAAATTTTAAAACTCGTCCTGTGATGACGACTTGTTGGTAGCACGGGATTGTGTGAATGGCTGATTTTATGACGTCCCCTGGACCCCCGTACTTCTGAGTCGGGGATGGCGCCTAAATTGCATGAATCAGTTTTGGACAAACAAATCTTTTAAGACTGCCTCAGTCAGACACTCTACCGGCATACTTTCGTGAAACTTTTATCAAATACACTTCATGTTCGAATCAACTTCGAATCAAATACGTATCAAATTCGAATATTTTCGTCTTTGATACGACTTTGACCTGAATTTATACCAAAGATTGGCTGACTTTAATCAGAGTCGGTATTATTGTCTTACCGGATTTTTTGGTGAGATTTCCGATACCTCAATTATCAAGAAAAATCAGGGCTTCGAGAAGACCTGTTCATCTATATAGCCTTAGAATAACTGCACTCTTAAACTTTAAGCTGAGTAGTTTTTAGAACCCACCAAATCGCAAACCGATGTAACCCGATACTCCCGATAGGTCCGAATTACTGGTTCCTTCCAGGGATACCCCGCTGGCTAACCGATACATCAAACCGGTATTGATTCTAAACCAGTTGGTAATGTTCACGTTCATGTTGATACCGGGCTGCAGCACAAAGTAGTTGTCTCTGGTTTTATCCAAATCGATGTTTCGATCATCGTAGCGCACCATTCCAGACCCGATGAGGGATTGAACACTGAAATGCAGCAATCGGTATGATTGATTCACATATTCGACTTCAAAGCCGCTGTAACTGGTTCTAAGTTCGGGTTCGGGTAAATCCGCGGTCCAGTTCACCGGCTCAAAGTCGGTTCGGGTGCGGTAACTGCCCAGCCCGAGGTTAATAGCATGCTCGTCAGTTAAGTTGAGAATCCATGCGCCTCGGGAGCCCCTCAGGTAAGAGAGTTCACCATTGACCTGGGTTGCACCGTAAACCAGCCCGCCATAGCCACCATGACGGATGTCCCCGTTAAATAAGGTTTGCGTTCGAGTGTCGCTGTCATTAAAAAATGTGGTATGCTGAGCTGATAACGGGCTTACCGCCGCTATCATCAACAATGAGGTTAGAATGAATATGATCATCTGAAAAATCCGAATTTAAGTGTTATAGATGCGTTTGCGCCGGTAAAATCAGAATCCCGGAAACCGGCTTTGTCAATGCCGCTGGTTATCCGGTAGTTAAGGCCGGTTGCGATCCTGAAAAAATGAGCTACATTCAACTCAAGATGTATGCCAGGTTCCATCACAAAAAACGGGTTCGGATCCTCATCAATGTCGGTAAAGTTGCGATCTCTTATGGTCAAACCCCCGGCGCCAATGAGCCCGGTTGCCGTCAGATGTAAAAGTTGGTAGGACCGGTTGGTATATTCCAACAGCAGCCCCCCATACCCTGTTGCGGCGAAGTAATCCTCTCCGTTACCATTTTGCACTTCAAATTCTCCGGGAGTCCTGTGGTTAGTTGTAAGGCCAAAACCACCACCTCCGAGCGTAAGGGCATGGTAATCGTCTAAGTTTATGACCCAGCCTCCGCGGCCGCCGACCCATACACCTAAATCACCACGGATATCATCAAATTTGATCATGGGTCCACCGAACCCGCCATGGACAACATCCCCGTCAAATAGCGTTTGGACATCCTGTTGAGCAACAGCAATGTTTATGAGTCCGGGAAATAATAACGTTACAAAAATGAGCGATGATAGTTTTTTCATAAAACGTGACCTGAATTGATTTAAAAATGCTTTTATACATGCCAATCACTCAATTACTTACGTGGATATATTTAAGTTTGTTTCACTAATTTAAGTGAATTTTTTGGGGTAAATTTTGGCATTGTAAATGCTTTGTTTAACCACATATTTTTACCAATAACTCTCAATTTTGATCCCCTTTAATCTGCCGGGACTTTACTGGAAAATTTTGAGGATTAATGTGCTAACCCGCGCCTACACTTGAGTCGTGTGAGTTGCACGTATTGAACAAATTAGCTTCGCTTGGTAACTTTTCTTATACTCAATTGCTGTTGAGTCGTTATCCCATTAGCCAAAACCCCGGATGGGCATATTATAAATGATGTTGTAGCATAAGATTCCCGTGATGGGTACGGCAAGGTTCTCAATCGAAAAAATCAGACCATTTGCTGATCTCTTAATCAGCTGAAAAGTTATTCAAATAATTTCCATGAGTAAGAATACCAAACAAGTTTATACTGCTAATCAATTACGCCGTTTCTATTTTGATCTGGTGCTGCCGAGAAAAATCGAAGAGCGCATGCTGAAGCTTCTCCGGCAGAATAAAATTTCTAAGTGGTTCTCAGGAATCGGGCAAGAAGCCATTGCAGTGGGTACGGCCCATGCCATTACGGATGATGATTTTGTCTTGCCCATGCACCGAAACCTGGGCTTATTTACGACGAGGAAGGTCCCCCTGTATACTTTGTTTTGTCAACTTTTAGGGCGGGCAGACGGTTTCAGCAAAGGCCGGGAAAGATCTTTTCACTTCGGAACCATGCAGCATAATTTGGTGGGGATGATATCCCATCTTGGTGCGAATCTTCCGGTAGCCTGTGGTTTTGGAATGTCGGCACAGATGCGTAATGAAGACCGCATAGCTGTTGCTTTTCTCGGTGAAGGCGCCACCAGCGAAGGTGATGTCCATGAGGCGATGAATCTTGCTGCCGTATGGAAACTTCCGGTCATATTTTTGATTGAAAATAATGGCTATGGGTTGTCTACCCCTGTTCACGAGCAGTATGCCTGCGAACATCTTGTTGATCGCGCCAAAGGATACGGTATGCCCGGTTACCGAATCGACGGAAATAATCTGTTGGAAGTCTATGAAACCATTTCAAATGCCAAATCTGAGTCTCTCAAGGATCAGACACCCATTTTAATCGAAGCTGACACATTCCGTATGCGCGGGCATGAGGAGGCTTCCGGTACAGCTTATGTACCTGATGAACTATTTGAAAAATGGGCTAAAAAGGATCCGATTCATCAATTCCGGCAGTTTCTTATGGATGAAAGCGACGTCACCGAAAAAGAGCTGACTGAGCTGGAAGATGAAGCGGAAAACTATTTTACCGAAGACCTGAATCGTGCCCTTAAAGCGGAAACGCGTGTTGCTGATCCACAAACTGAAGAAGCTTCCACACTCGCTCCGGCGCAAGCTGAGAAGTTCCCAAAAGTCAGTGTCTCACAAACTGAACCGGTTCGGTTTATTGATGCGCTCCACCATGCCCTGCGTGATGAATTTGAGGCAGATGATCGCTACCTCATTCTGGGTCAGGATATCGCCGAATATGGCGGGGTATTCAAAGTGACCCAGGGATTCCTTGAGAAATTTGGTCCGGATCGAGTGCGTAACACACCCATCATTGAATCAGCTGCTATCGGAGCGGCAATGGGGCTTGCCCTTGAAGGTTGGCGTCCGATAGTAGAGATGCAATTCGCAGATTTCATCTCCTGCGGATTTAATCAGATTATCAACAATGCGGCGAAGGCACATTATCGCTGGTCAGACCCGCTCAACATAACGATACGGGCGCCGCATGGTGCTGGTGTTGGAGCCGGACCGTTTCACTCACAAAGTCCGGAGGGTTGGTTTATGCAGCATCCCGGCTTGAAAGTGGTGACTCCGGCAACCGTCTCGGATGCTTATGCCCTAACCCTGGCCGCAATGAGAGATCCGAACCCGGTTCTGATTTTCGAGCACAAGAAACTTTACCGGGGCATCAAAGAAAAAGTTAGTCTGCCTGAAGAAATTGAACCTCTCGGAAAAGCCAAACTCCGAAAAGAAGGCACTGATGCTGCCATTATAACTTTCGGTATGGGAGTTCACAAAGCTCTGGAATATGCCGAGGAGTTAGATCAGCAAGGTCATTCCGTAGCGGTACTCGATTTGCGCACCCTCTACCCTCTTGATACCGAGGCCGTGCTTGATGTGGTGAAACAAACCGGCAAAGTGTTACTTCTTGAGGAAGCTCACCCGGTACTCGGTCCGATGGATTACGTTTCTTCGTTAATTTCAGACCAGGGATTTCAATATCTGGACGGTCCCATAGTCAAATGTTCTTCTCTTCATACGCCGGTGCCAACATCAGCGCCGCTTGAAGAATCCTTCCTGCCTTGGGAGCGATTGCGAACGAGTATGGAGAAGTTATTGGCTTATTAAAGATTGGGGAAAAGATTAAAAGAAAGATAATGAGTAAAAGAAAGGATGTTGGCTATATTCCTCACCTTTCTTTTACTTGTACTCATACTCTTTCTTACACCTTCGCTTCCGTCACAGCTTTCATCTCTTTTTTGAGCTGTTCAACCAATTTCAGCGTGACCGGGCCGGGCGTGCCGTCTCCGATTGTTATATCATCAATGTTGATGATGCCTTGGATATCGGTGGTGGTTCCGCTGAGGAAAACCTCGTCCATATCATACAGCTGATCTTCAGATACCGGTTGCTGGCGAACTTCGATGCCGAGTTTATCAGCCATCCTGAAGACCAGATCCCGGGTGATGCCGGCTAATATGTAATTTGAGGTCGGAAAGGTATAAATCACGCCGTCATTCACGCAGAAGACATTCGCATTCTGGGTTTCGGTGACCATAGCATCGCGAATCATAATAGTGGTAAAAACACCGGCATCAACGGCGCGTTGCTTGGCCAGAATATTGGGCAACAGGTTAACCGATTTGATATTGCAGCGGGTCCATCGAACATCCGGAACGGTAATAGCGGAAGCACCGGTCTGATGAAGCTCTGTATTAGGAGTGATGCGAGATACGGAAACAAAAACGGTCGGCTCAACCGGTGGATCAGGAAACTCATGCGTGCGCTTTGCCGCTCCCCTCGTAATTTGCAGATAAATCGTAGCCTGACCCGTCATCAAGTCGTTTTCTTTTAACAAGTAACGACCGATATCCATGAGAGACTCGCACTCACTGTCGCTCATTTCGATACCAAGAAGCTTGAGGCCTTCCTTCATTCGATGCACATGAGGTACGGCTTCAAATAATTGCCCTTCAATAACACGGATCACTTCGTAGACGCCATCGCCGAAAATGAAGCCCCGATCGTAGACCGAAACTTTGGCTTCGGAGTCTTCAATGTATTCTCCGTTGAGATAAACTATCATAACAGCATGTTTGAAATTCTGATTTGCGAACGCAATAAATGTAAATGAAATCAGAATTAAATTCAGCGGAGATTTAGGGTGGGTTGTGGGAGATTGGAGTGACTTATTTTTTAATAACCGCGGATTTTCGCGGGTTTGAACGGATCTATTATAATTGAAAGTTTTCCCAATGGTAATGGAAAGTGCCTAAACCACAATCCAGCCCACATTTCCAAGGGGTGATGGTGATGTCTATTTGTGGGTTAGAGCAGTTTCATCAAAAAACTGTTGTGGTATCGACCGGAAATGTGATTTCTTCTTTGTGAAAGCCTCCTATGAATCCAAGGCCGTTTTCTACGTCAAATGATTCGAGAGGGTCGATCGGGTGACCGTAATCGTCCCAATCTGAACCGTAATGGAAATATTCGACTAAAAAGTAATCCGCATCCATATCACTGCATTCATAAGGTGGAGCTGAAAACAGGTCGTCACCAGGCTGATAGTCTTCAATAAACATCACATTGATCATTTCCTGGGGCACGAAAGTAACGGTTACATTATCATCCTCATCATAGTTTGCGAATTGGGTAATCCAGTAGGTTTGGTTGTTCATTTCAAATCCGGCTCGCGCCTCAATTCGCTGGCGCTTAGCCGCTTCAGGAAATTTTACCTCAACTTCGGTTGTACAGCTCTGATCTTCCGGCGTTACAATGGCATCGGTCCACTCAGGTACATCCACGGAAGCTTTTGAAGTCTCTCCACTGCTTCGTTCTGCTACAAGTTCATATTCATCAAGAGGATTCACATCTACCTCTACCGGAAAGTTGTGCACATACAAATCTTCAAGCTCTACCCTTTCTCCTTCCAGCACAGTCTCTTCATCCCGTGTGAGGTTTTTGAAAGTTACCTCTACATCAATATCTCTGGTAGAATCGGCAAGAAGCGGGCGATTCACATCCTTCACGCGGATGTAATGCTCATCTTCAGACATTTTAAAGTAACCGTACATTGAGTAGTTGGTTTCATCTTCCTCGAAAGGTTCAATGGTGTTGTCGCAGCCTGAGATCAACAACAGAACGAAAGCAGGTAATAGTAGAGCTATGTTTTTATTCATTTTATTCAACAACATGATATACTTAACCTAATTAACAAAATACCCAGAATGTGTCTACCGGTACGGTGTGAAATCCTTCTTGATAAATGCCGAAAAATCCGAGTCCATCGTTAACGTCAGCTGACTCAAGAGGATCAATGGGGGTGTTATAGTCATCCCAGTCCGAACCAAAATGCTTGAATGATATTTTCATGTTTTCATCATCAAAATCCTGACACTGAATACGTGGCTCATCATCAATTTCCTCAGGGCACGGAGGATTTTCGTCGAATACTTCATCGATAACTTCTTGCGGAGTGAATCTTGCCACGACTTCGTCATCTTCATTCAATTCCGGTTGCAAAGTCACCCAAAATGTGTCATTGTCGTACGAAAACCCGACTTCAGCTTCGATCCGTCGGGCGTAAGGTGCATCCGGGAATTCTACTTCGATTTCCGTCTCACAGTTATCCCCTCTTGGGGAAGCATAAGCATCGGTTATTTTTGGTGCTTCAGCAGATGCGGATGCGGTTTTACCATCAGAGCGCTCGGCTTCGATTTTATATGTATTTCCAGGCTTGATTTCTAAATCCAGCGGAAAGTTGTGTACGTAGAGTTCTTCATAAGCTTCTCGTTCTCCACTCAACTCTAAGGCATCTCCGGCTTCCGGTTTTTTGAACGAAACCTCTGCATCCAGTTCCCTGGTTGAATCAGCTCTTAGCGGCTGATTTACATCCCCAACTCTGATCATGTGACTGGTTTCGGACATATTTAATCCCCCATAAATTGAAAACAGAACTTCTGATTCCTCATAGGGAGCAATCGTATTATCACAACTGTTTAGATTAATCATAAAGATGACAAGCGATGCAGGTATTCCATATTTAAGAAACCGAAACTTCATGCACACCTTTAGTTAAAGCTCGCACTAACAGCGAAATACGGCAGAAACGGCATTTGATCTACCCGTTCAAAAGTCGACGAATCATAGTAAAAGATGTTATTGCGATCATAGATGTTAATCGCACCGATTTCCGTACCCAATACTACCCTGGGAGAAAGCTGGAACTCTCTTTCCATCGAAACATCAAGCCGGTGCGTTGATGGCAGGCGATCCCCAAAAGGCTCTTCGAATATGGTCATAGCAGTTCCCGGAAAGGTAGCCGGGTTTTGATCCGGCAGCGGGATTGCCATATCGTTTCCCCGTATTCTTGTGTAGGGTTGACCTGTTCCGTATTCCCATCTGACCGAAGTGGTTACTCCGAAAATATCATATCCGGCCATCGCACTGAATTGATGACGGCGATCATGCGCCGGATTATAACTGAAAATCTCACCGTCGATCCACGCTCCAAGCTCACCTGTGGAGGCTTCGTAGTTGACCTTGGACCAGTCGTAACCGAGCATAAGGTGCAGAGGCCCGGAATCATATTCGATCCGGGCATCCGCACCATAGGTGAATCCATCTGCAAATGCGGTCTCGATTTCGAGCCGGGCTTCCGGAGTCCACTTTGAAACGGGGATATTTCGCTGATCTTTGATGTACCCTTCAATCGTCGCTTCAAAAGAATTTGCGAGCCGCTGTCTGAATCCGACGATTCCGTGCCAGGCCCACGGCTCGGGGTGATCCATCGTATCCATAGGTTTCCAGACATTAAAGACGGTGCCTGCGTCTCGTTCATCTGAAATACCTTCTACCAATTGGTAATATCTACCGGCAGCCAGGCTGAATTCCTGAAATTCTGAACCAAAAGGCTGGTAAGAAAGCCGAAGCCTTGGCTCAAGTGTTGGTACTTCCAAACCGGTGCTTATCTGAGACGTCAGTCCCGGCACAACGGTAAGATTATCAATTGGCTCCCAGGTAGCCGATGCGAATGCCTGAAAGTTGGCCATTCGGGAATCAAACTCATCAAATAAAACAAAGCGTTCATCCAATTCGGATTGAAACCGGGCAACATCAAAACGCAGACCGTAGCTGATCGGCAAGCCCAAGTAATCATAATCCCGATCAAGCCGCAGATGAATTCGCTGTACGGAGGACTCACGCTCGACATTATCCAAGGTTCCCTCAGTATTCGTGAAATTACTTATGCCGACGCTGATATCGAATGCGTGATCCAGACTCGCATCAAACAACAAGCAACGCCCTCCCAAAGCTGTATTGGTCCACGACAAATTCACATCCCTGAGTGGGTTGATTTGCCCTTCATCATAGGTGTGCATCCCCGTTACGCTGCACGTCAGATTGGGAAGTTCGTTGGTGTATCGCACCAGAATATCATAGAAATCGATGGGTACTTCTTCGCCGGATAAAGGTTCAGCCGTTTGATCAATGACCGAAGACCTTGCCGACACCAAAAGTGACTGATGGTCTTCCACTATCGGCCCCTCTGCAAAAGCTGAAACCAGATACGGACTGGCAGCCACTTCACCGGAAAACTCCCGCATGTTGCCCTGTCTGAGTGAGACATCAATCACAGAAGATGTTCCGCCGGTGTACTCCGCACCAAATCCACCGGCATAAAACTCTACATCCTGAAGCGCCTCCTCGGGAAATGCCGAAAATAAATTGGAAATATGAAAGGGCTGGGTAAGTGGAATATTATCCATCAGGATGACATTCTGGCTGGGTGTACCACCTCGTATAAACATCTCACCGCCGCGGTCACCGCTTGATACTACGCCCGGCAATGATTGCAAATACATGGCAAGGTCTCCTCCGGGTCCGGGTGATGGGATACGGCCAAGCTCCTGCGGACTAACCGTCTGCCGGCCGGCCTCACGATAAGCGGCGCCATCGGCAGCTTCCACTACTACTTCATCCAACTGCTCTACATCAGCACTGAGCCGGACTCGCTCCAATGCTGTCTGCCCCGCTGAAAGAGAGACATCCGTTTGATACGACTGATAACCCAGAAAGCTTACTTCCAAATTATAATCACCGGGTTGTAAGTCGGAAATCTGAACATAACCGTCGCTGTTTGTAGACCCTGCACCAACAGTATCCTGTTCGGTTGATAATATGACATTAGCTCCCGGAATGGGATTGCCATCTTCATCCGATGCAACAATGACTCGAAGCGTGGCTGAATCCGATTCAGCCAAAACCTGTTGCATGCCCGTTAGCAGGATAAAGAAGGCAGTTATTCCAACATAAACCCATACACCAACCTTTTGCCTGTGTTTCATACTAAAGTGATATCCATTTTTGCTATCCCAACAACACTGGTTGAGAAAAATTAAAGTGCAAACTACTGAAGTGAAATTGGTTCAAATCCTCAATAATTAAAAACTTTCTGAATTTAAAAGATGTCAGATTAGTGCAAAAACTAACTGTTAGGAAGCGGTTTCTGTAAATTTATGTTACTCTATGATGATATTAGACAATGAATTCAAAAAATGGCTGCATTCCATAATGTCTCGTATGCCAAAAGCAGAGCACGTTTTCAGGCTGGAACAGTTTAATTTACTCTACATAATTCAATCAGGATAATTTTGTCAGATGGTCTTTTTTACAAAATCATCAAACTAACAGGAGATGTCTCCAGTTGGTAAGTCCAAATCTTTTCGGCATTGCGGTTATAAGCCCGAATCTCGTCAAGACCAGACCCAACAGGAAACACAAAACCTTCATCGTCAATTTGAATCTGCCGAAATTCTCCGTCTCTCTCCCAGGGTTCTGACCAAACCTGGCTGCCGTTTTCACGAAGTTTTACAAGCTCAGCTTCACCGCCACTATTTTCATCTGAGCCGGTGCCGATGTACATATTTTGATCCTGATCGATTCCAACAACATCAATCCAGCCACTCGAGTAGATTTGACGAACCGGCGCGCCCTCTGAATCTATCTGATGTAGGCCATCACCTTGCGTAGCCACAATGATAAGATCACCCTCATTGCTCCGAATTTCAGAAACGGCGGCATCCGGGTCATCATACACCCACTGCTGCTGACCGGAAGTATCCAGCTTATGAATGGCATTACCGGCTGCCGTC
Organism: Balneolales bacterium; assembly: GCA_007135115.1. Lineage (GTDB taxonomy): Bacteria > Bacteroidota > Rhodothermia > Balneolales > Natronogracilivirgulaceae > SLJN01. Next base: position 10,322 of record SLJN01000378.1, read on the forward strand.
AGTAAATATTCCTCCTGAAATGCAACAACTCCTTCGGATCCACCACCGGCATCGCTATAACGCCAGACGTATTCGCCATCCGGTGAAATCTTGTGCAGGCCATCGCCTCCTAAGGTATACGTGTTGTTTTCATCGTCTATGGCAATGCCGGATATAAAGTCCTCCTGTTCATCGTACTCCCAGATTCTGTTTCCATCATCATCCAATTTATGCACATAGCCATCTTCGGTTCCGATGATCATATTACCGTTGCGGTTTCTCTCAATGGCGGTTATCGGCTCATCACCGATTTGCTCACTCCAAATCTCTTCTTCGATGGGGTTAATTTTGAGCACCATGCCGTTTTCAAGTCCGGCATAAAAATACTGATCGGTATTAAAGTCTTCCTGATCTACAGCCTGATCCTCATCAAACAGTTCACACGAGAGAAGCAGTGCTGATATAGTCATCAACACCGTAAAAAGTCGGATTTTCATGAAGTTGTGATTGCTACCTGAATTACCTTCCGAAGGGTATGCCACCCTCCGAAAGGTAACCGGGTTGGGTTTACTTCACAAACATCATCTGGCGTGTTTCGGTAAAATCTCCGGCTTCGATGCGGTAGATGTAGGTGCCGGAGGAGAGGTTGAAATTGAAAAGTTCGGAAGTATAGAATAGCCTTGACATCCCCACCCCAATCCCCTATACTACCTAACCAAATCGAGGTAACTATGCAATATGATTGCAATTAATGGGGTAACAAGGAGTAACTATGTCTTCACTTGAGCGTGATCTTGCGGGCAGAATCTACCGCATTTTGCATCAACCTCATGATGAGCAGAATGTACATGAGTTGGTAAAGCAGATTTACCGGTATGCCTATGCCTACATTTCTTCCAAAGCTAAGTCGGGGCGGCTCTCCCAGTTCATTCAGCTTTCTTACGAACAAATGGCTTGGGACTGTATCGCCGATATGTTTCGCCGTGATGAAAACGGGGCCTACCCGGAATTCCAGCGTTTCTTCTCGGGAAAGTCGCTCTATGAATCGGAAGGCACCGAAGTGGAGTCGATGTTGCGATGTTTTGTTTTCAACCATGTAAACGACCGGCTTTTTGAGTTGCTGCGGGAGCATGACCGCGAGTTAAGCAAACTGACCAGAAACTTAAAAAGCGCTGCGAGGAGCTCCGATCGAGTGTACCTTACCAATTATGAGAGCAGCTCCTGGGTGGTTTTAAACAAACATCAGCCCAGAGCATCAGATCACTACCTGCTCCCTCCTGAAATGCTGGAGGCTCGGCTTACCGGGAAAGTCAAACCCGGTTCATCCGCTCCTGAAATTCTTGAAGGTTGCATTGATGTGTTGGAAAAATCGGATTGCAGCCCGTCTTATCCGGCTGTCGGACTGGCCGTTGCGGTGCGGGCGTTACTGGATCGCTGCACCGAATCCGAAGAGAGTGTTTCCCATTCCTATCTTGAAAAGGATGCGCGTGATGTCGCTGACCGTGTGATCAATCAAGTTAAAAACACACTGTTTGATCAGTATGTCGGCGAAAAGGTTTCAGAATCCTTGTATTTAAGCTACTTCGATTGTATCAGAGAGGTGCTTCATGAACGATATGAATTTGGCAATACTCGAGCAGATTCGCTGTTTCAGAAACTCCAAAAACATGTTGAAGGTCTTGACCGAACCCTATATACCCAATACCATCGAAATATTCTGGAATACCTGAATCGCAAAGTGGCTAAGCAGCTCGAATTTTTTTTAAAAAAAGAGGGATTTCTTTTCAGCAAAAAAGAATACATGTAAGGATATATACAAAGAAATAGCTTAAAATGAATTGTGCTTGCGGGAATTAATGCTGTAGGGTTCATACCTCATCGGCATCAATTCCTGTTGACATTCGATTTCAACGCAATGCGCATTACTGGTGATAAGTATACATCCTAAGAGAGGTGTTTTTAGGTCAAATAGATCACCAGGCACGATTTCTTATTTTAAATTTCAAAGTATATTAAGGTCAGGCATATGGCACATTTACATGAAAATGAAATAGAACAATATATTCTCGAGCCCGCTCAGATGAGTGCCGAGAAACAATCGGCCTTATTCCGGCATTTATCTGATTGTGCGCAGTGTCAACAGGTTTACCGTGAGCTAAAATCTTTCTATCAGGAGCTTGATCAAACACCGGATGCCGGTAACATTGACCTCGAACGATTTATGTCGGCATTGTACCCAAAAACATCGGTATTGTATCTCAAACCCGTTTCAGAGAACGCCATGCGAAGAACAAGTCCTTTTAAACTATCAGCAAGATCCGGTGAGCAAAAAAACTCCCGCTTTGAGCGTATCGCTACATTCGGGTCCGGAGATTATGCATTTATGGTGCGAATACTGCGGGATCACAGCCGAGATAAACTGCTGACCTATGTTATTCCGGAAGATGACCAACAATCCGGTCCGTACATCCTGCATTTTCCTGATTTTAAACGCGACCTTGTGACGGATACCAGCGGGAAAGCTGAAATGGACGATCCTGCTAATGCATTTAAAGAGGATAAATCCTTAGCGATTGAGCTTCACCTGCCGTTAGCTGTTTTCGGTGTTGAGTATTCCGGTGAGCACCAACTGAATGCAAAACCTGAAAGTCCGGATGCTGAAAACTATCATCTTGAACTCCAACATTCAGACAAAACCATTCGGTTAAGTGTATCGGGCAAAACCGACAATCATAGGACGCCGAGTCGCTTAATGCTGATTTTTGCCCAGCAACAACCACAACTTCTCTACCTGAAGTCCGGTTTAACGGAGATTGACAAAACTCTGATTTCATCAAAACCTGTTTCTTTGCGATTATTTGAATAACCTGATCTTTCATGAGTTTACAGGCAGCGAATGAGCATTTTGATCGCGTTTCACAAACCCTGCAATCAGGGGGATCGCTACGCTGTAAGCTTTTTGCGCTGGATAATTTTCTGGCGGAAGCAGATAAAAACCCGCGTTTGTACGAAGCATTCATTCTGGAACTCACCGAACTGCTTCCGGATGCTGATCAGGTTTTTGCTCTCCGGGGAGTGCATCCCGACCGACTTGAATCCTGTCTTTACCGTTGCCGCCGCATTCAACGCAACGTAGAGGAACTTAAACAACTCGAAAGCTGGAATGCGTTTGTTGATGACCTGAAACGCTCAACTGCGGCTCAGTTTACCTATTGCGGGGCCTATGACCGGATTTACAGCATTTACTATGATGGCGTCGAAGCCCCGAAGTGGCTAAGTGAGTTACATTATACAGATACTTCCGAGCAGCTGAAACTGGTCTTTGAAAGGGCTCAGCTTTATGATACATCTTTCGCAGACTTCCTTGAAGAGTTAGCTGAACGCCTCTCTAAGGCCAAAAACAAAGCCAATGAACAGGTTAATGTTCCGGTTGTGGAGTCTTGCCGGAATATACAGGGTGTAGAATATTCCGGCAGGATGGTCACCATGCATCTTCAGTTTTTTGAAGAAACGGATGAGTCTGATCAACTTGAAATACTTTCACCCTACTATGTTCAAGGTGCCCAAAATGCCGCTGATTATATTTTCAACCCGATCCTTAAGGTTGTCAAATCCACTTTAAGTACGGCATTTCCGCAGATAGAGTCCAAAACCTTTTCCGGTATTATCCGATTTGATCCGCATTCTGCGAATTACGAAGGCCGTTCGGCAGAGGTGGCTACGGCTGTAATTTTATATATGCAGCTGTTGAATAAATTTGATCCCAGATCACGAATTTCCGTGAAACCGGATTTAGCATTAACCGGCATGTTGGGCGCCGATGGAACCATTGAAGAAATAGATCCTCAAACCCTTGAACTCAAGGTTGAAGCAGCATTCTTTTCGCCCATCCAGAACATCGTTGTGCCGGCCAAACAGTATGATGACGCCAAAGAAATCGCGGATGGCCTACTCCGTCGCTTTCCCAATAAAACCTTAAAAATCTTTGGCGTTCGCTCCCTGGATGATCTTGTCAATGACCGCCGCCTGACCGACTACACCCGCGATAATGTACTGACCTACTATTCCAGAGAAGCCTGGAAGCACCGCTATAGCACCACAAGTGCCGTGGTAATTCTGTTGATGGCTGTGACCATCTTTCGGTTAGCCTATGGCCCTATTGATCGAAACCCTTATCATGTAAGTTATAGTGGTTCGTCTCTTTTTGTTGAGAACAGGCATGGAAATACCTTAGATGAAATTGAAGTTACGGAGCGAACTGTAGATCGGGCTAATGAATCTTCCAGCTGGCACACTCATGCATTATATGATATTACCCAAAATGGTAAAAATGATGTATTTTGGGCTACCAACGCAGAATACGGAACCCGGAATGCCGATGTCTTATCAGCAATATGTAGTGAATCTGATAGTCTGCTTTGGTCACAAGAACTTAATAAAGAGATATCCTACCCCAATACTCCTGATGTTCAAACTCCACTTTTCAGCATAGAGGAAGTTAAAATCAGTAATTTCGGGAGATTTGACGATCCTTTACTTGTTGTCCGTGCTACTCATCATAACTATTTCCCTTCGCTCGTGATACTGATCGATCCCCGAAACGGTGATATCAAACAAACATACCATCATTCCGGAAAACTCGGTGATATGGCATTATTAGATGTAACGGGTAACGGTTACAATGAAATCGTTCTCACCGGAATTAATAATGCATTTGATCAGGCGGTGCTGCTTGCTTTAGATCCGCAGAATTTGGATGGACAGGGCCCGCATACTGACCGCTATTATACCTCTGACTTTGAACGGGCTTCAGAGTCGCAATATATACGAATCCCACAAACCATCATCGGAAAAACACTCAGATATATCAATCGCTATAATGAAGGGCTGCGCATTCAATTTAATGAAGAAAAAGAACTCATTTTACTTCGAGTGGAAGAATACTCCCTTTCATCCGATGATCTGTTAAATGCCAATGAGGCACGCCTTCACTACTATTTTAATTATAATCTGGAATTACAGGGTATAACTAGGCACAACTCTTACGACCTCGCTTCCCGACAGATGTTTGATGAAGGCCATATTGATAAAAAGCCAGGCATAGATTATTTCGAGCAACATTCCGACAGCCTGCTCTATTTGGTCGATGACGACTGGGTTCTCAGCGGCGAAATCAGCGAGAGTGAAAAAAAATCAAATTTTTGAAATTTCTTTTCAGCAAAACCTTCAAACTGTAAGGATATAGGGGTGAAGTTACACTTAATAACCTCAACGTAACTAATATTCATCGGGGGCGGCGTTACTTGTCGCATTTTTTATCTAAAACGTCTGTTCAATATCATTTTTTATTTGCAGGTGAAGATTATTACTAACAAAATCCTTCATCAAGAGAGCTCACTCCTTATAGCAGGGTGACCAATAACAACCACTCAGGCATTCGGGGAAATTTCAAATTAACCCGAATGCCTGCCTCTTCTTTTACGTTATTCGGGAGGATTTAAAATTTTTTATCTGATGAACCTGCTGTATATACTTTCAATAGCTTTACTGATTTCCGGATCGCAAACCGATGACCTCTCGGACCGTGCAAGGGAAATATTTGAGAAACTCGACGAACGCCGGCAAGCTGTTACCTACGAGACTTCCATCATGAACATGACCATTCACGACGATCGCGGGCGAACCCGCAACCGCGAACTGCGTTCATGGAACTTCAATGATGATGGGGTTGCCAAAACATTACTGGTTTTTGAAAATCCGGCGGATGTGCGCGGGACCGGCCTTTTGACTGTCAATGAAGACGGTGACGAGCGGCAACAAATTTACCTTCCTTCCGTAGGTCGTGTACAAACCATCAGCAGTTCTGAGCGGGGTGACCGCTTCATGGGCAGTGACTTTACTTACGAAGATCTCGGCGCCCAGGATCCCGAAGAATTCAGTTTCGAGGAAAAGGATCATTCCGAGGATGAATACAAAATCAAGGCAATCCCGGAGACTGCATCCGAATACGCCTGGATTATATTCTATATCGATCGCGAACGATACGTGCTGAACAAGGCCGAATATTACAATGATGACGGTGAGCGATACAAAGAGCTGGTGGCGGAAAATTACCGGGAGCTGGATACCGACGTTTGGCGTGCAGATCACATGACCATGTACGACCTGAAGAACGACACCAAAACCAAACTTCGCTGGTCAGACCGCACTATCAATGAACCTATCCCCGACCGGTATTTTACCGAGCGGCAATTGGAACGCGGCGTCCAATAAGCGGGGAGATCAGATCAACAAATCAATCTCACCGTTGCTGATCTTTTTGGTGGAGAAGATACTTGTAAATTATGTACCTTTGAAGCTTATCAGGTCAAATTGGCGAAAGTAACTTAAGGGATTTTCAGAGGACTGTTATGGCTCACATCAAAAACTTCTGATATGTTCTGCTTTTCCTTTCGCTTTTCAGGTAATTAGTGTCTTAAGAAAAAGAATGGTTCTCTAATATGCGCATCATGAAATTCGGCGGCACATCCGTTGCCGATAGTTCAGCTATTTCTAAGGTTTGTCAAATTATCACCGATCGCAGCCGGGATGAGGATATCCATGTGGTGACATCAGCCATCGGAGGTGTTACCGATAGTCTTTTGGAAGCCGCCCAATATGCGGCTGATCACGATTCGCACTATGAAACGATCCTCACTGAAATCCGCGACCGGCACATTTCGATCATAAAAGAATTGATCCCCGTTAAACTTCAAAGCAATGTCCTGGCGGGATTTCAGGATGATTTTAACAAGCTGGAAGATGCTTTGACCGGTGTATATCTCATCCGCGAACTCACCAACCGAACACTGGATTTCGTGATGAGTTTTGGTGAGCGCTTTTCCGCATCCATTTTAAGTCAGGTTCTGGCAAGCCGGGATGTTCCGTCGGATTACGTTGATGCGCGCTCCATAATCCGTACAGATGATACCTTTCAGTCCGCCCTTGTCGATTTACCGGAAACTCAAAAACGCATTTGCGATTACTTCAAAGACCGGAAATCCGTGCAAGTGGTAACGGGGTTTATTTCATCCACCGAAAAAGGCGAAACCACCACTCTCGGCCGCGGCGGCTCTGATTACACCGCATCCATACTCGCACAGGCTCTGGGTGCCGACGCCATCGAAGTCTGGACCGATGTTGACGGCGTACTTACGGCCAACCCCAAAAGTGTACCCACCGCTTTTTCCATTCCGGAGATGACGTATGAAGAGGCTATGGAGATGTCGCACTTCGGCGCCAAAGTCATTTTTCCTCCGACGATGCGCCCGGCTATGCAGGCCGGTATCCCTATCGTGATCAAAAACACATTTAACCCGGAACATCCGGGCACCTGGATTTCATCGAAGCGAAACGATACACAGTACACCGTTCGCGGACTCACCTCGATTACCGGCAACGCTTTAATCACCATAAAAGGAAGTGGAATGGTCGGCGTAACCGGTGTGGCTTCCCGGATATTTACGTCCCTTGCCCGGAAGAATATCAACGTCATCCTCATCACGCAGGCATCTTCCGAATACGCGGTGTGCTTAGCCGTTCAGGACAGTCAGGCTGAAGCTGCAAGACGAGCCCTTGAAGCCGAATTTGAGCGGGAGTTGGCGGATGAGCGGGTTTCCGACGTGACCATTGAAAATCAAATGGCGATCATTGCCGCCGTCGGTGATAAAATGCGCCGTACGCCCGGCATTGCCTCTCAGGTTTTCGGAGCTTTGGGGCAGAACGGGATCAACATTGTAGCCATCGCCCAGGGGTCATCCGAGCTGAATATTTCGGTTGTCATCAATCAATCGGAAACCGATAAAGCGCTGAATGCCCTGCATAACGAGTTTTTCCTCGCCGGAACAAAAACGCTGCACCTTTTTCAGGTAGGCACCGGATTAATCGGGGGAACGAATCTCGAATTGCTTGCCCGGCAGGCTGAGAAATTGCGCCGGGAATATCAAATTGACATACGGGTCTCCGGTTTAACCAACAGTCGCAAAATGCTGTTTAATATCGACGGTATCTCCCTCGAAAATTGGGAACAGGAATTGGATGAACAAGGAGAAAAATCCGACATGGATACCTTCATTCGCCGCGTGGAGCACCACAATCTATCCAATGCCATTTTCATAGATTGCACGGCGAGTGATGAAGTCTCTTCGTTGTATGATCGCCTTCTGGATGCCAACATATCGGTCATCACCCCGAATAAAAAAGCGAATTCGTCTGAATACGCCTACTACAAAAAGCTTCATGATATCACCCTCAAACGTCGAGTCAAATATCTGTATGAAACCAATGTCGGCGCCGGACTCCCCATCATCGAAAACCTGCGCCACATGGTTGGTACCGGTGATGAAATCTATAAAATTGAAGGGGTGCTTTCCGGCACGTTGAGCTTCATATTTAACAGTTTTGACGGATCACGTCCGTTCAGCCAGATTGTGCGCGAAGCACAGGAAAAAGGCTACACCGAGCCCGATCCGCGTGAAGATCTCAACGGTATGGACATGGGTCGCAAATTGCTTATTCTGGCCAGAGAAGCCGGTTACCAGCTTGAGCCCAAAGATATAGAAATCGAAAATCTCGTTCCGGAAGAAGCACGGGAACAGGGAGATATCGATCATTTTTTCAAAGTGCTTGAGGCACATGACGAAGATTTCACACGTAAGGTGCAAGAAGCACGTAGTGAAGATAAGCTACTGCGCTACGTCGCCAAGTTTGAAGATGGCAAAGGCCGGGTCGCACTGGAAAAGATGGACAGGGATCACCCTTTTGCCGCTATCCAGGGAAGCGATAACATTGTGGTGATCACGTCCAGACATTACGAGGATCGCCCCTTGACGGTCATCGGACCGGGTGCGGGTGCGTATGTGACCTCGAGCGGGGTGATCTCCGACATTCTCAAAATTGGCAGGTACGGCTAAACTATGTTTGCTTATAATCAGGTTAGAGTTTTTGCTCCTGCTACCATCGCCAATGTCGGATGCGGTTTTGATGTTATGGGTCTGGCATTGAATGAACCGGGGGATGAAATCGTTGCTACCCGGTCAGTTGATCCTGGCATTCGAATTACGGAAATCACCGGTGATGACGGTTTACTGCCCACCGATCCTCAAAAGAATACCGCCGGTATCGGTATTCTTCAACTCTGGGAAGAACTTGGATTAGAAGGCGGTCTGGACATTGAAATCCACAAAAAAATGCCGATGGGCAGTGGACTGGGTTCAAGTGCAGCGAGCGCGGTCGGCGGTGTAGCGGTGCTAAATGCCCTGCTTGCGTCTCCCCTTTCGAATGACAAGCTTCTTCCCTACGCCCTTGAAGGTGAACGGGTCGCCTGCGGAACGCCACATGCCGATAATGCTGCCGCTTGCCTTTACGGCGGTTTTGTGCTTGTTCGAAGCTCAGACCCTGTTGATGTCGTTCCGATCCAATCTCCCGGGGATTTATGTGCAGCTGTGCTGCATCCTCATATTGAGATCCTTACGGAAGATACCCGGCGCATCCTGAGAAAAAATATCCCGCTCTCACTGGCTGTACGTCAGTGGGCCAATGTGGGTGGTTTGGTGGCCGGACTGCTGAAAAGCGATTACGATTTAATCTCCCGATCCCTTCCGGATGTGGTCATCGAACCTATTCGAGGTGTGCTGATCCCCGGTTTCGATGCCATTAAACACAACGCACTTGAAAGCGGCGCTTTGGGTTGCAGTATTTCAGGATCAGGCCCTTCTATTTTTGCGCTATGTAAAGGAGCAGAAAAGGCTGAAAGCTCAGGAAAAGCCATGCAGGAAACCCTGAACCGGCTGGAGCTTGAGAGTGATTTGTATATTTCTCCGGTTAATCAGAACGGTCCTCAGGTTTTGGAGCGATCTTAAGGTAGGTTCATCACAAAAGGAAACTTCAGGCGACTTCAGACAAAATCTTTATTGCTGCTCTGAAGCTTATTGATAAGTCTCTTGATACTCTTTAGCTGCAATTCATTCTCCCTCATTTCCAGGGATTCATTGATTTGCTTTAAGACTACAGCATTTTCGTGAACTGATTCGTTATCCAACTTCCCCTTATCCTTGAACCATTTGGTTACTTCCAGCCAGCTCCAAAGTATAGTTTTTGAAGTAACTCCAGCGACCGGTAGAGGGAAATCGGCATCTCCTCTAATTCCGCTTATCAACTGCTGAATCGACTGTCTGCTCCGGTTTAGTCTTCGGGCTATCTCGGCACTGGTGACCAGGTCTGAAGGCTCAACTCTTTTTACTTTCAGTTGTAGCTCGCTTTGTTCCACTTGTCTTATGGCGGATATCACCGCAGATTCAAGATTTTCAGCTTTGCGATCAAACTCAAGATAGGCTATGCCACTTCTGAATGATAATAAAGCATCGTCACATCCAGCTTCGAATAATCCATCTTCCAATTGACTCGATAAGCCCCCTGGTGCTTTAATTACCAATGTGAATTCATAGTTCTTCATTTTAAAAATTTGATGCTGTTAACTATGTGGACATTTATCTACCGCCCGAACTATCTGACGCATGTGTATTTTTGGGACTCTTGGTGTACTCCAAATCGAAATAATGCATCCAGAGCGACTTTCTTCCGGACATTTCAGCCTTCCCCATGCATGTGAAGAACCTCCTGCCGGCATCAAACGCCAGTTTTTTGAAATCGCGTAATCAATGCCTTTTTGAATTTCTTTATTCGGATGTTTCTTACTCAATGTATTATCTCTCTGTTTACGAAAAGAAGCATCATAAAATTGTTGACATTTGTAAACTACTCCATAAGTAATTAACCATTATCTAAGTTTAAGCTTAGACCTTATGTCACTTTAAAATCTCTTTAACCGTCTCACACACCCGACCCACCTCATCCTCCAGTAAATCGTAGTAGAGCGGCAACCGAACCAGCGTGTCGGTAAAGCGTTCGGCATTTGGAAGCTGACCTCCGTTGTGATGCTTCCGGTAATAAGGAGAATCATGCAATGCCTGATAGTGAAACGTAGCCTGAATACCTGCTTCGGCCAATCTGCGGATCAACTCGTTTCGCTGCTCACCATCCCGGCATGTCAGATAATAAATATGGCCGTTATGATCGGCCCCTTCCGGTACCGTCGGGCGCTCTACACCAACTTTTTCTACTTCTTTAAGTTCCTCATGATATCGAGACCAAAGTTTTTTGCGCCTTTCTGTAACTCGTTCTGCACTTTCGAGTTGGGCTTGTAAAAAAGCGGCATTCAGCTCCGAAGGTAAATAACTCGACCCGATATCAACCCAGCTGTATTTGTCAACCTCACCCCGCAAAAAAGCCGATCGATTGGTTCCCTTTTCCCGGATGATTTCAGCTCTTCCGGCGAAAGCTTCATCCCGGACGATAAGCGCTCCACCCTCTCCGCAATGAATGTTTTTGGTTTCATGATAAGAAATGGCTCCGAAATGTCCGATTCCGCCCAGATATTCTCCCTTGTATGAGGCAAAGGTACACTGCGCAGCGTCTTCAATCACCAGTAAATGATGTCTTTCGGCCAGCTGATTAATGGCTGTCATGTCACATCCCATTCCCGCGTAATGAACCACCACAATCGCCTTGGTCTTATCGGTTATCAGCGAAGCGATGTGTTCAGGGTCCACATTCGGATGCTCCGGCAAACTGTCAGCAAAAACCGGCTTTGCACCGCGTATCACAAAGGCATTGGCGGTGGATACGAAAGTGTAGGAAGGGATGATGATTTCATCACCGGGCTCAGCATTCGTCAGAATTGCAGCCATTTCCAGTGCTTGTGTACAGGATGGGGTCAGCCAGAAATGAGGGAAACCAAAAGTTTTTTTGCAGTAACCCTGCACAAACTGAGTGGCGGGGCCATCACCGGCCAGTGTTCCTGTTTCGAGAGCTTTTGATAAGTAGGCTTGCTCGTTTCCCGATTGAAAGGGCCGGTTGAATGGAACTTCGTACACAGAAAGGACATTAGTTGATACGTGACAATTGATTGCTAACATAGAGCAAAGCAACGTGAGGATCAAGCTGATAAAGTCAATTGTGAGCTGCTGATGAACCGTCGCTTAATTGCGAATTTTATCAAATATTCTGTAGATTTAATGTTAAATTATGGTGACTGAAGAATACCCTATTGTACCCCACTTGAATGAAGTCTGTTCTAACTCCGGGATCCAAAGTAGCATACCCGTTTTTAAATCACTTCGTTAGAATAGATCAGAATAAATTACGCAAAGTTTTGGGGTGCTAACCTGTTTGAGTCCGTGCATAATCCCGATAAATTTTCTCAAGCCACTTTCAAAAATTACTCTCGCCAGGATGTACAATCGAGCTAATTGTCCTACATATTTATTAACCCTTGCCGCTTTATTTTTTCTGCTTCTACTATTTGTTCAGCCATCTGACCTAAAAGCTCAGGATATCCCGGAACCAGATCCGGACACGCTTGACGTTCAACTTGACCAGGTTCAAATACAAGCTGCACGTCGAATTCATACCGAAGAAACCGCGCCCTTTTCGGTGAATCGCATGACTCGCTCTATCGATGAGGTCCGTTTTGAACCGGCGCTCTCATTGGACCAGGTAATTGGAGATATGCCCGGTGTCTGGGTGAACAACCGGGAAAATTATGCATTAGGTGAGCGCATGTCGATCCGTGGAATGGGATGGCGCTCAGCATTTGGGGTTCGCGGCATTCAGGTATTGCTTGACGGTATTCCACTAACCACCCCGGACGGCCAGACCAACATTGATGTTATTGATCCTTCTTTTATCCAAAGTGCGGAAGTCATTCGCGGACCGAGTTCTTCATTTTGGGGTAACTCCGGCGGCGGAACAATGTTTTTATCCACTCAGGATTACACCGACTATCCGAATGCCAGTTTCAGAACGTTTGCCGGTTCTCACGAAATTTTCAAGGTTGAAGGCCGTGGCTCAATTCCGTTTGGGGATCACCGGGCTCAGATATTTACCTCATTTACTGACAGAGACGGATATCGGGAACACAGTCAGTTCCGGTCTACAAGAATTGGAGGTAACGCTCAGTTCGACATGAATCCGGATACCGATATCTTCATTACTGCCTCCTATGTAAATAGCCCGGATGTCCGGCACCCCGGATCACTCACACGTGAAGAGTTTGAGGATGATCCAAGAATGGCCAACCCAACCTTCCGCGAAGCCAGAGCTGGCAAAACCTGGGAGCAAGGCCAATTTGGAATAACTCTGGATCGCAATACAACGCTTGGTGATCTTAACGGTACATTTTATGGGGTACGACGGGATCTACAGAACCCTCTCCCTTTTAACGATATTGAGGTTGATCGAAGCCTGGGTGGCACGCGCATTGCTCTTAAAAACCAAGACCACATTATCAATTACGGAATCGGAGCAGATGGAGCTATCCAGCGGGATGATCGAAAAAACTGGGATTACGACGATGACTTCAACCGAGACGAGTTAACGCTTGATCAGCGTGAAACCGTAACGAATGCCGCAGGTTTTGCAACTGTAGGCACCGGCTTTGACTATTTTAATGTCTCTGGTGGAGTACGTTACGATGTCCTGCACTTCAATAATGATGATTTTCTTCAAACCGGTGGTGAGGACCAGTCAGGCGATCGATTGTTTACGTCTTTTAATCCCAATGCAGGCATCTCCGTGAATGCCTTTAATCAACTCTGGTATGCAAACTACGGCACTTCATTTGAATCACCGACTACAACGGAGCTGGTTAATCGGCCGGATATGACCGGTGGCTTCAACCCGGATCTTCGACCGGAAACGACTCAGGGATTTGAAACCGGATTCCGTGGCGGTATAGCAAATGCGCGAGTCCAGTATGATCTCGCCGCTTACTACATGGAAGTCACCGACCGTTTGATTCCTTTTCAAACCGAAGAAGGGGGCGACCGGGTTTTCTACCGAAATCAGAACTCCACTGTGCATCAAGGATTTGAGGGATTAGTGAAAGTGCAGCCGTTCTCTTCCATTTTTATGAGTGCCGGTTATAATTTCAGCAACTTTGTTTTTGAAGATGAAGATCCCGATATCGACGGGAATCAAATACCCGGCATACCTGAGCACCGGGTATTCGGGAAAGTTCGATGGATGCCAACCGACTGGTGGTTCGGGGTCAATTATGAATATGTTAGCGACTATTTCGTCAATGACCTGAACTCTGAATCTACCGACCCCTACTTGTTACTTGATCTGGAAATCGGACATCGCGGCCTGCCTTTTACCGATGCCATGATTGTTCAGCCATTTGTCAAAATTGATAACGTGACCAATCAGCGCTATAGCAGCTCGGTGAATATCAATGCGAATGCCGGCAGATATTATGAACCGGGAGCAAGTATTACGGTAAATGCCGGGTTTACGATCAGCTTTAAGGATCCGAATGGGTGATTTGGCCAACATCTGCAATCTGAAATCACAAATCATCAATCTGCAATCTCTTGCACTATTGAGGTGATTACTATGATCGCCAAAAGGTGCTCAAGTTCAGTATCCAGCTTATTCAGATAGATATCAGATTGGTGATTGCATATAGCAGATTGCAGATGTTCGGGATTCCGGACCAACTCAAAAACGCGACCTACGCCGAAACATCCATCCGACAAACATTCCGATCAGAGCTCCAATTACATTTCCTGCCATATCATTCCAGTTAAAGCTTCGCCACGGAATGATATAGTGAAGCGCTTCGGCTGCTATTGCAATTACAACGATAAGTGGAATAGCTATATAAACACCTAGTTCGTGTTGCCGGTCAGAGCGGGATTGGATGTACAAAGCGCCGATCACAAAGAAAACCAATCCGTGCAAGAAGTGATCAAAACGGATTCCCAACACATCTATGGACGACAAGCCGCTTATCGGCAACGGCATGATGTTCACAATGATGAAACTGATCAGCACGAACCAAAATAGACGGACTAAAAACGGGCGGGGTAATATGCTCAAAATCAGAAAGTTTGGGAATTGTTTATTGCAAAACGACACAGCAGAAGCTTAGGTGCCCCGGATTTTCATAGAATTATCTCCACTTTTACACTTAAAAATGCAAAAGGGACCAGAAAAACAGGTTATCAATTGTATTTGAATACCTGCGGTAATCCCAAATTATAGTGCGCTAAGCACAAGAGAAATTTGCTTATGAATCAACAAAATATCTTAGCGCTTACGGATCCTAAATCAGTCTCCTGCTTCCAGCCCTACTCTATCAAATATCACACCAACATTGCGCATGTGATGATCCAGGTCAAAAGCCGCATCGATTTCTTCGGTCGATAAAGCCTGTTTGATTCTGTCGTTCGATTCAATCAACTGCCGGTAAGGTTGTTCGTTTTCCCAGGATTGCATCGCAAGAGGTTGAACGGTGTCGTATGCTTCTTCCCGCGACCAGCCCTTTTCGATGAGCATTAGCAGTAATCGTTGGGAGAATACCAATCCGTGTGTGCGGTTAATATTGGCCTTCATATTCTTAGGGAAAACCGTAAGATTTTCGATAACGCCGGCAAACCTGTGTAACATGTAATCCAGCAGAATACAGGCGTCAGGAATAATGACCCGCTCGGCTGAGGAATGCGAAATATCCCGCTCGTGCCATAGCGGAATATTTTCATACGCGGTGACCATATAGCCGCGCAGAACTCTGGCGCATCCGGTAATATTTTCAGAACTGACCGGATTGCGTTTATGCGGCATGGCGGATGAACCTTTCTGCCCTTTTCCGAATGATTCCTCTACCTCGCGAACTTCCGTACGCTGCAAATGACGAATTTCTACTGCAATTTTCTCCAGTGTTGAGCCAATCAGTGCCAGCGTTGACATATAGTGTGCGTGACGGTCTCGTTGTAAAGTCTGCGTAGACACCGGAGCAGCTTTTAACCCCAGAAGGTCGCAGGTCTTTTCTTCAACTTCTGGTGGAATATGCGCGAAAGTTCCTACGGCTCCGGATAGTTTACCAACCTCAATCCCGTCAGCCGCCGATGCAAACCGCAGTTGATTGCGTTTTAACTCTTCGTACCAAAGTGCACATTTGATCCCGAATGTCGTCGGTTCGGCATGTACGCCATGGGTGCGCCCCATCATGACGGTGTATTTATGTTCTTGTGCTTTAGTAGCTACCGCTTCAAGCATTTTATCAAGGCCCTGTTGCAACAAGGTATTGGCCTGCCTGAGCCTGTACGCCAGAGCCGTATCCACGACATCTGTAGAAGTCAGACCGTAGTGAACCCATTTCTTTTCTTCCCCGAGCGTCTCAGAAACGGCTCTTGTGAAAGCAACTACATCATGCCGGGTTTCCTGCTCAATTTCCTTGATGCGATTAATGTCAAAACCGGCTTTATCATACAGTGTTTTAACATCCTCTTCAGGGATATGCCCGATTTCTGACCACGCTTTGCAAGCTGCCAGTTCGACATCAAGCCAGGATTGAAATTGATTTTGTTCAGACCAGATGGCGGCCATTTGAGGCCGGCTATAACGTTCGATCATGATGGGTGCAGGTGATTTTGCGAAGTAATTTCAACTTAAGTAATCCTACAAAAT
>SLJN01000009.1 GCA_007135115.1 Balneolales bacterium
CGGGCGTTGCAACGAGGCGTTACAGACACTGAGTTCTTTCTGTTTCGGTTAGCTAAATTGTATGGGTAACTGATGCTGCTCCCCAAAGTTTGTTACTGATCCTCTATTTCGGAAATCGCCAACTGGCTACTGCCTTTCTGAATTCTGATCGCTGAAGCAAATGCCTCGTAGTGCTATCGATTTACCTTTGGTGGCCACCAGTTGCCAACTCTGTTTACAAGTCAACGTGCCAGGTTTTAAACACCTGGTACGTTTTGTCTCCACCAAGAAACGTAACATATATCGAAAACCTAGCACGATTCCCTCTCCACATTAATATTTATTTACTTAGATTTCATGCTAAGTCAATTTGAACTTTGAATTCATCAAAAGAAATCATGGAGTCATTAAAGCCTGCCTACTTCTATCATATATACAACCATGCAGTTGGAGATGAGTTACTTTTTAGAAAGGAGGAAAACTATAATTATTTCTTAAAGCTTTACGGCAATTACATACCCCTAATAGCTAAAACCTACGCATATTGTCTGATGCCTAATCATTTTCATCTAATGATCGGAATCCTCTCTGACAATGAAATAAGACAACACCATCAACAGCTATTGTATAAAAGTGAGCAAAAATATACTTCTACAGACTACCTTATTTCAAAATCATTTAGCAATCTTTTCAATGCTTATACCAAGGCATATAATAAACTTTATTCAAGACAGGGCTCTTTATTTAGGAAAAGGTTTAAGCGGAAGACCATCGATCATAAAAAATATGGTGAGCAATTGGTCGCATACATACACTACAATCCAGTACAACATGGATTTGTAAGCTCACCGAATCAGTGGCCATTCAGTTCCTGGAATGCATATACAACAGATAAAACTACCGGTGTATCCCGTGATACCGTTATATCGTGGTTTGGTGATAAAAAGTCATTTTTTGAATATCACAGAAATTTTAAACCTTCACCGATTATAGAGTTTGATTAGCATACGATATCTTTCAAGACGTAACAGGTGTAAGAAAACCTGTCATGTCTTCTTGCTAATCTCCTGAGTTGCCGAGTCAGAAATTCTTCCTCATCGTTTCTTAAGCTCACCAAAATACAGGTGTACTCATTGCCTTAGTGAGCAACCACCAACTATGGTCGAACCTAAGCCAACGTGCCAGGTTTATAACACCTGGTACGTTTTGTCTCCACCAAGACGTAACAGGTGTAAGAAAACCTGTCACGTCTTCTTGCTAATCACCTAAGTTACCAAGGCAGAAATTCTCACTCATCGATTCTAAAGCTCACCAAAATACAGGTATACGCATTGCCGTAGTGAGCAACTACAAACAACGGCCGATCTAAGCCAACGTGCCAGGTTTTAAACACCTGGTACGTTTTGTCTCCACCAAGACGTAAAAGCAAAACTGACCAAAACCAAAAATCACACCTTAATAAAAATCTCTTTCTTATACATCACGTGCAGTACGATGAACCATGCAAAGATCCACAGGAAAGCGAAGAGCATCGAGGTAAATTCTTCAGTTCCGGGTATCGGTGCGAAAACGGTTTGATAAATCCATGAGTGCAGGCTGTACTCGGTGCCGTCGGCAGTCTCCCAGGTAATCATGTACATGGAGCGGGCAACGATACCGCTAAAGAAAAAGACCACGATTGCATTGACTCCATAGACCAGGAAGGGGTAAGTGTATTTTCGGTACTGATGAACGTCGATAAGCCAGTAGCAGAGCCCGAGTCCCGACATGGCGAGTCCGGCTGTAAACACCGAATAAGAGCTGGTCCATATAGGTTTGTTGATCGGGAAAACACCGCTCCAGATATAACCTATC
Organism: Balneolales bacterium; assembly: GCA_007135115.1. Classification (GTDB taxonomy): domain Bacteria; phylum Bacteroidota; class Rhodothermia; order Balneolales; family Natronogracilivirgulaceae; genus SLJN01. Next base: position 1,834 of record SLJN01000009.1, read on the forward strand.
ATCAACAGGACAAAACCCCATAGCAGCAGTTCTGTGACACGGCGTTCATTGGAAACATCCTGCCGAAGAATGCGTCCGGCCCATACACCAAACAATGTAGTGCCGATAGCAGGCAGGGTACTGAAAATGCCTTCCGGATCATAAGGACCGCCGCGGTACATGTGGGTTTCGGTGAGAATCAGGCGATCGATCCAGGCGGCAAGGTTTGCTTCGGGATCGTCAATCATACCGGCACCATAACCGGGCACGGGGATTTGGGTCATGGCAAACCAGTAAAACAGCAAAAATCCCCACAACCAGTAAAACATCGTTTTGGGGCTGGCATACAAATAGATCAGCGAAGCGATGAGATAACAGACGGCAATGCGTTCCAGCACGCCCGGAATTCGGATTTCAGCAAGATTTGAGTGCAGACCGAATCCGCCATCCAATGTAAAATAGGGCCAGCCGGACATCAGCAGGCCAAGGCCGAATATTTTAACGGATCGCCAGAAGACCTTCCTCAGCAACTCTTCCTTCGTAGAGCCTTTGTCCAAATATTTGGGAAATGCGTAGGAGATGGCAACGCCTACAATAAACAGGAAAAACGGGAAAATGAGATCCGTGGGCGTCCACCCGTGCCATTCGGCATGAGCAAGAGGAGGATATATAGCACCCCACGTACCCGGATTGTTTACCAGGATCATGGCGAGTATTGTAGCACCCCGGAACACATCCAGAGAGAGCACGCGATTTGCGGGAAAATTGTCGAGCCAGGAACCCATACCAACAGCTTTTTTGATCCATGAGTTGATTGAAATAGTAACAAATTAATCCGGAATAACCAATATGAATCGAACACCGATAGATTCATTTCACCTCAATCATTCGCGGGTAATGGGGTGTGGAGGTGACAAGAAGCTATATATAATAGTTCTTTTCTTTTGATTACCAGCTTGCCCTGCATTTTTGAAATAATCGGGTTTTATTGAACTCTACTCAAATGCATATCAAAGTCAGGTCAAATTCGGATCAAATACGTATCAAATTCGAATATTTACGACTTTGACCTGACTTTGATATGAGTTTATCCGGAAGATAATCAGTAGTTGCTTAAAATCAGGACCCTAGACTTCCCGGAATTTAGCTGTGTTCATTCAATTAACCGATTTTTAGGGTCAGTTATTAGTCAGCCACCGGTGCCCTCTATTATTTGAAAACCCGGGCATCCCGAAGGTGTATGCTTGTACAGATCCGATTATTTTATCCTTTAATAAATCGAAAGTTGAACATATCGCTTCACCATCTTAAGTCCAGTAAGAATCAGGCATCTTGATGAATGCCAATATGATAAAACCAGTTACATAAACTTTGTGAATATTTCAGGTTAAGATTATCATATCGTAATACTCATGAATTAGCTTTACCCATTGTCATATTCCATAAATATTCTGCTATGAAAAATATTACCATAACCCTTGCTACACTGTTGTCTATCGCATTGGTTTCCTTTATTACCGTCTCCTGCGAAGCCGAAGACCAGCACGATCCTGTTTTATTAATTTCCGTTGACGGGCTGATGAATCAAGACCTGGATCGCAATGATACCCCGAATTTTGACCGTATCATCGGCGATGGGGTGCAGGCTGAATACCTTGAGCCGGTTTTTCCGACACTGACTTTCCCTACGCATCACAGCATGTCAACAGGGTTATTCGTCGAAAACCATGGGATAATAGGAAATTCATTTTATGCTCTGGATCACGAAGAGCGGTTCAGCTACGGACCTCCCGAAGGCCAAAATGATGAGCGCTGGTGGGGTGGTGAACCAATTTGGATCACAGCTGAAAACCAGGGACTGACTTCAACGACATTTTTCTGGCCGGGTTCGGAGGCATCCTACAACGGCACACAACCAACCCGCTGGGTGGACTATGACGGTTCCATTGAAGATGAAGTCAGAATAGATTCGGTAACCACCTGGCTTGATCCGGCCGGTGAAGTAGGAGCTGATTTTGCCACGTTATATTTCAGTCAGGTTGACAGCCGCGGCCACAGTTACGGACCAGCTACGCCGGAAGTGGATGAAGCCGTTGAAGAAGTTGATGGCCTGCTTGGCCTGTTGATCGAAGAACTTGAAGAAATCGGCCTGTGGCCGGACATAAACTTGATTGTAGTGTCCGATCACGGCATGGCCGAACTTGATGATGAAAAAGTAATTTTTCTGGATGATTATGTCGATTTGGATGATGTCAATGTGCTCACATGGGGAGCGGTTTCCAACATTCAACCGGAAGATGGGGTGCATCGGGAAGATATTTACGAGCCGTTGAAAGATAACGAGGAAAACTTCTCGGTATACTACAAAGAAGATGTACCCGAAGAATTCAGGTTTAGCAATCATGTCCGTATTCCCGAAATCGTAATGATGCCGGAGCTGCCGTATATGGTTACTTCAAGAGATCATTTTGAGGATCGCGGTCAGCCTGCCGGAATGCACGGATGGGATCACCGCGCGCCTGAGATGAGGGCCTTTTTTGCAGCACAGGGACCGGCCTTTCAAACTTCCGATGAACAAGTCGAACCCATCCGGATGGTAGATCTGTACGAAATGATGTCCGACATCCTCAACATCGACCCCTCCGAAAACGATGGCGACCTGGATGCATCTGATCATCTTCGTAGATAATTTTTAAGGGGATTAACCGCAAAGGCGCAAAGTACGCGAAGGTTTTGTAGCTGTAAGATTTAACTTTTATTGATGTAGACTATGCCGGCAATTGAACATCCAAACACCAAACAATCAAACCACCACCTCCCCATAGCGTTCTTTGCGTCATTGCGGTTACTTTTCTTCTCCACAATCCTGCTCATACTAATGGCTTCACAAGCACAGGCACTCCAACCCTGGAACTCGGTTTCGGATTATTTTCAGCAAAAAATGGAAGATAATGGCATCGTAGGTGGTGCTTTTGTCTTTGTTGAAGACGGTGAGGTTTCCGGCAGCAACTACTACGGTAAAGCCGACATTGAAAAAGATCATGCTGTTGATGAAAACACGATCTTCCATTGGGCTTCGATTACCAAGACCTTTTCGTCCGTGGCGATTATGCAGCTTCGGGATCGTGGCAAGCTGTCGCTGGATGATCCGGTTACCAAATACCTGCCTGAAATCCGCGACATTCACAACCCGTATGGCAGCATGGATGAGGTGACCATTTCCATGGTGCTGAGCCACACGACCGGACTGCGCAACCCCACCTGGCCCTGGGGTGGACATGAAGACTGGCACCCGTTTGAGCCGACTAAATGGAGTCAGCTTGTGGCTATGTTTCCGTATACCGAAGTTGAGTTCGAGCCGGGCACCAAGCATAGCTACTCCAATCCCGCGATCATTTTTTTGGGGCGGATCATAGAAGAGGTCACCGGTGAAAGTTATGCATCCTACATGCACAAAAACCTTCTGATGCCGCTGCAGATGCATAACAGCTATTTTAACGAAACCCCGCCGCACCTCTCGGATTATCGCTCCAACAGCTATACGCTTCATGATGGGGAGCCTAAAGCCAACGGACCCGATTTCAACACCGGAATCACCATTTCCAACAGCGGACTAAATGCGCCCATAAGCGATATGGTGAACTACCTTTCATTCCTTACGGGAACCTTTGATGATGCGGAAATCCTCACCCGTTCGTCGCTGGAAGAAATGTGGAACATACAACACGACAGCTCGGAAACCCATGACCAGCTTGATTCCGTCGGACTCGGTTTCTTCATAGAAGAAGTCGACGGTAAGAAAGTTATCGGTCATACCGGAACCCAATGGTCGCATTTTTCCTACCTGTATGTTCAACCCGAAACAGGCCGGGCCGTCATCGGAGTCTCCAATACCGACAGCGACGACGATCACCCCGACCTGTTCGAAATCCGGGAAGAATTAACCAACCACATCTTCCAAAACCTGTTTTAGCGAGGGTTTGGTTGTTTGAAAGTTTGGCTGTTTGGATGTTTGGATGTTGGTGAAAATGTACTGAATTCATTGCCGGGTAAAGCAGTTCAAGGTTTCAGGTTTAAGGTTCAAGCCGGACAAACAGTCAAACCACCTGACCCCTTCGCGTTCATTGCGCCCTTTGCGGTTTCAATCCTTCTTCATCACAGCTTCACGGATTTTTCTATATTGGGGGGCGATTTCAATAACCAATACACTCTAACTATTTAATCACTATGTCCAAGAAACTCAGACTGCAAGATCTTGATCTTAAGGGAAAAAAAGTGGTCATGCGGGTGGATTTCAACGTCCCGCTCGACGGTTCAACCATCACCGATGACAATCGTATCATTCAGGCGCTGCCGTCCATTGAGCACATTATTCAGCAAGAAGCCACGCTGATATTACTGAGCCACCTCGGCCGGCCGAAAGGGGCACCGGATCCGAAATATTCCTTAAAGCCGGTGGCCGATCATCTTGAGAAGGTGCTGAAAGACAAGCTGGTCACCAAAGTGCATTTTGCCGAAGACTGCATCGGCGAAAAAGCAAAAGCGGCCGTAAATCAGGCCGGTCCCGGAGAAATCGTGCTGATGGAAAATGTCCGGTTTCATCCGGGTGAAACCAAAAACGACCCCGAATTCTCGAAGCAACTGGCAGAACTGGGAGAGGTTTATGTAAACGACGCCTTTGGAAGCAGCCACCGGGCACATAGCTCCGTCGCCGGGATCACCGAATATATGGATCAATCCGCCGCCGGATTCCTGCTCGAAAAGGAGATCGACTATCTGGAAAACAGCGTCAACAATCCGAAGCGCCCGTTTGTAGCGGTTCTTGGCGGAGCCAAAGTTTCCGATAAGATTGGTGTGATTGAAAATCTGATCAACAAAGTCGATACCATCATCATTGGAGGTGGTATGACCTACACGTTCTATAAAGCACTCGGCCTATCCATTGGCAAATCCCTGCTGGAAGAGGATAAAGTGGGGCTTGCCAAAGAGCTGATGGAAAAAGCCAAAGCCAACAATGTGGAGCTGTTGCTGCCGGGCGACTCGGTTGTGGGTAAAGATTTTGCCAATGACACCGAAACCAAAACCGTCCTCAAAGACGATGGCATCGAAGACGGCTGGATGGGACTGGATATCGGCCCGGATACCGCTCGTATATATGCCGATGAAATCAAAAATGCCAAAACCGTAATCTGGAACGGTCCGATGGGCGTTTTTGAAATGGAGAATTTTGCGAAAGGCACCTTCGCCGTAGCAGCAGCGATGGGAGAGGCCACTGAAAACGGAGCCATAACCATCATCGGCGGCGGCGACTCCGCCTCGGCCATCAAAAAAGCCGGACTGGAAAAAACGGTATCGCACGTCTCCACCGGCGGCGGCGCCAGCCTGGAATATCTCGAAGGCATTGAACTTCCCGGTATTGCTCATTTGTCGGATGCGTGAAGTAAATCACGCGACCATCCCGCCTTCCACACCCCTACCACCTGCCAGGTCCAAAGACCTGGCAGGTACTTATACCTACCTTCAAAAATTATCTTTGATAGAACAGCGTTTTACACATAAGATCATATAAAGCAAAAACCGGATGATTGCTACTCAAACCAAAGAAAAGATTCTAAATGTAATTCAGCCCTACGGGCCAAAAATGGTAGGAGTGTTTGGATCTTTTGCGAGAGGTGAACAAAAGCCGGAAAGCGATATTGATATTGTCGTGGAATTTGAAGAAGATTTGAGTCTTTTGGATATCATCGGTATTGAACAAAAATTATCTGAAGAGCTTGGCTTAAACGTTGATCTGATAACAAAAAAATCTATTCATTCGAGATTGAAACCTTATATAGAGAAAGATTTAATTCGCATTGACTGATGGAAAAACGGGCAATTATTTATTTAGAGCATATTGCTGAATGTATATCCAAAATTAAAAGATATGTGAAGAATGTAAGTCATGACCAGTTTATAGATGATGAATTAATACAGGATGCCGTAATCAGAAATCTTGAGATTATTGGAGAAGCAACTAAACAAATTGATAACGAATATCGGTTAAAACACCCGACAATAGAGTGGAAAAAAATTGCAGGGTTACGTGATAAATTAATTCATGATTACATTGGGGTGGATATGGAAGCCGTATGGATTGTTGTTAAAAAGGATATCCCTGATCTCGAAACTAATATAAAGCAGTTAATCCGCGATTATAGAGGAGATTAATCACGGCAATTAATTTGAAAACGTTCATTCCGGTGGCGGCTGCTTTTCATACAGCGTACCCTGCACATCTTTGCGTTTGATATAGTTGATGATTACCGCAATGAAAAAGGTGATCACGGTGATAAAGGTAGCCAATTGGAGTCCGTAGATTGCATGGTTATTTATTTGCATGGCTCCCCGGATACGACTTTCGGTCTAATCTGATTCACAAGCAGACTACCTTTTTATTCCTGCTACCATAGAGTAAAATAATTTTAATATAAAAGCTTTAGTGTAAATATTTGTTAATCATTTAATTTTTTGATTAACAATTTTGCTCTAAATGTCTCCCTAATATAAATATCCATTTATGCAATGCTATTAACATTACTGGGATACAAGAGAAAGCAAAAAAACCTGATCATGAGTGAATTACGTGATGCTACAGTCGATCAAATGATAAATGAGATCGTAAGTCGAAGAGGGGTGCAAACTGATAGAATGCCACCCGATGTACAGCGATGGGTCCATCTTATCCACAAACATCTTACCTCTGACGAGCTTTCAATTTCATTTCTGCTGGAACAACCTGGAGTGAGTAAAAAGACCGCAGAACGTTTCCGAATGTATTTCGGGCAGACAACCAAATCCTACATTACCACTCTCCGAATGGAACTCGCCCTTCGGTTAATGAGGGAAGAAAATGTGGATGCTATGACGGTTGCGGTTTATGTAGGTTACCGGAGCCGCAGTACTTTTCTAAAAGCTTATAA
>SLJN01000112.1 GCA_007135115.1 Balneolales bacterium
ATCCTCACCGCCATGAAAAAACTATTATTCTTCACCGCTCTAACGATTCTGATCATCGGCTGTGATAGCAATAATGATGATGACTTCACAAGAGTTTCAGATGACGAGACTTCCGGAGATATTGATTTCATTGAATTCTTACAGGTTCAAAACGACCAAGTGTTTTTTGATTTTTTACCCAATCAGCAAACCGGTGAAGAAGAACTTGCACTTGTAGGCCGGTTCATTACGGATACGGATGTAACGGTAACGGTAGATGACCTCGATGTCGACCTTGAGTTCCAGCCCGTCGAGGAAAATCCCGATGGTGATGAAATATTTTTAGCTGCTCACTCACTCGATCAAGTTCCCCTTGAACCCGGTGACGAGGTCGAATATGAAGTTCAAATAGAGGATGTCATCTATGAAGGTTCCATCGATTTAACTGGAAATATCGATGCATCATTTCCGGACACGCTATTGCCGGATGAACCTTTCGAGATGAGCTGGGAAACAGAGGAAGACCCGGACCGATTCTTCAATTTGCTATTCTCTCAAACTGAAGACGATGATTTAGCGCTTCTATGGGAAATTCCGGGGGATGCACGAGAGTCTGAATTTGACCTCTCTGATTTTGAAGATGTATCCGAACCTGAAAAATTAATCCAACCAGAGTTGGAAATCTGGTCAGTCAATTTCGATAATTTTGTCGAAGATGATTTAATCGTCGCAAGTGTCAACACCGACGGTAACATCTACGATTATGATGAGGACGACTACGATGTGGAATCCCTGTTAATCGATGGCATGAAGATTCAGGAGCGGAAACCTGCTGAAATCAGCATAGATGAAGAGGTTCGAATCTGGTAGCATATAGGCCCGGGCTTTGGGGGCTGGCCCTGGCGCAGATTGGTTGTATCAGCTACCAACCTCACTAAGACTTTTGCGCTCCGGCAGACCATCTTTGCGGTACTCACTTACCGATACCCCGGTTTCCTTTTTAAACTGTCCTGACAAATGCTGGCTGCTACTATAGCCGAGCCGGTCGGCTATCTGAGACAGGGTAAGCTCCCCGTACTCCAGTAATTCTTTGACTTTCTCTATTTTCAGGAGGATGAAATAGCGCTCAATCGTGATGCCGGTAACTTGCTTAAAAGACCGGCTCAAACCTTCATAGTGCCAGGGAATGTGTGCCGTCAAAATCGTTGAAAGCCGGTCCGGCCGAGCCGTCTGATTTTGCAAATCATTAATATGGTTAATCAATACAGCTTTAATCCTTTCGACTCTCTGCCTGGCCTCGTCCTCGACCAGTTCAAAACCGGCTTCTAACAGGTTTGTTTTCAGGTGATTCCATTCACCGTTTTCACCTTCTACCCGAACATGACCCAGCTCAACAGCATCAACTTTGAAGCCTGAAGCGTCCAGCAACTCCCCAACCTTTTCAATACACCGGTCGCAGACCATATTTTTAATTCGAAGATTGATATAACCGGACTCTTCAGGTTTCATAACACCTCATTTGTAATTAGTGCCTGTAACAAAACGGGTAGTGTCGTTTTCTTAACCAACTCGTTGGTATCCAACCTTAACATCAACCCCGCGATTGATGGTTTGGAAAACCACGCAAAAACGTTCTGTCAGTTTCATTAAGGTTTGAAGCTGCTCCTCATCGGCATCGGTGACCAACTCGGCATTGAGACGGATTTCGCTGAATCCAACCGGAGCTTCTTTATCAACGCCCAGCGTCCCGCGAAAATCCACCTCTCCTTCGGTTTTGATCACACCGTCGCGGAGATCAATACCAAGGGAAGTTGCCACGGCTTTCATGGTTACCCCGGTACATGCTGCTAACGCCTCAAGCAGCATATCTCCGGAACACAGCTGACTGCCATCACCTCCGGTAGCCGGGTGTAAGCCCGCTTCAGCAATTGCCCTTCCGGTATCTACGGAACACGATACGCCTTCCCCGAGACGCCCCTCTGCTTTAAGCGTAACGACTGCTTTTTCAGGATTAGTTGAATACTCTTCTTTGAGTGGCTTCTGCCGTGATTGTAATTCGGATCGATTCATAAGTGCTTTTAATGTGATTCATATCATTTCATCCAAAAAGCTATCAATTAAAAATTATTGTCCATTATGACCTACGTCATAGGATAATACCTTCTGTGGTGCAATTTTCTTTTAAATTGATTGGGAAGCTTAAAAAAACATTTTTTTTAATTAATGGTACAGGTATTGCAGTTTTTGAACTTTGGAAAGCATAAAAAAGTTAAGCATTTAATACCTCAAGAGTTCCGGATAACCTCATAGAGTCAACATCCAAATATAACTAAGGTTGTGGTTATGAACGATTATGGTACCCGTCCGCGAATCGGGCTTTTCCTTGGCATCGCCTTATTTTTTTTGATTCTTTTTCTTCCCACCCCCGAAGGACTGTCTCCCGAAGGCAAATATGTAGGTGCCATTGCCCTGTTAATGGCTGTTTGGTGGATAAGTGAGGCGCTTCCCATTGCAGCCATTGCCCTGATTCCCATTGCCTTATTTCCCACATTCGGAATCATGACGTCGCAGGAGGTAACCAATCAGTATGCCGACCACATCATCTATTTATTTATGGGCGGATTTCTGATTGCCGTCACCATGGAGCGCTGGGAGCTGCATAAACGGGTTGCGCTAAATATCATCCGGATGGTCGGTACCGGTCCTTCTCAAATTGTCCTCGGCTTTATGATCGCCTCGGCTCTTCTTTCGATGTGGATCAGCAATACGGCTACAGCGATGATGATGGTACCTATCGGACTCGCCGTGATCAAACAGGTGTCGGAAATCATCGACCAACAGCAAATGCAACATATTGATACCCGTCCCGAACACTTTCGTTTTGCCATAGCCTTAATGCTGGGTATCGCCTACGCCTGTTCGATTGGCGGAGTTGGAACCATTATTGGTACACCTCCGAACACGGTTTTGGTCGGTGTTGTGGAATCCTCTTTTGGTCAAACTATAACATTTGCCCAATGGATGGCCTTCGGAATTCCCTTTGTGGTGGTCATGCTGGGGCTCTGCTGGATTTATCTGGTGCGCGTTGCTTTTCCACCGGAACTCAGCACCCTGCCCGGCGGTAAAGAATTCATCCAAAGAGAGGTTGATCAGCTTGGAAAAATGACCAAAGAAGAGTTCCGGGTTGCCATCGTTTTTGCATGCGTCGCTTTAGCCTGGATATTGAGAGGATTCATCGATATCGAAGCCCTTGACAAAGTTCACGACTCTACGATTGCCATTGCCGGAGCACTGGTTTTATTCGGAATGCCCTCCGATTTCAAAAAAGGGGTATTTCTGTTGGATTGGAACACGGCCGTAAAAATCCCCTGGGGAATTATCATTCTTTTCGGAGGCGGCCTCGCGCTGGCTCACGGATTCAGCACTTCCGGTCTGGCCGAATGGATCGCTCAAAGCCTCACCGTTCTGGAAGGTGTCCACATTCTGGTCATGCTGTTCGGTGTAATCCTGCTCACGGTGATGCTTACCGAAATCACCTCCAACACCGCCACAGCAACCATGCTGATGCCTATCCTCAGCAGTATGGCCGTCGCCATGATGATCCATCCATACGCCTTAATGGTTTCAGCAGCTCTGGCCGCATCTTTCGCTTTTATGCTTCCGGTAGCTACACCTCCGAATGCAGTGGTCTTCGGAAGCAGCTTCATTACGATTCCCCAAATGGCTAAAGCCGGGATCTGGATGAACCTCATCAGCGTCTTCATTATTACCATTATGACCTTCATTCTGCTACCCTTGATCTGGGGAATTGACCTCACAGCGCTGCCTGACTGGGTTTCTCAATTGATCATGCCGGCAGGCAACAATTAATGCCTTCGCAAAAATTATTTCACCACAGAAATTACTGTTATGGATAAACTCAAAATATTTTTCAAGACCGTTTTACCACTGCTATTCGTCACCCTGACGATTGCTCCTTCTCAGTCAACGGCCTCGGACTTTCCTGAAATGAAAGTCGGCGGTTACCTTCAGTTTTATGGTCTGTATCAACATCAAGAGGATGTGATGCCGGTTGAAGATACCTGGGGCTATCGTGTCCGCAGAGCGCGGCTCACCGTTCAGTCACAAATCACAGACCGGCTCTCGGCAACTTCATGGCTGGAGTTTGCAGGCCGGCAAAATGTACTGCTCGATTTTCATTTTGATTACAGGGTGTATCGCGGCATCAGAATCCGTGGCGGACAGTTTCGTCCGTTCGGACAGTCTTTTAACACCGGAATTTTGGGCTCTGCAAGTGTTTTATTTCCGGAGCGACCTGGCATAACCCCCTTCAATGCTTCGCAAATGGGGTACGACGCGTTCCGTGATATCGGGGTGATGATGTATGGCAGTGTAGGTCAGCTCAGCTATGCCTTGTTCACCACAAACGGGTCGGGTCGCTTTACCCAAGCCGGCTCTCAAATTCAGTCCCGTGATTTCGGTGGCGGATCCTACGGCGGGCGTCTGGATTACACCATCTCGCCGGAATTGCTTGTCGGAGGTCATGTTTCTACCAATCAGCAACGCAATGTTGTGCGCGAAGGTGACGGTCCCTTTGATGTGAACCGGCATTCCGGCTCTCTGCGCCTGCGCACCAGCGGATTAATTGTCCCATCCGGATTTACGCAGACCGAGTTCGTTATAGGCTCGCGTGATGACACGCAGGAGTTCAACTACGACGGTTTATACTCAGAAGCCGGCCTTGAACTTGACGACAACTGGACCGCATTAGCCCGTTTTGACTACCTTGCACAGCGATATGCCAACGGCAACTCCGATGATATTCAACATGGGTATTCAGCCGGTTTTCGGCGACTTTTCACCCGGGATGATGGCGGAGAGTTTGCCCGCGCCGCCATTCATTATAACTTGATAGATTTACCTGATGACCGGCTACAGCACACCATCACCGGAGTATTTCAAGTCCGCTTTTTCTGATTGATATCCTGGGGCTCAAATTGTTGATTAGCGATGGATATAGACCCTAATCAGTACCGTTCGCTGCTTTCGGTCAGTTTCAGCATCGCATTTACGGTTTCCAGCTTTGGAGCTTTGACCCCGGCTTCCGTGGCCTTGCGAACGGCATAGCCGCTAAGGGCTCTGTATTCCATAGGTTTTGATTTCAAGCGGTCCTGATAGGTTGAGGTTTTAAAAGCGCCGAGTTTCCCAGTCCGTTCAAAAATTTCAGAAATTTTATCATCACTTATGTCCACTCCTTCGGCAGCGGCAATGTTGCGTAGCTCCCAGGCGATACCTTTGGCGACTTTCAAAATATCCGGGTCATTAAAGATGCCATCGAGGGTGGTTGCCGTCAGTCCGCTGATGCAATTAAAAACGGTATTCCAGATCATCTTCTTCCAGGCCTGCCTGCGGATGTCGCCGGCAATCATACAGGTAATACCGGATTGATCCATCAGTGCTTTAATTGCCCGGCAGCGGTCGCTTTCCGCACCGTCTTCTTCACCTATGGTTACTTCACCCAGTGAACGGTAGGTAATTTCTCCGGGTGCCGTAACTTCGCACCCCAGCCTGCAGAATCCTCTAACAACTCTACCCTGACCAAGTTCATCGCGCAGATATTCATAATTCTCCAACCCGTTTTGGATAGTAAGCACCTGCGTTTGTTCCCCGATTACCGGTCGCATTTGCCCCAATGCCTGAGCGGTATCGCCGGATTTCACCGCTACGATGACCAAATCGTATACCTTCCCCGAATCGGCAGGATTGCTGAATACCGGCAGGTCCAGTTGATATTCTTTTTCCGGGGTGATAAAACGCAGACCCTCATCCCGCATCTTGTGATAATGCTGCCCGCGGGCTATAAAATCTACTTCCGCAGCGTTCTTTTGAATCATCCGGGCACCGACAAATCCCCCTACCGCTCCGGCTCCCATAATCATAACATGATTAAATTTTTCTACAGCCATAAAAATAATTTTTTTGTGAATTTTTGGGTTTTGAGTAACGTTAATTAGTGCACACTTACCTCAATGCCTGCCTGATGAAACAACTATCTTTATTACTCGCAATTATAATAGGACTACCTTCTTTTGCTTTAGCAGGAGATGATTTAAAATCTAAAGCAGCCAAATATTTCGATAAGGGTGAGGAGGAACGTGCCCTCGAAACCTACAAAAAGGTGCTTGAAGATAACAATGATGACGTTGAGGTGCTATGGCAGTCGGCAATGCTGTATACCCGTGTGGGAGATCGACTTGATGACGAATCTCAAAAACAGGAATACTTTGAGATTGCCTCTGAGCTTATCGAGCGAGCCAAACATATAGATGATGAAAATGCGGATGTTTATTTCACGCAGGCGGTAATTCTGGGGCGAAAAGCGGATCACGCTTCAACGGAAGATGCGCTCAAAAAAGCGGAAGAAATCCGCAAATACAGCTCCAAAGCACTCGAAGTCGACTCAGAACATGAGGGTGCGTTGCATGTGCTGGGCTTGTGGCACAAGCGAATGGCCAATCTATCTTTCGCTGAACGATCGATCGTCAATACGCTATTTGGTGGTGTGCCCGAAGATGCATCAAACGATAAAGCCAAAGAATACCTCAGTAATGCCGCAAGACTGGATACGGACATGATCCTCTATCAGCTCGACCTTGCAAAATTTCACTCCGAGTACGGCAACCCCGATGAGGCGAAACAATTATTGGAAAAAATTCAAAACCTCGATCCTCGCTTTAAAGACGACCCCTACCATAAAGACGAAGCTGAAGAATTGTTAACGAAGTTGTAGTTGGATTTGCACCATTATCGGGCCTGAAGCTCGATTAATCGCGCTTTTTTTTTAGAATTTACGGCAATAGCTGATGGACGAATGGGTGTATTAATAAAGTTGGGGAGTATTGTTTCTAAGATGGCGACAGAAAGGGTCATAAAAACGTGCAAACACGGACATACCTTCTATAAAAGCAGCGACTGTCCTACCTGCCCGACTTGCGAAAAGCTGAAAGAGCCGGCCTCAGGATTTTTAGCTTTACTGAGCAACCCCGCAAGAAATGCATTGCTTCATCACGGAATTGATACCATCCAAAAATTATCATCCTATACAGAGAAGGAAATATTAAAAATTCACGGAATAGGAAAAGCTTCACTGCCGATTTTCCGAAAATCGCTTGCAGAACAAGGGTTGTCATTTAAAGAAAATAAAAAGTAGGGAAGTAGATTAAATAATTCAGCCGATCGGCTTTTCGGCTACTACAGCAGCCAATGACCAGCCTCTCCAGGTCCAGTTTTCCGATTGAATTATATGCAGACCTCTTTCGCGAAACATATTCCTGAGCTCATCAGAAGATAAAATTCTGGAATACTCATAGCCGGCCATACGCATGATTCGCGCAAACATGCGAAATAAACGGGTATCGGATGACCAGTCGAGAATCAATAGCTTGCCACCCGGCCGGCAAACCCGGACCAGCTCATCAACGGCAAAATCCTGATTGGCATAATAGTGCAGCGAATTAAGATTGTACACTTTGTGGAAGGCTCCATCACTAAACGGCAGCTTATGAGCATCTGCTCTGACTATGGTAACCCGGTCGCGTTGGCTATTAAATCTTTGGCGGGCCTGCTCCAGCATTTCATCCGAAAAATCACTGATGACCACACTTGTTTCCGGTTTTTTCAGAAGATATGTGGCAAAAAGCCCGGTTCCGCCGGAGCTGTCCAGAATTTTATCATTATACTCCGGAAGCAACAGCTCCGATGCCTTTTGTTGGGTATGATTCAAATAGGAACGCCATTGCCGGTCATATCGGCCGGCAAGCTCCCGGTACTCCTGATAAACCCTGTCGGATAAATTGGTGGTTTTATGATCGTTTAGACTTTTCAATGAATGATCTGCTCGCTCTGTTCAAATGCACACGCCGCCTGTTTTTTTCCGACGTGCCTTGCAATATCCTTTCTTACCTGAAACTCCCCGCCTATAGATTTTAGCATATTCTTACGGCTGGCATCTCCCAGAGTTAATAAACGCACATCCCAGGCTTCCGGATTTAACAAACCGGAGTTTCGTATAGATCCATACTGCCGCAAGTGGGTTTCAAGTTCATCCATCCATTGCAGTTTAGCGTTCAAAGCATCCCAACCGTTTTTCAAGACCGGGTGATGTCCGCAAAAAAGCTTTTCAACCGGCAATGTTTTCACGATGCGCTCAAGCGATGTTTTGGATGCACCCCAGTTTTCATCCCTTCGCATATACCGTAGCCGACGGCCAAGGTAGAGATCAGCAGAAAAAAGAGTTTTGCGATGCGAGTCCCAGACTGCCGTCATATCATGACTGTGACCTGGAACGTGGTGGATTTCAAACTCTCCATCAGGCGTGATCCATTTTGATGACCCGCATGCCGGTACGGAGACAATTTCATCCGGTTCAAAGGGACGAAACCCGCCCCACATGATTTTTTGATAGGGATATTGACGAAATCCGCTTCGTACCAATGGAGCTGCATATTGGGAAATATAGACTTTCGGGTCGAACTGCTCCCGGATTGCTTTCAGGTTACCGCTGTGATCTTCATGATGATGGGTGATATACAGATGATCAACCGGGCCGTCTTTGGCGATCTCCCGAACCAGTGCATCCGCAGCTTTAACGGTTCCGGTATCGATTAATGTGGTTCCGATTCGATAGCACCAAACGCTCATTCTGGGATTACGTCCCGGTCCTGATCGATACCCTGTAATTCCATTGGGAAAATGTGTTCTCTCTACCACATATATCTGATTAGA
>SLJN01000300.1 GCA_007135115.1 Balneolales bacterium
ATTATTCCCAGTGAAAATATTTTTTTCATCTTTTGACTTTTTTACAGCATTTCAAGCAATATTCAGGTATAGGTCAGGGAGCAACTGCAAACGATTACATACAACATTCCAGGTAATATGGAATAGAAATTATACCTCTCGTAGCGGCAGCATTTACATTTTGTTAAGACGGGCTCTTGATACCATCATATCTACATCCGAGCAATAGCCAGGCTTTTGAATTCAAAGCCTGAGCAGGACTGTAATTTGTATTACAGCCTCTCATTATATGTGTCCGAGTTTTTCTCTACACTCAGATTTTCAGGGTCTCTTCCTGAGCCCCACAGGACTTTCGAATTATCAGATCTGCATTTAGCATAAGATGATTTGCCGGTCGGTCAGGCATTGAAATGCGTTTAAAAAGCAGGTCTGCTGCACTGTTGCCGAGTTCATAGCCGGGCTGCTTAACTGCTGTCAGAGGTGGATTCAATGCAACGGCCCATGGCATATCGTCAAATCCGACGACAGCCATTTCTGATGGGATTTTCACCTTGCGTTCATGCAATTCTTGCAGGCATCCGAGAGTCATTAGGTTATTTGTAACAAATAGTGCTGTTGGAGGATCATCTTTAGATAGCAATTTGCGGGTTTGCTCTATTCCTCCATCTTGTCTGGAGTTTCCAAAAGAAACAAGCTGTTCATCGACTTCTACTTCATGAGCATCATGGGCGTCCAGGAACCCTTTGTAACGTTCTTCCGTAGTGGTAATGCCAGGTATACCACCAATGAGTCCGATTCTTCGATGGCCGAGTTCCAATAGTTGAGAAACGGCTTTATAAGCTCCTTCAACGTTATTCACTTTTACACTGTCAAATGTCGGCTCAGGTCCTGTTCGATCAACCAATACTATCGGATAGCCTCGATCAGCCAGGTCCTGTAGTAAAGGAAAATTATGCGGAGTCGGAGCTATCACCAACCCGGAAATCTGTTCGGATATAAGTGTATTTAAATAGAATCTCTCTTTTTCATCATTCTCATCGGAGTTGCAAGTGATGATCCCGTGCTGCTTTTCAAAAGCGACGTCTTCAACTCCCCGTACCACTTCTGAAAAAAAAGGGTTTTTTATATCGGTAATAATAACCCCAATTACCCCCGATGCTGACTTTTGTGACCGAAGCCTTCGGGCTACACGGCTCGGTTTGTAATTCATCTTCTCCGCAACGGCAAGAACTTCATTTACAGTTTTTTCGGTGACTAAAGGAGATCGATTGAATACTCTTGAAACCGTTGCAGTCGAAACCCCTGCCTCCCTGGCAACATCTTCAACAGTCGATGATTTGTTCTTCATTTACCCTTATTTGATTAAAGAGAACCTTATTCCAATTCATTGATGATCTTAATAGATGATTTACGGTTTTATCAAACCACTATGATTCAGGAAAAGTATCCTCTTAAATAAAAAAACGTCGGAGTACCTTCTATTTTATATAATACTCCGACGTTTCAGATTTTAATTATGTTATTCAGCTGGTTTCATTTTTAGTTTTGGGAACAATTTCTTCCAAATCTTCAGTACTCACACCCAGTTTAACCTCCATTTCTTCCAGGGTAATACCTTTGGATTCAGGCATGACTTTCCATACAAACAGAAGCTGCAATACCATCATAAAAGCAAAAAAGGCGAAAATCGGTCCACCTCCAAATAAACTTTCAAAGTAAACGAAGTTGGTCGTGATCACAGCTGCAAATACCCAGTGTGTACTGCTTCCGAGAGAATTTCCGAAAGATCGAACTACGTTAGGGAATATTTCTGATATAAACACCCAAATCACAGCTCCCTGTCCAATAGCATGAGATGCTATGAAAACGAATACAAGCACCGGAACCATTACACCGGTAAAGGTATCGGCAAAGAAAGCGTAGGCAATTGCTGAAAGAGATACTATATAGCCGAATGAACCAATGTACATCAGATGCCTGCGTCCGAACTTGTCAATCAAAAGAAGTCCCAGCATCGTAAAAATCAAATTTACAACCCCAACACCTACAGTTGATAACAATGCAGCATCTGCCGGCAAACCCGTTTGTTCAAATATCCGCGGAGCAAAGTAGATAATCGCATTAATCCCGGACATTTGATTAAAAAAGGCAATCAAAAAGGCCAGAATGATCGGAAACTTGAAACGCTTGCTGAAAAAGTCTTTTACCCGGGCAGTTTTGCCCTCTTCATGATCACTCGCTCGAATTGCCTCAACTTCTTTTTCCACATCACCATCTATAGAAACCATTTGCAGAATTTCACGAGCTTCCTGCACTTTATTCTTTGCCACAATCAGCCAGCGTGGGCTTTCTGGTACTCTAGCAACAAGTATTAAAAATGCTGCTGCCGGTATGGTCTCCACGCCAAGCATCCATCGCCAGGCAACCTCATCTACCTGGATACCTATCAAGTAGTTAGAAAAGTAAGCTATTAATATGCCCAGAACGATATTGAACTGAAACAGAGCTGTTAAACGTCCGCGATATTTAGCCGGCGCTATCTCAGCAATATACATGGGTCCTACAACAGAAGATGCTCCAATCCCTAATCCACCAATGAATCTGAAAAACATCAATGTATATACATCCGGGGCAAGAGCAGATCCTATTGCAGATGCAAAAAACAGTATTGCAATAGAAATCAAACTAATTTTTCGCCCGAAATACTGAGCAGGATAGCCTCCGAATATTGCACCAATTATCGTCCCATAAAGTGCCATTCCCACTGTTATACCGTGAAGCCGATCCCCAAGATCAAAAAAATCTTGAATTTGACGCTCTGCACCTGATATAACTGCTGTATCAAAACCGAATAAAAATCCACCAAGTGCTGCCGTGATAGCCCAAAAGAAAATCTTCCGTTTTCTCATTATTAAATCCTTTTATTGAATTTTCCGTACCATGAACACTTAAGTTCACATCGTTATGGCAAAAAGAGCTAATGAAAAATGAAACTATACTATCTCTACCATTTGACCGAATATAATGTAATCGTTTTCATTTTCAAAAAAACGCTTACATTATTCCTTTTAAGACTGGTAACTCAGTAAGTATAAATGTTTCGAGCTATCTATCCTCTGTTACTGAATTTGCTCTTTAACCACGCTGTTAGCAAGCTCAAAGACTTCCGGCAACTTATCCCCTTGCTTACCACCTGCTGTCGCGAGATTCGGTTGACCTCCTCCACCACCACCGATGGTTTTGGCCAAAACTCCAACCAAATTGCCGGCTTTTACACCTTTTTCGATCAAATCCGGAGTGACGGCGGCCATGAGATAGCCTTTGCCGGACTCGGTGTCGCGAGAGCCAAGTATGATGACCGCATTTTCTGATTTGCGATTTAAGGCATCATAGCCAAGCTTCTTAAGTGTCGGAATGTCCGCCCCTTCCATTTCTCCGGTGATCAGGGTGATATCGGTGCCATCAACAGGCTTGCCGGAGTTGAGCAATTGATCCAGCTTTCCGGCGGATTGTTGTTTTTTCAGATCATCCAGTTCTTTCTGAAGCTTTTTGCGTTCCGCCATCAACTTCTCCACTTCCGCTGCCGGATTCTCGCTTTTCAGAATTTCCCTGATGGATTCAACATGATGCTTTTCCGTTCTGAGCAGTTCATCGGCGGCATGACCCGCAACGGCTTCAATTCTGCGAATTCCTGCCGCAGCCGAAGTTTCATTGGTGAATCGAAAATAGCCGATTTCACCGGTCGCCTTTACGTGGGTTCCTCCGCATAATTCTTTTGAAAAATCCGGATCGAAAGTGATCACCCGAACTCTTTCGCCGTACTTTTCCCCGAAAATCATCGTGGCGCCTTGTTTTTTGGCATCTTCCAGGGGAATATCCCGCTGTTCCTGCCGCTCAATGTTTTCCTGGATTTTTTCATTGACCAGCTCTTCAATTTCATCAAGCACCTGCGGGGTAAGGGCTTCGTAGTGTGAAAAGTCAAATCGCAGGCGGTCGGGAGCTACCAGCGAGCCTTTCTGCTGTACATGATCCCCGATGAGCTTGCGCATCGCCGCATGGACTATGTGCGTGACGGTATGATGCTTCTGAATTTCCTCCCGGCGCTCACTGTCGATTTTTGCCACCCAGCTTTGTTCGGGATCCTTTGGCAGCTTGTCTACAAAATGCACATGGGTGCCGTCCACATCCTGAACATCCAGCACTTTAAGGGTTTCATTAGCGGACTGGATCACCCCGGTATCGGCAATCTGACCACCGCTCTCGGCGTAAAACGGGGTGCGGTCGAGTAACAGCGCGGGTTTTTTATCGCTGTCATCGTAGCCGATTATTCGGGCTTCCACCTCATGCTGATCATAACCCACAAACTCCGATTTTTCATCACCGGCAACGATCGTCCATTTGCCCTTCTCCCCTTCTCCCGGCTTGAATTTTCCGGCCGATCTCGCCCGCTCTTTCTGCTCTTTCATGTAGGCATTAAAACCATCGACATCCACGGTCATACCACGCTCCCGGGCCATCAGCTCCGTTAAATCAATCGGGAAGCCGTAGGTGTCGTGCAGTTTGAAGGCATCCTCACCCGAAATCTCTTTTTTGCCTTTGGCCATGGCTTCGAACAAATCTATACCCTGACCTAAAGTTCGTAAGAAGGACTTTTCCTCGGAGAGAATCACATTTTCGATATACCCTCTTTGGTCTTCGAGCTCCGGGAAAACCTCCTTAAGCTGCCAGTTCAACACATCCAAAAGTTTGTGCATGAACGGCTCTTTCAGTTCCAACTGATCCCACCCATAGCGGATGGCACGCCTGAGAATTCTTCGGATGACATAGCCGCGCCCTTCGTTGGATGGCGAAGCGCCATCAGCTATAGCCAGACTTACCGCTCTGATGTGGTCGGCAATCACACGAAAAGCGATGTCGGTTGCATCATCCTTGCCGTATTCCTTTCCGGATAGTTTGCCGATCTCATCCAGCAGCGGGGTAAATACATCGGTATCGTAGTTGGAGCGCTTGTTATTCAGCACTGCGGCGATTCGCTCAAAACCCATTCCGGTATCCACGTGCTGGGCCGGGAGGGATTTCAACCGGCCATCAGATTGACGATTGAACTGGATAAAGACGAGGTTCCAGATTTCCATCACTCTCGGATCATCCTGATTCACCAGCTCGGAGCCCGGCTGCTTTTTTCGCTCTTCATCCGAGCGCATATCAATATGAACTTCGGAGCAAGGCCCGCAGGGTCCGACATCCCCCATCTCCCAAAAATTATCTTCCTTACCGAAGCGTAGGATGTGGTCTTTTTTGATTGGAGTTTCAGAAGCCCAAAGCTGTTCAGCTTCTTCATCCACTGGAAGACCGTCGTCTTCATCTCCGCCGAACACCGTTGCATAAAGGCGATCAGGTTCAAGCCCCCATTCATCTACCAACAGTTCCCACGCCCAGGCAATCGCTTCTTTTTTGAAATAATCTCCGAACGACCAATTCCCCAGCATCTCGAACAGCGTGTGATGGTAGGTGTCATGGCCCACTTCTTCCAGGTCGTTGTGTTTTCCGCTCACGCGGATGCAGCGCTGGGTATTGGCTACTCGCTTGTAAAGCCGGTTTTTCTCAACATACCCCTCTTTTTCCCCCAGGAAAATCGGTTTAAAGGGGTTCATCCCCGCATTAATAAATAGCAAAGTGGGATCATCATGCGGAACAACGGGAGCGCTGTCTACAATCAGATGTTCCTTTTTTCTGAAAAAATCGAAGAATTCCTGCCGGATTTGAGCCGCTGACTTTTCGTTCATCTACCTAAATTGGTTTTTATATCGCTTCTTTGTTGAAGCACCAAAGATATCAAAATTTGTTTATTTACATCAGATCAAAATTACTGAAGCTCAATTGTCGCAGTTAGGCATTTTGAAATATGTAATGGGTTTAATCCCCTTTTTCGATAAGTTGAATTATTGAAAATTACAGATTAAAAATTGAAGACTCGCTTGTTCAAGCAACTTGCCTGCCATCTAAAAAATCTTAAATCTTTAATTTTCAATTTATTCAACCGAATGTATACTATCAGAATTACCGTCATGGGGTTAATCAACTGCGACATTTGTGAATTACTGAAGAATCTTCTTTAATAACGAACACCGCTGACCAAAATATGATCATTCGTGCCGAACTGATTTCAAATTCAAATCCCCAACCGATTGTTTCAAATTGTATGATATAGATGTACATTTATTCCCAAATCAGGAATCTATGAATTGGAAATATGTTCAAATTTATACTTACGCTGCTGTTCTCAACTATGCTGCTATCGGTCTCAAACGCAAGTGATCTGGAAGATAAAATCCGCGCGATAATTGATCAGGATGATGCCCGAATTGCCGTATCGCTTATCCCGCAATCTAATCTTGGGGAAGAAATCCATATTCGGGGGGATGAAAACTTTCATGCCGCAAGCACTTACAAAACCCCGGTGATGCTTGAAGCCTACCGGCGATCGCTAAATGACCCGGACTGGAATATCGGCGATTCGCTAAAGGTGTACAACGAATTCAAAAGCATCGTCGACGGATCATCATACGAAATTTCCCAGGATGATGACCGCCCCGGAATTGCCGAGCACATCGGTGAATACCTGCCCATTCGCAGGTTGATCGAACACATGATCATCCAAAGCGGGAATCTGGCGACCAATATCCTGATTGATCAGCTCAGCGCCGACTCGGTGACCACATACATGCACGATATGGGACTTACGGGGTTGCAAATCCGCCGCGGCGTTTACGATATGCCGGCGTTTGAAGAAGGCATCAACAATGAAACGACCGCCCGGGACCTTTCTCGAATGTTTTACAAACTTGGTAACGGTGAAATGCTCGATGAAGCAACAACCAATGAGGTCATCGATATTTTAAAAAGACAAGCTTTCCGGGACATGATTCCCGCCAAGCTTCCCGGTGCTATCGAGGTTGCCCATAAAACGGGATCGATAACAGGCGTGAATCACGACTCCGGAATCGTTTATCTTCCCAACGGCGGATGGTATGCGCTAACACTCCTCAGTGACGAATCCGAAGATGAAGAGCGCACGGTTGAAATCCTTGCGGAGACTTCTCGCATCATTTTTGAGTATTTTGCTAAATAGGGTCAGTAAGAAAACACATGATGTCATTTGTAAACAACAGGTAATTAAGGTAAATAAGTAGATTAGAAAAATGGGTATTTGGCTGCCAATGAATGTTAGGGACGCTATGCATTCCGTCCCTACGTATCTAAACAACCTCAACCTGAATTACCAAATGTACCAAACCGAGCGGATCAGACATTGGCACTTTCTTTCGACACTACCACTTTTTAAAATGCACCAAATATGCTGACTTCAATTACGGACGTTAGTTTGTAGATTTTTCCCAAAAAAGCCATTAAATCCTGTTGATTATGCGACTTACGATATTATTTCTTTCCTCAATTTTATTCTTTCAACTCACCGGTTGCGGTAACGGAGAAGAAGCTGAACCCGAAGAGGAAGCCTCTTATGAGGTTAAAGGCCGCTATCTGAGCACTTCAGTCGATGAGACTTCAATTTCGGTAATTCATGAGACCATCCCGGATGTAATGGATGCCATGCGGATGAGTCTGAGGATTGACGATCTATCCGAGGTGGAAGACCTTGAAACAGGCGATCATATTGAATTTGATATGGTGCACACCCAGCAAGGTTGGTTTATCAGAAATATTGAAAAGTTGCCTGAGGGCACAGAACCGGATCTTCCCGAAGAGCTTCAGGATGTTGGATTGAATGGGGATGATCCGGAAGAAACGGATATGGGTCCTTAACCGGCGCGCCTTACGGCAATCCGCTCCTTAACCTCATTCCATTTTTGTCCTAAAGCACGGTTCATCGCTTTATCAAAGGTAACCTTGAAGGCGATATTATACACGCCTCTGATCATCCGTATAATGGATTCGTTGGAGCGCAAGCTCATTGCGAAGCCACCTGAGGTGTAATGCATCAAATGCCAGTACGCTGTAGGGATGAATAGCGTCTCGCCCGGTTGAAGCTCATCCTCGTAGCCGTCGACTTCTTTAAAACGAGGGTACTTTTTTAGATCCGGATTGTCCACATCTACCGGTGTCCTCACTGTAAACGGATGCCGGTAAAGTTTTACCGATTGATCCGGCGGATACAGCACTACGCGTTTCGTGCCGTAAAACTGGGTGTGAAAAACATGGGAGAGGTCAACGTCATAATGCAGCGGTACACTTGATCCGGCGCAGCCGAAAAACATGAGGGGAAGCCGCATCATAAAACCGCCCATGATATCAGGGCGATAAAAATGCTGCTTCAGTTCGGGAGCGTGTTTAAAAATGTTGAACAAAAAAAGTCGCAAATCGGTCTGTTCGTTGGCTTCGATGAGTTCAAGGTAATCTCCGAACTTCATAGTGCGATCAGCCGCCATATAGTTTTTCCCGGGACGGATGAAATTTTTAGAATAAACCGGCACTTCAATATGACCGTAGTTCTTTTTGAAGTATTGGGGGGTCCACCGGGATTTAGCCGGCCAAATATCTGCAAAATCGGTGATGATAACCGGCTTTGAAGGAATCAAATAGGTTTGCCGGAATTCATGGGGTTTTAGATTTTTTCGGCGGTCTATGCTCTTCATTTTCGTTCTTCTCTCTCTGAAATTTCACAACATCTTTTTGGGGTGATCTGAATTTACGAACCTCTTAAGTCACTTTTA
>SLJN01000313.1 GCA_007135115.1 Balneolales bacterium
GCGTCCGCATACCGGCAGTCAAGATGAGTCCAAAAACCGAAAAGCTTTTTATTCGGTTGAATA
Organism: Balneolales bacterium; assembly: GCA_007135115.1. GTDB lineage: Bacteria > Bacteroidota > Rhodothermia > Balneolales > Natronogracilivirgulaceae > SLJN01. The sequence goes on from SLJN01000313.1 coordinate 64, forward strand.
TTTTTCCGAAGAAATCCGACCGCTCGCCTATTTAAAGCCGAACGAGGGTCAGCTCAATATCATCGTTATATCGAATATTGAGACGATGCGCAAAGAGGTTTCCAATGCCTTTTTGAAACTGCTGGAAGAACCCCCGCCCCAGGTAATGTTTTTACTGACCTGCGACAATCCGGACCAGCTTCTGCCAACGATCATTTCACGCTGCCAGCTGCTTCGCTGTCCTCCATTAAAACAGGATGATATACGCGACGGGCTGATCCGCTTTGATCAAGCCTCAGAAGATGACGCATCTTATCTGGCCCGCATTTCCGGGGGGAATTATGATAATACACGTTTTTATGACCTCAGCACACTCAAAGAAAAACGTGATCAAATTGTTCAATACCTGCGTTATAGTTATACGCAAGATGCCGTTTCGGTGATGAAACTGGTGAAAGAATGGGATAACTCCACCAACATAGAAGGCATGCTTGGGTTGTTTAATCTTATGGAGGCCTTCCTGAGAGATGTCCTTGTATATCTTAATACCGGTGATGAAGAATTGATAACCAATAGCGACCAATTAATCGTCATTCAAAATTTCGCTGAACGCTTACGGGATGCACGGATTGAAGAAATGCTTAATCATTTGAACCTTATGCGGAAGCTGGTTTATCAAAACGGGAATATTAAAATCATCCTTACTACACTTTCACTTCGAATTGGTGCGTTGATGCGAGGGAAGGAACCCGCAATTCCCGACCAACAACCCTGGAAACACACTCCTGCATATCAGGAATAACCGCCTAACCTTGTAAAGCCGTGAGTAAAACGATTCATTTTCAAAAAATGCAAGGAGCCGGTAATGACTTCGTCATCATTGACAACCGCCATACGCGGTATTCGACCATTGATTTAAGGAAATGGTGTCCTTTACTTTGTGACCGGCGTTTTGGTGTCGGCGCAGACGGACTGATTAGCATCGAAGCTGATGACGAAGATCCCAAGAGCGATTTCCAAATGCTATATTTAAATGCTGATGGAAGTGATGCCGGTATGTGTGGAAATGGCGGACGTTGTATTGCCAGGTTTGCCAACCATTTGGGATTAGGTGCTAAGCTGACGTTTCGTGTTCATGATGAATATTATCAGGCCACGGTTGGCGAAGACAATCGCGTCGAGCTTTTGTTTCCAATGTCTGTAAATCAGCCGGATCTGTTTTCGGTTAACTCCGAAGAAGTTTACAGTCTGCGCCCCGGTACCGAGCATGCCGTTTGTCTTGTTGATGAAGAAGAATTAAAATCCAGAATATCATTAACTCCCCGTGCCAAAAATATTAGAGGAAACAAGGAACATTTCCCGGCCGGAACGAATGTTAATTTTATATCCAGTAAATTTGAGAATTTCGCTGCCGAATTACAGATTGAAACTTATGAACGCGGAGTGGAGGATTTCACCTATGCCTGCGGAACCGGAGCTATAGCATCTGCCATTACAGCTCATCACAACAGCAAATATTTACAACCCGATGTAAAACATCCCGGGAGATGGCGGGTAAACTGTGCCGGTGGCGAACTTGAAGTTAGTTTTTCTTATGATGCCGAGCGTAAAACATATAGTAACATCAGCCTCAAGGGGCCGGCCGAATTTGTATTCTCAGGAGAAATCACCTTATAGCCTTCTTCTGTTACTTTTTTTGCTGATTTTATTCCTGCCGGGTTGTTATACCCTCTTCTCTACTTCGGATGATGAAGATCGTGAACCGAGACGTGACCGCAGCCGCACAGCACCCTCTACACTATTAGGTGATTTTCAGCCCGAACCTCAGGTAGCCCCTCCCGATGACATACGAAGTGTCCAGTTTTATCATAAAGAAGACCGGCAATCGGCACCCATCCTCAATCTTGATGATGAGGACTCCTATTTATCATTACGATTTGATCACTTAGGTACCCGCACCCGGATGTTTCGCATCCGGATTAACCATTATAATGCTGATTGGAAACAAAGTAACCTTTCAAGAAGCTTTTATTTAAGTGGATTCCGGCAAACTGAAATCACCGGCGGCAGAGCCAGCAGCGTACAAAATCCGGCTTATCAGCATTATCACTACACCTTTCCGGATGGATTCAGCTTCAATTACAGCGGTAATTACATGCTGGAGGTTTACAGTTATGAAAACGATCGCCTTCTGTTTTCGCTGCCGTTTTTCGTAACGGAAAATGTCGGAAATATTAATACTCGAGTTGAACAACTCTACGCCGGCGCCGGACCTCATCGGCTCTCCCATCAATTGTTTACCACCTACGATTACCCCGATTTTGTCCGAAATCCTCAATCGAATCTTACTATTAATTTTACGCAAAATCAGTTTTGGGGGCGGTCCCGTAAAGCATCCATGCCTGATTTCACCGAAGCTAACCGAATTCGTACCTACATCCCCCGAAATATGTCTTTTCCGGGTCGCTATGAATTTCGGGAGCTCGACTTGCGAACACTAAAACAAGACGGCCGCCGCATAGTTGAATATCGCCCTGAAATGATTCCGCCGCGAGTTAGCTTATTCCGCGATGTCGTTGATTTGGACGTGCAACCCTACAACCGAACGAGCCATCGTTTCGGCCAGATTTTATCCGACAGAGACGCCAAATATGTCGATGTTCACTTCGAGCTTCAGGTACCTGATGAAAATCGCTCCGAAGATCCCATTTATGTCATCGGTCCTTTCAATAACTGGCAAATTCATGAAGCGAACCGTATGACCTTCGACTCCGAAAATCAACGCTATCGAGGCTCCGCATTGATGAAGCAAGGTATCTACGACTACAAATATGTTGTTAAAACCGACGACGGAATCGACGAGCTGCGCTTAGATGCAGCCTTTTTTGACGGGTTACAGGAGTATCACACCAATGTTTATTACAGGGACCCCCAACAGGGTGCAGACAGGTTACTTAAAATGGACCGGCAAACCATCCGGGGTCGATAAGGAGTATTCGGCCCTACCCTTTTTCAGTTATCATGACCGGAAGCCTCGAAAAAAATAGATAAGCCTCTCTCTCATTGAAGATTTTAAATCTCCCTCTCCCTGATGATATAAAAAAATAGCCGGTACTCGAATGAATACCGGCTATCGAATTTCTGTTAAGCTCTCTCAGAAATTAGTCCACGCGACGTACTTCCACGGCGCTGGTTCCTTTCGGAGTGTCTTCAACATCAAACTCTACCTCTTCTCCATCACGTAAACCGTCGCCCGGTCCGAGACTTTCAACATTATTCCGATGTACGAATACATCTTTTCCGCCTTCTTCAGGTTCAATAAATCCGAATCCTTTTTCGGCATCGAACCATTTTACTTTACCGTATTGCATAGAATCGTAACTAAGTCTTAAGTACCCTGCCACGTCTGCATTAAATTCAGAAGAATTGATGAATTTCAACATCCTCCCTTATTCAACATAGATGTGCACAGAATGAATTGGTTGTTAATGAGTTTATAGGATAAAAAAACCTGTATCAAAAAACCAATACAATTTTTTTACGATTCAACAAAATTTTGCCAGAGCAATTCCGAATTATCAAACAAATTGGATTAGCTACAAAATTTAAACGATTGCATGGTTTATTCAGCAGGAATCAGTCTAAATAACCGCCCCCGAGATTCTTCTGTAAAATACAAATACCCATCGGGTCCCATACGCACTTCTCTTACGCGCCCGATATTATCGAGCAGTCTTTCTTCCTTTATCACTTCATGAGCGTTTGCATCAATAACGGTGCGGTGCAGATATTCAAAACTCAATGAGCCAATCATGATATCCCCTTCCCATCCGGGGTAGCGAGTTCCCTCAACAAATGCCATTCCGGATGGAGCAATAGAGGGTGTCCACTCGTGCATCGCCGATCGCATACCTTCTTTTTCGGTATATTTCGTAATTACGGAACCATTATAGTTGACCCCATACGTTATTTCCGGCCAGCCGTAATTAATAGCGGCATCTATTATATTTATCTCATCACCTCCACGCGGACCGTGTTCATGTATCCACAATTCTCCGGTCTGTGGATGAAATTGCATTCCCTGGGGATTCCGGTGACCATAAGAATAGATCTCATCCAGCGCATCGGGGGTGCCGATAAACGGGTTATCCTCAGGAATATCACCATTTTCATACAGCCGGATGATTACTCCATTGTGGTTAGTTTTATCCTGCGCCGAGTTCATCGTTCCGCGATCACCGGTAGATACATAAACATATCCATCCCGGATTGCAATTCGGCTTCCGAAGTGCCGACCTCCAGAGGCTCCGGGTTTTCCTTCAAACAAAATCTCGCGATCGCATAAGCTTAATTCGTCTTTATTCAATCGGGCACGCATCAATGCGGTATGCCTCCCACCATCAACCCGTGTTGAATAGGTCATGTAAATCCAACCATTTTCTTCATATTCCGGATGTAGCAAGATATCAAGCAATCCACCCTGGCCGCCTGCAGCGATTTCAGGTAAGCCGCTTACAGAATCATCTAACAACTCCCCGTTGCGCACCATACGCAGCCTCCCGGGGCGCTCGGTGATCAGAACCTCCCCATCAGGCAGAAATGCGATCCCCCAGGGATTTTCAAGTCCGCTAATGAGTTCTTGTCTGTAGAAATCCTGATCATCACTTTCATGCAGAGTGCCATAAGTATCCGATAACGGAAAAAAGGTTTCATCCGGATTATTATGGCCACTCAGGTTGGTACTGGATTGTTCACCGACGGATTCACGGCCACAGGCTATGACCAGCAAAGCCGTCAAAAGCAGACTCATTGATGTAGTTGACTTCATAGCTAAATATGTTGAGGTAAGCATTCACAAGATAACGCCTGTAGTAGTTAAAACATGCAATATGCTACAATTTTTATTCCATTTACCAGCAGGCTTTAGCGGTTAAGAAATATTCGTTAATGGCTACTGGTATTCACCAATAAATTTAACTGTCGACAAGGTTGCCCGTTCCGCTTTAATGGTGTAATCTTCACGCCTGAAACTGTTGTTTCCTCTAATTGGTTGAATCAGCATCAGCAGCGGTTATTCACTAAATTGTTGCCCTTGTAATAGCCGGTTTAGTTCACTTTAATCACACTTAAACATCGAATTTCATGCAGTTTAGATTTTTAGAACACTTCTCTGATTTCGGCAAGCTTTTCATGCGTATAGGCTTAGGTCTCTCTTATATGTTTATTCACGGACAATCCAAAATCATGGGTGGACCTGAAACCTGGCAAGGTCTTGGAGGCCGGATGAGTTACGTTGGGATCGATTTCCTGCACACCTTTTGGGGATTCATGGCTGCATTTGCTGAGTTTTTCGGAGGATTATTTCTCATGCTCGGTTTGTTTTACCGCCCCGCCCTCTTTTTACTTGCTATCACCATGATTGTCGCTTCCATTTATCACATCGCAGATGGTGATCCCATTACCACAACATCCCATTCAATGAAGATGGCTATTGTATTCATCGGGATGATATTCATGAGCCCCGGCAAATTCAGCCTGGACCGTAAGGTTTTCAGATAAGTAGGTTTGCTCTGATGAAACACTTCATTCTTCCTTTACTATGCAGCCTGGCAATGATAGTAACAAATTGCCGGGCTGCTTCTGAGACTCAAAATGAAAATCATCAAAATCTGGAATCTGAGCTTACGGTAGCTCTGGAAAGCCTTGATGGTCAGGCGGGTTTATTCGTTGAGCATTTCGATTCCGGATTCGAGTACGCCTACAATGCCGATACGGTTTTTACTTCAGCAAGTCTGGTCAAAGTCCCCATCATGATAGGCATATATGACCGGCTTGAATCCGGAGAATATGAATTTCGGGAAGAATTCAAGTTCAAGGAAGAGTATAAACCCGAATCCTTTGTTCATCTGACCGGTAACCTAAAACCGGAAACAGAAGTACCGTTAAGCGAATTGCTGATGTTAATGATGAGCTTCAGTGACAATACGGCAAGCCTTTGGCTTCAGGAATTAGCCGGTGGTGGTGAGGGAATTAATGAGTTAATGGAAAAACTTGGGACCGATCATACCCGTGTTAATTCCCGGACAGAGGGTCGAGAAGACTCCTTTGATGAATTCGGTTGGGGCCAAACCACACCAAGAGAAATGACCCAACTTATGGAACAAATATACAAACGCGACTTATTTTCACATCAAGCATCTGAGAGCATGTATCGCGTCTTATCCCGAACATATTATCAAGGTGAGGCCTTATCCCAAATACCCGCAGAAATAAATGTAGCCTCCAAGCAAGGAGCGGTTAGCCATTCAAGGTCTGAAACAGTAATCGTTAATGCACCATCCGGAAGTTATGCCTTCACTCTTTTGACCCAAAATCAAAACGACACCAGCTGGGATTTCAACAACGAGGGCTATAAACTCATACGTCAAGTCTCGCACATACTTTGGGAATATTTTGGTGATGATACCGATTATACCCCACCCGATGATGATATGCTTAAAAAATGGTATTAACTGTTCCATCCGCATACCCGCGACAAAATAAATGGCAAATTTGCAGCTAATTAGTGTCTTAAGAAAACTCATGATGCCATTTGTAAACAATTGGTAATTAAGGTAAATCAGTAGATTGAGAAAATTTGGGTATTTACCAATGAATGTAAGGGACGAGATGCATTGCGTCCCTCCGAATCACCCCAACCTAAATTCCTGAATTACCGAATATACTGAACCGACCGCATCAGATCCTGGCGTTATCTTAAGACTCTACCTGTTTTCTTACAGGCACTAATTATAGCAGGTATTGTGTCACAAAATTTGTATGTTTGTTACGACCTTCGTTATTCTGATGATCCGTCTTGAGACTTGCAATCTATAAATCCGATTACAGGGCAAATAAGCACCTGTCCGCATTAAATTTATCATCAGCAAGAGAAGGAAAGTGTTCAGCTTTTGCAGGGTATTACAAACATTTTGGATATGAGAACTTTTACGTTACCACGAATTCCTAATAAACGCTTTTTATCAGGAGTACTCGGCTTCTCAGTTGTAGCTTTAATCACCATAAGTAGCTGTGAACGCCCTTCCAGCCCGGACTTTGAAACCGATCACAACATCGATATCCCTCTGGTAAATGAATCCCGAATAGATATGGTGGGCGGCCGTAATGCCTTGCTGGATACCACCGATCAGGATATCAAAGATTTGATTGCTTATGGTGAAGATGGCTTGGTACGGCTGAGTAGCGATATCGACGGGTTTCAAATAGGCGACTTTGACGGGGCCATTCCCGACCTCGACATTGAAAGTCAATCTTTCAGTTCCGAAATCGGAATTATTGAAATCGACGATTTTGAAGCTTCTTTTGAATCCGAAATCGGCGTACTTGAAGCCGACCCCAAAGATGTAGAAGCCGAACCTGCTGAACTCGGTAATTTCGAAATCGATTTTGAAGCCGAAGGTGAAACAAGTTTTAATGACATCACCGGGGAAAGTCCTGCTGCTTTTCCTGAAGGTACACCATTACCCGGCGGAGATGCTGAAGTTACCATCGATATTGATGAAGACTCTTTCGTCGAAGCTGTTATCGAAGATGGTGAAATTGTACTTGAGGTGGAGAACAACCTTGGCTTCGATCTTTCCGACGTTGAATTACAGCTTTTATCCGGCGGAACTGCTCCGGAAGCCAGTGACGGAGACGAGGTCGGCGACCCGGTAATTTTTGATGACGGCCTTAATCACGGAGAAACCGAACAGGGCTCTGTAATTTTAGAACAGGGTGACCTGCTTGAGGAAGACCTCGCCGTAGATGCCGAATTTGCGTGGAATGATCAAGATATGCAGGATGATCCAGACAATCTGGTGGTTCAAGCTACCGGTCAGGATTTTGTCGTACAACAAGCCACCGCTGAAATTCCCGCTCAGGAATTAGATGTAACTCCTGAAAATCTGAGTATTGGTGATGATAATTTTGAATATGCCCTTCTGCACGATTCAGGTCAGCCCGGCGATATTAACCGTTTAACAGTTGACTTTACCAATAACTCCGAGCTCCCGCTCACTAATGCTGATCAAACAGGTACACCGGAGCTAACCATTCGCAATGAAAACGGAGATGTACTCGATACGCCTCAAAATCTGACCTCCGATCAGGATCCGAATGCAAACGAAATTGGTGAGGGCGAAAGCGGCTCCGCTACCTTCGATCTCAATGGAGAGGAAATCACCCGGGAGCTGTCTTTCGAGCTCGAACTCGGCACCGCTGGTGGTGATCCGCTTACCGTTTCCAATGACGATGAATTTGATATCAGTGGCGAAATGGGAGAACTTCGCGTTGAGGAGACCCGAAGTAGTGTTGATCCGCAGGATGAAATTTCTTTTGAGGATGAAGTTGATGTAGACGGTGATTTTACCGAAGCCGAAGTGGAAGAAGGTGAGTTGGAAATCGAGTTGCAAAACGATACGGAAATCCCCATAAACATTGATAACCTCGAATTCTTTAACGCCGAAAGCTTCCGTGCCCGGAATACCGGAAATTATTTCGCAACCGGTTCGGAAATCGGAACCATATCCGATGTCGAAGTACCTCCGGGGGAAACGGTTACCGAAGTATTGGATATCAGCGGACGAGGAATCTCTTCCACCATTGCATACGACGGAATCGGTAGCTCTGAAGGCTCCGGTGGTGAACAGGTAACCGTAAGCGCATCTGATCAGGTTGCAACCAATACCGCTGGTACGATCACGGTTAGTTCAGCCGAAGCTGTAATACACTCTCAAAGTATCAGCACTACCGAAGTTGTAGATTTTGACACCGATGCCTTCACTTTTGAATCCGAAGACGATTATGTGGAACTCAAAGACGGGACCATCCGGCTGGCGGACTTAACCAACAACATTGATCTCGACGTGGACACCCTGCGGATTTCCTTTCCTACGATTTACGAAGTTCAAAACGGTCATTATTCCGAAGAAGATACGCTGAGCATTCTGTTAACCGGAGATGACCGAATCCGCAGAAGCTCAGACGATGAAGTTCGTGATATTGAAATCCCTCTGGCGGATCACCGGATAGTCGCCCCCAACAATGAGTTGAGCTATAATATCTACGTTGTAACCGAAGATACGCGCGAGCATCCTCAAAATGATACGCTTCGCACGATTGAGTCGGATCACGACATCCAGGCAGATTTAGAAGTTGACAACCTGCAGATTCGTGAGGCATCCGGTATCATTGAACCGCGTACCATTCTGCTCAACGAAGATGCTGACGGAGATGGCAACCTCGATATTTTCAATGACGCGGAAGCTGAAGTCAGTGAATTTGACGATCTGGATTTCGGCGAAGATCTGAATCTGGATGATCTTGAGGTGCTCAACAGCGAACTGAATCTCTCCTACTCCACCAACCTTGAGGCAGAGAGCTACATATACGCTTTAATCGCCGGTGTCGATGAAAACGGTGATACCGTTTATCTTTCCGGTAAACCCGATTCCGATTTTGAAGTAGCTGAAGATGATACCGTATCCGGTTTCTATGCAGGTGGATCTCCGGTATCCCACGAAAAGTTGATTCGCTTTCCTGTTGATGGGCCTGCGGATGAAGATCAGCCGAGCACGATATCGTTCAACAGTGAAAATTCCACCATTGATGATTTTATTTCGAGCCTGCCGGAAGAAATACGTTTCATAGGAAAAAACCTGGTCAATCCGGATCGGCAAATCGCTCGCATCATTGACCCGATTGAGTTTGACACGAACCTCGGTGTGGATCTGCCGCTAAATTTCGCTACTCCCGATAATCCTGCTTTCTTCAGCTCACGTACTGCTGCTGACCTCAGCGAACTTAGTTCCTTCGACGAGCTGGATAATGCAAACGTTAAAATCACCTACGAAAACGCACTCCCGCTCGAGGCAAAATTGAGTTTAGAGTTTTTCGACGCGGATGATGAACTCATCACCCAGGTTCCGGTCGATGAGGACCAACAAGACCGCATGAGGCTACGGGCGGCTTCAATTGACTCTGAGTCCCGTTTTGCAAGTGAAGCCAGCGCTGATATCTTCGAAGTTAACCTGGACAGTGATCAAATCCGGGACCTGCATCGAACCGATTCGCTCGACTACTCTCTGGAAATCAGCACTTCAGATCGGGAAGAGATCAAGTTGAGGCGAGACGATGGAATTGAGTTACGAGTCGGAGCTTCGTTTCGCTTTAATACCCGAATCGATTAATCAAGGCAAACCTGTGATTCAACAACCGGATTCTCAGATGTTTATATTCCCGTTATGATTTTATTTGTCTGCGCCCTTAACGGGGAAGCCCAACCGGTAATCCGGCATCTTGAATTAAAACAACAGTGGCAGGTCAGCAACCAAACCTTTTATGCCGGCCAACACTACGGTTTGATGGTTACGGGAATCGGCAAAGTTGCCTCGGCTGTCGGGCTCACGCGGGTATTAACCATAAATCCGGAATTCCGGACTGTGGTTAACCTTGGATTATGCGGGGCTAAGAATAAAGATATTCCCCATGGCAGCCTGTTCGCCATCCGGTCGATTAGGGACCACAGCTCAGGCAAACTTTATCTGCCGGATATCATCAATAAGCATGAGCTGCACGAAGCGGACCTCGAAACCTGGGATAAACCCGTAACAGCCGATCTACGGGATGATATCAAGGGTGATTTGGTGGATATGGAAGCTTCCGGTTTTTTTCAGGCTGCCTCTATGGTCATGGAAACCCATCGCATCCACTGTCTGAAGATTGTCTCCGACCACCTTGATCCCAAGCCACCTAATAAAAATTTTGCCACAGGTTTAATCCTGCAGAATATCGAGCATGTTCAAAACTATCTCGAAAGTGCCGGGAATGCAGATGAGGAGCAGCAACAGTCGCTTGATGAACAGGATCACGCCGAACTTGCTGATCTTTTCGAGCGGTGGAAGTGTACCACAACACAACAGCGACTTTTGCGTCTGTCTCTAAGCTATGCCCGATTGAGCAAAGACATGCGTCTTTCGGATACCAGCTTGTTTAACAAACCATCATATTCCTCCCGGGATCGAGATCAACTCATTGATGAGCTCAGAAAAGAACTCACAAAAAGGTAATTTTTCCCGCATCTACATCGAAGAAGATGCCTACGCCTATCCGGATACCCAAAAGCTCCTGGATCGGTTTCGGAAAGCTGATCATATTACGGTAGATAACTACAAACAGGTGCTCAATCGCAATAATCAGAACTGGCGGCTGCAAAAAAAGAATCAGGCACTGATACTCGCCGTGCGACGTGATAATTTTTTGTATGAAGGCAGCGATATCGCACCGGATTTCGGTCATCAGGCATTTTATTACAACACGCTGGTATTGAATTGCCTCTATGATTGTTCTTATTGCTATCTTCAGGGGATGTACCCTTCTCCTCACACCGTCATGTTTGTGAACAATGAGGATTTCATCAGCCATACGCTTGATCGAGTGCGGCGAGGCCCGATTTACCTGTGCATATCCTATGACACCGACCTGCTGGGTTTTGAACACCTGATCCCCTACTCCAACCGCTGGATTGAAACCAGCAGAGCTAACCCTGATTTAACCATAGAGCTGCGCACCAAAAGTGCAAACTATCGTGCTATCCGGCATCAGCAGCCTGCAGATAATGTGATTCTGGCCTGGACACTCTCCCCGGAGGTCGTTGCGGAAAAGTATGAAGCCAAAACCCCCGGCCTCAAACGCCGCCTGGAAGCTATGAAACAGGCGATTAGCGACGGCTGGAAAGTTCGGCTCTGCTTTGATCCGCTGCTGCACATCCCCGACTGGAAAGAGCACTATAGCCATTTGGTGAAGCAGACCTTTTCAGAAATTTCTCCGGACCAGGTTGCCGATATCAGTATCGGTGTTTTCCGGATGAGCAAACAATATCTTCGCCGCATCCGCAAACAGCGTCAGGATTCAGATGTGCTGATGTACCCCTACGAAATTCACGACGGCGTAGCCTCCTATCCGGATGATGTTAAAAGCGAAATGACCCAATTTGTAGCCGAGCAAATTGCTGATCACACTACCGAAGAGCCTGTCATTATATGAAGAAAAATGCGGTCGTTACCGGAGCAAATTCCGGAATTGGATACCAGATAGCCAGGTATTTATTAGACGATGGCTACACCGTCTATGGAATCAGCCGGAATTGTGATCAGGCGGATTTTGATCAACCGGGATGGCACCCTATTAACTGTGACCTGACCGACGAAAAGCAGCTACAAAAGGTTTGTGAGCAAATCCTGGAGGATACCGGTAAAAAAATCGACGTTTTGGTGCTCAGCGCCGGGAGAGCATGGTTTGGCCCGCATGAAACGCACCAACCGGACCAGATTTCCGGGATGGTGGATTTAAACTTTAAGGCACCCCTGCTACTGATCAACCGGTTTTTGTGTGCGATTCGGGAGCAGAATGGTCATATCATCGGGATTGGATCGGTTGCGGGAAAATCCCGGAGTCCGCAAGGTGGCGTTTATGCCGCAACCAAAGCGGGTTTCCACCATTTTCTGGATGTGCTGTTTGATGAAACCCGCAAACAAGGCGTGAAAGTAACCCGCATTGTGCCGGACTTAACGCAAACCCCCTTCTATGATGATTTGAACTTCGAACCGGAGCACAATGCCGAAGCATACGTTAATCCCGAAGAGCTTGCCCGCGCGATTGATTATGTCCTCAATAGCCCGCAGGCCGTGATAACCGAGTTAGAGCTTCGCCCACAAAAGCTTCAGATTCGCAAGAAATCTTCGAGATGAAATTGTGCCTGTAACAAAAAAACCTGACGGAATCGAAATCCCGCCAGGTTTTTAATGTTCAAATTATGTTTTCAATCCCGGTATTTCCGGAACCAAGCCAAAACATGATCTACTTTAGCCATAAAATGGGTCGGGTGATTGGTCAGCCCATGAGGTGATCCTTTGATTTCCACGTATATCGTTTCGATATCTCGCAGTTTCAGAGCGTGGTAAAACTGCCGGGCCTCCCAATAGGGTGTTCGTAAGTCATCATCTCCCACAAGCAGCATGGTTGGGGTTTCAACATTACCGACCAGGGAAATAGGAGAAACTTCCCAATAATCCATCGGATTTTCCCAAGGCTGACCGGGATAGCGATGATCGAAATAAGCATAGTAGTTATCAGCAGCCAGCGTTTTGCTGATCCAGTTGATTACCGGCTTTTGAACCACCGCTGCATTAAAGCGGTCGGTCTGCCCTACAATCCAGGCTGTTGATGTTCCGCCTGCACTACCACCGGTAACATAAAGGCTATCTTCAGCAACATGGCCTTCATCAACCATCATATCCACACCATCGATGATATCCTGGTATTCCGCACCTGAAAATTCATGATAAAGCTCGTTTCCGAAATCTTCACCATAGCCGGTACTGCCCCGGAAATTGGGATAGAATACAATCATATCATCGGCGGCATATAGCTGAAGTGTTGGTGAGAAGTTAGGCCCGTAACTATTGATGGGTCCGCCGTGCAACTCCACCAACAGTGGGTATTCGCGATCAGGATCGTAATCCGGAGGGGTCATAATCCAGCCCTGGATATCAAACCCGTCTTCACTCGATTCATACCATACTTCCTGAACTTCACCAAGTTTTCGGTTATTCAGCAGGTCAGCATTAAGGTCGGTAATTCGGTCTTCATCGCCGCCTTTTTGCTTAACGGCCAGTTCAGCCGGATAGGTCTCGGATGTGCGATTATAGGCAATCATACCATTCTCAGCTACAGAAAAATGCGGCGCTCCGGTATAAGGCCGGCCGATAGTCGTACCGCCGAGCTGTCTTGCAACTTCACTCACATTGCCGTTGGGATCCGTATGGCTTAGTTGGTTTACACCTTCATCCTCATAAACCATATAGATGCCATAACCGTCTTCATCCCATCGAATATTATCAAAAGAGCGATCCAGCCCCGTTTCTATTTCCCTGTCGTTGGACCCATCTATATCCATCATGTACAGATTGGTAGTCTGATAGGTCTGGATTTGATCTTCGTAACCAAGATAGGCTATAGTTTCGCCATCCGGTGATACTCTTGGAGTGTCGTTAGGGCCGTATCGATCGGTAAGTTGGGTGATTTCTTTACTTTGGATATCAGCCGAATAAATTTCGGAATTTCGGAACTCATGTTCCCAGTCTTCATGGCGGTTTGCTGAAAAAATCAGCTTCTCCCCGTCCGGTGTCCACTCGGGTTTGCCGGAATGGTGGTAATCGCCCGATGTAATCTGCCTTTTCGCCCCACCTTCGGCTGAAACTACGAACAGATGTGAGTACCCATACGGCATAGTTCCACTGCCGTCAGCTTCATGATTTAGACGATCTTCAACGCGAGGAGGATCGTGCCATTCTGCACCTTCCGGAGCATCAGGCGGATCTACAAGACGCGGCTCGGATTCATCTACGTGCTTTGAAAATGCGATGTACTCACCATCGGGTGACCAGGATAGTGATCCCGGGGAATTATCAAGCTGGGTGATACGTGAAACTTTAGATTCTTCCACCCAATACACATAAATCTGGGAGCCGTGTTTCTCGTGAGAACTGGTGAACGCAATTCGGGAGCCATCCGGCGACCATCGCGGGCTGGATTCATCCACTTCCCTGTCGGTCAGTTTGACGTGGCCGCTACCATCCGGTTTGATCATCCATAGCGTTGAGGTACGCCGGTCTTCCATGATGTCCATCCCATTACGAACATATACGATTTTCTCACCGTCGGGCGATATCCTGGGATCACTGACCCACTGGATGTCGAAGATATCCATACGATCTAATCGTGGAAGGTCGGTATCATCCTGTGCTTCATTGAGGGTTAGGGAGGGTTGTTCTGCACATGACCAAATGGGTGTAAGAACAAATGCAAGAACCCCCATCAGTAAGGTTTTTTTAAACATATAATGCATTTTTTGTTGCGTTTTACGAAAAATATTCGAAATGAAGTAAGCTGTTAAAGGTTGATCCAATCGTTTGACAGATTTTTAGCATTTCCACCTAGTGAGTTGCAGCATTTCATTGCGGAAATGCCATTCTCTATTCCGCCAGTCCTGCTTGTGCAAGTGTTATCATCAGAGTTCGCTGAATTGACAGATGTTGATCGACATTTTTCCACCATTCATCGGTAGAGTGAGCACCTCCACCGACTCCTCCCCGTCCGATTCTGACTGCCGGGATATCCATAGAAATGGGGACATTGGCATCCGTGGATGACCGCTGCAGGTTTGGCTCAAAACCAACATACTCGATTGCCGCCATAGACCGCTGAACCAACGGATTTGATGCAGGAATTTCACCGGATGGACGATCGCCTACCATATCGATATCCACATCAAGTTCATCATCACTTCGTTGGTTTTCTTCTTCCAGGGCCTTTTGGATAGACTCCTGAAGGATGTCATCTATTCCGTTTAGCCTGTCCTGATCAATGGATCGCATATCCACTTCGAACCAATTATCGTAGGGGATGGAGTTGATCGACGTGCCGCCGCCAATCCGGCCTATATTGTATGAGGTTCTCGGGCCTTCGGCGACATAATCAGCGGCAGATTCATCAAAATAATGGATAGCACGGGAAAGTGCATGTGCCGGATTGACAGTTCCAAAAGCGCCCCAGGAATGACCGCCGGGTCCGGAAAATTCCACACGATAGCGATGAGAGCCCAGCGCTTTATTGGCGATGCCGGTTTCGCCACCACCGTCAACGGTAATGAAATAATCAATATCGGGGCCGCCTTCCCGGAACAGGTGTTTAACCCCTCGAAGATCTCCCAGTCCTTCTTCGCCAACGGTACCGACTATCCACAGATCTGCTTCTGTTTGTATATCCACTTCGTTCATCGCCCGGAGTACTTCGAGCACAACTACCAACCCGCGCGAATCATCTCCGATACCGGGTGCAAACAAGGTATCCCCTCGAGCTTCGACGGTTACATCCACATCTTCAGGAAAAACCGTATCCAAATGAGCGGAAAGTACAAGGAGCTTATCGCCTACTGTTCCCTCACGAATGCCAATCACATTACCTTCCTCATCCCGATAGATATCGTCGATACCGGCTTCGGTGATCATTTCCTTATACGCTTCTGCCCGTTCATCTTCCATAAATGGCGGAGCCGGAATTTCCGTAATGGTGATTAAGTCTTCTATAGTCTGATCTTCACGGTCTTCAATTAACTGAAAAGCTTCCTGAATTTTCGGATGGTCAGCCAGTTGTTCCATTTCATCATTGAATTCACCTTGAATTTCAGTCTCTTCATCATTTTCAGCTTGTTGTTCTTGCTCGGGTTCCTGTTCACAGGCTGTAAGAACAAAAAACAATCCCGAAAAGATGATAACCCATTTCATGTACCAGTATCCCATAATTCACTTTTTTGATTCTTGTTTGAACAACACATTTTAATATGGTATCAATGAGCACGAACTTCTTCCAAACCCCGGCAGTCGCACAGATGACTTCAGAGAAACACTTTGACCTTTTTTACTTATTGAAAATCATCCTTTTTAGCCAATTTTAGCACCAATGTATTTTGAGGGGATTATTTAGGCTCAATCATTCATTCGTGACTCATAAGCCTATATTATAATAGTATACATACAATCATGCCCGTTTATTTTCTGATTAATTCAGTTAAAAACACCTCAACTCATTGCTATTCATCGTGTGGCGTAATTATCAAAAAAATCCTTCACACTTCCTAACCATCATTACGGTTGACTCTGAAGGTAGCTATCCAAATTGTTGATGATCTCAGATGACGGGCGATCAAAGTATATTCCGTTTCCGCCCTGCAGTCCTCTCAAATAGAGATAAATCGCTCCGCCAAAATGGGATCGGAGATCAAATCCGTCAATACGGGTTTTCAAATATCGCATCAGCGCAACGGTGTAGATGTGATACTGCAAATGGTAACCCCGCTCGAACATGTGATTGCGCAAGACATCCGGATGATAATCCTCAATTTGATCCCCCATATAATCACTTTTGTAATCCAGAATGTAATACTTCCCCCGGTGCTCAAAAACCAGGTCAATGTATCCTTTCAGAAAACCTTTGTATTCCGATGACTTTCTTTGCACTCCCGTTTCACCGTTAATAATGCGCTCCACATCTGCAATATCCGCTTCCGGAATTCGGAAGTGAAACTCCATCTCCCGGACACATTGGTTTTCATTTAGCTTACTCAGGGTCCAGGTAGCATCATCCTGTAAAACGGGTGTTTCAAGGGTCTGCCGGGTCATAGATTTAATCACCGGAGCCCACTCCTGCTCAAACTGATATTCATCCAACAACCCATCAATAACCGGCTCGATTGCTTCAGGCGTGTCCGTAAACCGGATTTCTTCAAATATCTGATGCAAAAACATTCCGGGCCGTGCTCCTCTGGGAAAGGTAAACAGGTTTCGTTTTTGGGATGCACTTTCGGGACGAGTCGGCTGTTCTTCATCCCAAATGCCTTCATCGGCAAACGGGCCTTCCGGTTCGGTTTGCCTGCCCTGTTTCATTCCGCTGTAGGAGGTGATATACCAAGACGGCTGTATACGTCCATTTTCCCATTGCAAGGGTTCGTATTTCAAGTCAGGTGTCCCTTGGTTACCGCTTATCCTGCTTGGTTCAGGCTCACCCGGCTCTGTAACTCCAATAAATTCGGATTCGGCCTGTTTTTTCAAGTCATCCGACAATACGATCGGCTGGTTATTGTGTCCCTGTTCTATGACTTGTTTCAGGTGATCCGATCCGAAAATCAATCCGCTTAGGGGTGCAAGCTGTTGCTTATTATAAGGAGCCCACCCGATATAGCATCGATATTGAGCCCGTGTCAGTGCTACATAGGCCAGCCGCATTTGTTCAGAAATGCGCTCTTTGAGAACCCGTTCGGGGGCTTGTGGATCAGCGCCTGCGAAATCCACCCATCTTTGGTTTTCATGATGATAAACATGCGGAGGATCAACTTTGGCAGCATCCAATCCGACCCAAAGAAACGGACAAAATACCACCGGAAACTGCAACCCCTTCGAAGAGTGCATCGTGATGATTTTCACCAGCTCCCGATCACTTTCCAGCCTGAGTTCCTCGCTATCGTTACTTCCGGCCTCCTCAAACTTTCGCGCCATCCATTTAATAACATCATCCAGTCCCCGGTTTTCAGACCTCGCATACTCATTGATTTCCTCCGCAAGATGCATCAGGTTGGTCAGCGTGCGCTCGCCGCCGGTGTAGTACATAATGACCTCCAGGGGCACGGCCGGTTCATCCTCAGTGACCTTCAACGGTGTGCTTAGAAATTTTCGCCACATCACCATGAACCCTTTTCGAAGGAAAAGTTCATGCAATTGACGTATGTGATCCAAAATCCGCAGCCAGTTTTCTTCCCGGTTTTGGAGCTCTAACAGCTCAGAAAACCGGAATCCCACAATGCGGGAACTTAGCAATGCTCTAACCAATGCGGCATTTTGAGGATCTCGCAGTACTTGAAGCAACATCAAGATGTAATCAGCTTCGCGGGATTGATATACACTCGACCTGGATTGATCCACACTGCGAATTCCGCGATGGGTAAGTTGCTGCTTTATCAATTCACCTTCATGGTGGCGGCCGACCAGTACGGCTATATCTTTGGCCTGTATAGGTTCTCCGTTTATCCGAAACTGATCCGGTTGCGCCAACAATCGCGCAATTTCTGTCGCAGCTTCTCGTGCGGTTCGCCGCAATCCTTCTTCTTTGTTTACCGTGTCTTCATCCGGACTGAATAAAAACTGCAAGGGTTGATGAGGCAAATCGCCGGTTATTTCGGTTTCATCATCCCCCATTTGTCCGGCGATGGGCTGAAACCCGATTTCATCAAGCAAAAACGGACTTTTGCCATTCTTACCGAAAAGGTGATTGACAGCATTTACCAAGGATTCGGCAGATCGGTAGTTTTTATCGAGGGTCCAATGGTGCGTTACTTTGTTTTTCGCTGCGATGTAGGTAAAAATATCAGCGCCGCGGAAGCTGTAAATCGACTGTTTGGGGTCGCCGATTAAAAACAGGAGGACATCTGATTTTTGCGACGCCCTCAGATAGATTTTATCAAAAATTTCGAACTGGATCGGATCGGTATCCTGAAATTCATCTACCAATGCCGCCGGAAATTGTTTTTGAAGGATGCTTACAAGGC
The DNA here is from genome assembly GCA_007135115.1 of Balneolales bacterium. Taxonomy (GTDB): domain Bacteria; phylum Bacteroidota; class Rhodothermia; order Balneolales; family Natronogracilivirgulaceae; genus SLJN01. The sequence continues at coordinate 19,241 of SLJN01000313.1, forward strand.
TATCCTGATTGAGGGCATGGTTTAACGCAATAAGCAGATCATCATACGACCGCACCTTTTTTTGCTGTTTGGCCTGCTCATACAAGCGGCGGTAGCGGTCAGCTACTTGATTGAGAAGTACCTGCTTGAGCTCTCCGGACGAAGCCAGTTCATGCAATTGTCCGCACAAATCGAAAAACCGATAATGTTGTTCAAACTCTTCCGGTAAGGGTTGATCTGTGCGATACTGCTCAATGTATTCGGTGGTAAAGTTGGTGAATTTATCAAAAACGGCACTCGGATTTGGCGGAGGCGAATCTTGCTGTAATAACTCCTGCATGGCGGCAATCCACCGGGGAGTCGTGTTTTTTTTGAATGACTTCTGCTGAATGAATGTGTTGTCTGACAGTAGCTTATGAAGACTATCCGGGTTCCAAAAGTGTTTCAGCTCGTCCCATATTTGCTGATAGTCCCGGCAAATTTCATCCGGATCCCGGTGATTTTGGCCATAAAGCTCAATAAATGGTTTGCCTTTTACCGTTGAGGTATAATTCTGCAGCCCATCGGGTTCTTTGATCTCATCAAGCAGAAACTGAAATGCCGGCATCCGAACGGCATCCGCTTCGGCCCACCGGATCATTTCCAGCCACAGATCATCGTGGACCTCCGCCTGAAGCTCGGACTCGTCCGTAACGAATTCCACATCATGCAGCGACCCGCTCTCGAAAACCTGATCCTGCAGAACCTGACGGCAAAAGCCGTGGATGGTGTAAATTGCTGCCAGATCAAGATCGTGTATGGCCTGACTCAACCGCTCTTCAGCAAGATGATCCCCCTGAAATTTTTGATTAATGCTTTTGATGAAGTCGTCACAATCATCCGGTGAAATTGCTCCGCGGAGCACTGCCAATGCGGTTCTCAAACGATGATCAATCCGTTCCCGCAACTCCCGGGTTGCCGCCCTGGTATAGGTAACTACCAGAATCTGATCCACCTGGAGTCCTTTTTCCATGATCAAGCGCACATAAAATGCGGTGATGTTGTAGGTTTTCCCGGTACCTGCCGCGGCTTCCACAAGGTGAATATCTTGCAGTTTGACCTCGTTGATGTCCAGCACCTTGCTCATTTTACTGCTCATGATTTTTTAAAGGAGTCCAGATCTGATCCGCCCATTTTTTGAAACGCTCTTGCTGAATGGGGTCGAAATACTCAAACACATAATGTATTGCGGGATCATCACCCGCATCCGGGAAGGTATTATACCGGGATCCAAAAAGTTTATTGGCGGCATCTATCATGGCTTTTTCTTCCGGCTTATTCTTTTGGATGGCATTGACATAAGCCGAGGATGCCTTCGGGTAAACGCCAAGTGGTGTTTGCATTCCCTCCAGGTACATCTTTAAAAGCTGCTCGATCTGTTCTTCGGCATCGCTTACGGGTTGATACTCAACTACCAATGGCTCCCCTTTGTTTCGCATAATCAATACGGTTTTCTTCTGATCATTCTCCACAACCAATTGGGCAATGAGATGATACACCCATGCCATCAACCGGTACTTCGGATTATCCTGATTGATCAACAAAAACCGATTTCCCGATTTCGTCATATTTTGGAGCTTACCGAATATCCGAAAGGGCTGCCCTTCGACATCTAACTCAAGATCAATATCTACCGGGTTGAGGTATTCGGGAATCAGGCTCTGCTCTTTCAGCTGCCGGACAAAATCTTCCACTTCATCGGAGAGATGGTCGAACCGGTATGATCCGGTTTTTCCGCGAGGGATAATGCCATCCGCCTTGTAATAATCAAACACTTCGGTTACCGGCTGTTCATCAATCAGTGCTTCTAAGAGTCGTTCTCGTATTCGGTAGCCCGCCAAATAGTTAAGCAGCCAAGGGTCCCGGTCCTCGCTTAGGACTTCCTCTTCGATCAACCTGATTTCAAGCTGGTTGCGTAACATTTCTCCGGCGGGTTTCTGTAAAAACCTGACCAACTGATCAATCGTCAGTTCTGTTATTTCCTCCCGGTGATTCGAGGGAATTTCATCAACTGGATACCAGTCCTCTTTGGGCATCCGGTCGGAAAACTGAGCCGCTCTTGCATACAAACCGGAATAGGTGAAAAATGCGTCAGATTGTTTTTCAAAATAACGGGCATCAAATCCGTATAAACCGTGCTGGTGAAGCAGCCCCTTCGAAGGCTTGTTGCCGGATAGCAGGTAATGCTCATCCAAATATTCCAAAAGCTCGGTTATAAGTGTTGATGGAGGAACATCACTGTTATCTTTTTGATCAAACCCGATGTAACTAAGATGAAATCGATCATCGGCCGCCAGAATAGCGTCCAAAAATCCACCGCGATCCTGATTCCGCCTTGACCGATCCCCTTTCTGCTTGATCTGACCCATTAAATCGAAGCCGGTAAACGAATCGCTTCCCGGTATTGCCTGATCATTCATGCCCAGGATTGCGATAAACCGAAAAGGCATATTCCGGACCGGAACCATCGCAGAGCAAGTGACTTTCCCGGTTCGAAACCCCATACCAATTCTCGACGCTTCTAACACACCATTTAGCCATTCCTGAATGACCTCAAAGGGAATAGTATCATCAACACCCCATTGACTCTGAATATGCTCGAGATCACTGATTTTTTGCCGGATGTGCTGCAGTGCCGATGTGGTATCTTCATCATCATAAATAAAATTCTCTGTAAGCCTCTGAAGTTCTGACTTCCACTGCGTTGCCGTATGCGCTCGCCGAAGTACATCCCGGGTTTGATTCAACTGCTCCAAGAATCGCCGAAACCTGCCGAGAAGCTGCATGGCCACCCCGCCTTCGATTTCTCCATAAGGCAACGTCTGATTTACAGGACGATCCAGGTCAGAATCGTAGGCCAGTCCGGCAAACATGCGATCCAGACCGAATTTCCAGGAATTGCGATATTCGCCCTCATGGTGCTTTTCATCCCAACCCCAGCGGATATTGGTCTCCGTTACCCATTTTTCAAGTAACATGACATCATCTCGTTCAAAACGGAATTTATTCCGTATCAATGGGGCATCCAGCAGCTGCATGACCTCGGTTACTTTAAACCGCCCGATTGCTGCCTGTATGATCTGCCTTAGTACGTCTGCAATTTCCGATTGAATGCCGGAGTGTGAATCGGCAACGGTAAACGGAAGCCCCTTTTCTTCATCATCCGGACTGCCAAACACCGCTTCCAAAACGGGAGCATAGGTGTCAATATCGGGAGTAAGCACAAGCACATCACCCGGTCCCTGATTCGGGTTTTCATCCAGATAGTTAAGGATATGATCGTAAAGTACCTCAACCTCTCTCATGGGGTTATGGCATGAATGTATTCGTAAAGACACATCATCATTTACATTCTTAGCCTCATCAGGTGTAGCATTACTGATGAGATCTTTTTGCAAATGTTTCAGTAGGGTCTTTTCATCAGGTATCGAAAAGTCCTTAATGACTTGAGTGTGAACTTCTGATTTTCGGCACTCCTCATCCAGAAGCTCACTCATTTCCACACATTCCGCAGATAATTTTCGAAGCAGTGGGTTTTGAATTTCTTCACCCGGGGTCGTAATTATTTCAGACGGACTAACTCTAAACCATTCAACCCGCTTGCCTCTTTTGGATATCTCCAGCAGCGTTTTCACAAACACCGGCGCAATAGACGGCAGACCAAATACATAAAGCTGCGAAGGAAGAAAATCATCAAGGCTACCTTCTGATATATTTTGAATCAGCTCAGCCTGTAATCCAGCTCTTGTTCGGATTTCAGGATAATGCTCTAACACTTTTTCCCACAACCACTTTTGCCACCGGGCATGAGCGTACGGTGTGCACTCCTTCGGCTGCTGATCATGTGACCACTGTGAAATCCAGTCGGGCCGGTAAATCAGATATTGATCAAAGACATCGGCGATGCGTTCGGCCATTTGCCACCGCCGTAACTCACGCTCCTGCTCTCCCCCTGCTTCAATATACCCTTTGATCGGCTTTAACTCTGATTCTTCATCACAATAGACTTTGAGCAAACGATAAAAAATCCAGTTGAGATGTTCTTTATCAACCACGGCACCTTCTTCACCAGAAAACATGTGCTGATAACATCTTCGCATGTAAGACGAAGGCATCTCTAAAACCAAATTCGCACTGATTCCGTGTTCTTTAGCGAGATGAATCTGCACCCACCTACCCATGTCATTATTGGGTAAAATAAGATGATCTGCTTCAAGAGGTGCGCGATCCGATTGCCCTATTCTTTCAGAAAGGCGAGCGAACAGATGGGATAAAGAATTCGAGTGATAGAAGTGCAACAAAATTTGAAAATTATAAATGCGCGGATAGTTTAATTAGCCCAAAAATCATTTTTACAAAGCCTTCCAAAAGTAATAAATGCCAGGAAAATAGAAACCCCATTAAATGCTCATTTTCAAAACGCCATAATGCGATATCAAAAAGAATTATATGAGGTTGATGGCAGTCCTTACAGCAATCCCGACAGCAATGGCTAATGTGAAGCTGAGTAAGGTTCCAACCAGCACGTATTCGGTTTTTTTGCGGCGGTTATCCCCATCTTTCTCTCCGAATCGTAAAATCGATTTTGCCGCTATGAGAAAACCAATTGCCTGGTACTGGTTAAGCAAAACAAAGATTAGTACCAGTATGCGCTCAAGAATCCCGATTAACCTTCCGGCATCCGGTAAACCCTCATCATTGACCGGCTCAATAACAGGCGCCCATCTCTGAGTCACTTTTCGGGTGATGTAAGAAGCCGGCCAGATTACGATTAAAAAGCCGACAACGTAAATTGCAATCTCATATATTAAATCCATAAGTATATTTGTGTGAAAACTTTAAGAGTCTAATATCATCGAATGGTGTTCAAAAGAAAACACTAATTTGGCTTGTCGATTCGGTAGCCGGTAATAATCCCGAGCAGCTCTTTATATCTTCGGATCATGACCTCGCAGGTATTCCAGCCGGCTATTTTCTTACGCTTATAAACTGCCGGCAGTGATATTTCGAGCTGTTTAGCAATCTGTTGATCTGATAAGCCACTTAATTTTAGATAAACAAGTTCTGCCGAGGCAACCGACCACCTCTCGATGATATGTTCCAGCAGTGTTAATTCTACTTCGAGCTCCCTGTTAATCGCAGAATCCGGGGAGTTGAGTAACAGTGTTCGTTTTTTCTTGTCCATGGAATCAAGAGCCTGCCCCGATTTGACAAAAACCTCATCGTTGGCTTCGGCAGGTTCTGCCGCAATATTTGCTACTTCTCCAATGGCAACGGCAATTCGAATATCCGCGACGGGTGCCTGAGATTTAACTTTTTTTGCGGATGGCGTTGCTTCGATTTTATTCACTAAAGCTTTCAGGCGCAGCGAAACGCTGAGTGCGTCGCCGGCATCTCTTAATGTACCCTGAAAGCTGTCGCCTCTCCAAATTGAAAACACACCTCCATGCTCTTCTTCGAGGATGGCAAATTCTTTTTTGAGTGCCGAAGCTACTTCGTCTCGTAAATCCTGCGAGTAGTCGGTGGATGCTATTAGATCACCTGTTAATACGGCTTGCATTGTGATACCTCCCACATTTGTTACACCAAATTTAACAAATATGGGTTAAAATATCAAAAATAACTTTTATAGGTTATATCCCACTTAACCTTTATTTGTTATTTTGCCCGCAATAACCCTTATTGGTTAATAAACTCAAACTTCTCACCGTCAAAAAGTCCTTTATCACTCATCTTAAGTGCCGGAATGACAAGTAGTGCCATGAATGATATCAACATAAAGGGTGCGTGAAGTTCGCTTCCCATTTCGACGGCCATGTTGTTGAGTTTTTCATATCCTTTGGCTGCATCATGGCCGGTTTGATGGGTCATGATGCCGGCGACAGAGAGCGGCAATATTTCAGATTGGTGGTTATTAACAGCAGCGATCCCTCCATGATTTTCCATGACAAGGTTCACAACATTGCTGATATGTTCGTCGGATGTTCCGATTACTATTACGTTGTGAGAGTCATGAGCTACGGATGAGGCAATGGCTCCGGTCTTTAGTCCGAATCCCCGAATAAACCAAACTGCGGGTTTTTCTTTCTGATATCGGTTTACTACGGCAATTTTAAGCAGATCATTTTCAGTATCGGGTTGAAGTTTTTGATCTGCTTTGGGTAATCTGTGATAAGCTTTACCAGTAATGAGTTCTCCATCATAAGCCTGAATGACCGGATACTCTTCTTTTTCGGATTGTATTTCAAACTGAGCGGGACTCACTTTGTAGGGAGAAAAGTTGTTGATGGGTGTATAATCAACCCTGGAAAAGTGTACTTGTAGATCACCATAAACTTGTTGTCCGTCAATCCAGGTTTGGTTGATATGCATGTCGTCAAGATCATCAAGAACTACAAAGTCGGCCGGATCGCCGGGTTGCAGCTTGCCGACGTTGAGATTATAGTGATCAATCGGAACAATACACGCTGCTTCAAGAACATCGAACAAATCATGCCCTTCTTTGAGACTTCGTGCAACAAGCTGGTTAATATGACCTCTAATTAAGTCATCAGGGTGTTTGTCATCGGAACATAGCATGATTTCACCGGGATATTCACTTATCAGATCAGACAAAGCCGAATAGTTTTTGGCCGCACTGCCTTCACGGATAGCTATCTTCATCCCGCCGTTCAGCTTATCAATGGCTTCCTCTTTAGTAAAACACTCGTGATCGGTACTGATACCGGCGGAAACATATTTTGCAGCCTGCTCACCTTTCAAGCCGGGAGCATGACCGTCAACGGGTTTATTTCTGGAACGGGCAGCCTCAATTTTTGCAAGTACATCGGGATCATCATACAAAACCCCCGGCCAGTTCATCATTTCTGCGAGATAGAAGATATCATCACGATCAAGGAGTTCAGCAGTATCTTCGACATTGAGGGTGGCGCCCGCAGTTTCAAAAGGTGTCGCCGGCACACAGGAAGGTGCGCCGAAATGAAACTTCAAGGGAACCTGTTTCCCGTTGTGAATCATAAAGTCAATGCCCTCTTTGCCGCAAACATTGGCAATCTCATGGGGATCTGAAACCGTTGCAACCGTACCCTGCTGAACGGCAAGCCTTGCAAATTCAGAAGGAACCAACATCGAACTTTCAATATGTATGTGCGAGTCTATAAAGCCGGGCATAATAAATTGATCCGGTACATCCTCTGCTGGTTTGACTTCTTTGACCTTGCCCGCTTCAACAATCACCTCACCTTTGAAACGCGCTCTGTTTACGACGTCTATGATGGTTCCTTTTACTGAAGTCATAACTACATTATTGGTTTTGGTAAGCTATCAATTTATCGCCATTTGATACCAGTTGCCATCAGTACCGACGGATGTGAAGCCCAGTTTTTCCAGGTA
>SLJN01000248.1 GCA_007135115.1 Balneolales bacterium
TATTTTGCCATATTCACTGGATCCCGGATAATCCTTCCGCTATCGCTTCAGGATTTCCGGGATGACGCTTTAATTATTTAAGCCTGTTTTGGACAATCGTGTCTTTTAAGACAACCTCGAGATTTTGGAGATGAGCGGATCGCCGATATAAGCGTTTTCATACAGACCCTACTTACCAGGCATACAGAGAAATCCCCCCACCAATGCTCCAGATAAAGTCGTTGACCCGGCCCATCTGAACATCATCCAGGCCGTCTTTCAGAGAATACCTGGTGTTCATGGCCAGGTTCAAACCTACCCGGTCTGTAATCATATACTCAAGGCCCAATGCTCCGCCGACATAGGGATGCATTTGATCCCAGTCATATTCAAACCGGAAAGGATCATCCTCCGAAACCATTACCCCACCACCAAGTTTGACGAATGGACTTAAGGTTAATTCCGGAAAAACAACCCCTTTTAGAGATGCCTGAGCCCCGGTATAGGTGGTTTCAAATTGACGTTTAGCTGCAATGTTTCCGCGATGTACATTCAGGTTACCGTATAATCGCGGGCTGATTCTCAAGTAGCTGTTCAAATTGAGTGAAGGTCGCATCAGCGGATCGGAATAATTGCCCTGGTATTTCTGTCCATCCAGGTTCATTCCGAAACCGATTCTTCCACGGCGTTCTTTCAGCTGTCTTCCGAAATAGTCAATGTCGTTTCTGGCTGAAATTCGCTGATCGTATCTATCAATATACTCTTCCAGATGAGGTTGGTCTTCTTCGGCAACTGACCAGAGTCCGTCTTTGATGCCTTCCATAATTAACTTTTCAACGGCTTTCTCAATGGCGCGGGTCACGGCCATAGTTGCAGGTTCATTTACCGTATATCCGGCTTCGCCTTCGAGAATTTTTGATTCATCGACAAACTTGAAAACGTTGGCATCAACTTTTTGAGAGAGAATGGTTTCCGTGGTATGAACCGTTTTCAGAATCCGGCTGTTTTGGGTTGATACTGCCCTGAGGTAAATGGTTACCTTGTCCTGGCGGAATTCCGAAGAACCTCCGATTCCGAGGTAGCGAGCGCCCATACCGCCGGTCATCGTATTGGAGTCATAGCCAATAATGCCTCCTTCAAGCATCACACCGGCATAAAGCAATGGCGGCAACGGGCCCTGATCCCCATGTTCAGCGCGAATGGACCGTATTATTTGACGCTCATTCATCAGATTGGAGATACCCTCACGTTCGATGGCATTAAACCAGCCGGAATCCTGAATGGTTTTTAGCAAAATGGAAGTCGCCCCTTGAGTTACCGCTGTGGACCAGCTCGCAACATCCTCACTCGGCTTATACTGTCCGGTCTGATCCCTGAACCGATAAACCGCCGCCACCATTTTTTCACTCGGAGCCGGAAGCTCGGTCAGTTCCGGATGAGCCGGAAGCTCAGAACTTCGCAAGTCCGGATCACTTTGAAACGGTGAAAGATTGCCGCAGGCCGAAACCCACATGGATATCATCAAAGTCATTAACAGATGATATCGACCCACCAATTGATTTTTCGTACCTCTCATATCGCTCCTTGAATGATATATTTTATTACCTGTTACCCTTTGTCGACTGATGATTGTTTTTTGATATCAGTCACATAAATTTACCGGGTCAAAACCTTGGTATTTCAACTTGTGTGCGTTCACCGCTTAGTTGGTCGGTGATTTCAATTGCTATTTCATCTAATCCCGGCATTACCTCTATAGTAAAATCTCCCAAATCGTAGACCCCTTCGGATGATAAGTCAACCCCCGAAAACTCTCCACGAACAAGATCCCGCGATAATTGACTTAACATTTGACGTTGAAAGTTTTGCTGGAAATCCTGCATGGGATCGCGTCGAAACCGGTCAGCTTCGTCACCCTCGAAATCTCTTTTCTGTGCCTCCGCCGTATTCATGAAATATTGAACATTGCTTGGGTGACCACCAAAACCAGGGTTTTTAAATTGAAACCTAAAGTCTTGTGCTTCAGCATGGTTTGGTATTAAGAAATAACAAACCATAACGGGTAATGCAGATTTCATTAGAATCCGAATTTGAGCTCTCATGGTAATCTCCTTGTTTAATTGTTAATAAGCTATTTAATAAAAGTTTAAACCTTGTTGTTGGTTTTCTCTCATATGAGTATTTAAACCTTGTGCTGCTGCATCGGCCGTTTCTATCAACTCATCATAAACGGGTTGTATTTGAAATTGATAAACTTCCTCGTAATTAAGTTCAATGGTAATCTGTGACCCTCGCCCTGGTACAGGTTGTTCTACAACACGGATAATTAATGATGCAGAGGGTGATTCCGGAAACTCAAGTTTTTCATTAAAGCGGTCATAAAAATCACTACCAAAAGGTGTTCGGGTTTCGTCAATGATCATATTATCAACAGCCATTTTGGCTTCTTCTTCATCCTCATCATCCTTAAGCTTTTCCACCGGCAGAAGAACAGATAAAAAATCGGGCGCCTCGTATAGTTCACCCCTTAAGTGACTATTTTCATTTATTTGATTTTGCACTTCCCTAATTGAGGTATGTACATTAATCAAACTTTGCATATCCAACTGCTGTGAAGCAAATCCAAACGATTGCAACCTGTAGTCTTCAAAGGGAAACAAGCTTTCAACCATTTCCAATTTTTCATCAACCGTTATTAACGGATCAGGCTGAAATCGCATGAAGTTAGCCGGCACTCGAATCATAGTTCCCACCATCAGATGTCTCGGTCTTAGGATACGTTCGGAATTATGTTGCATCAGAACCGGCCATAAACCGGGTTGACCAAAATACATTTCTGCAAGGTCCCAAAGTGTATGGCCGGGTGCCGTTAAATGGTGTATATAAACTGGATAATCATCTTGAATTTCGTGTTTCCGGGATTCACCAGATACCTGAGACATCAGGTTAGACCGCCCATCCTGTCGGGATCCGACTCCTGCCCGTTTTTTAAAGATCTGCAATGTAAGATCCTGGTAGGAACGGTTACGATTAATCAAAGCATAGATATCTAAAAAACGGTCTAAGCGAACCCCCTGCTTTTCAACAATCCGAATGATTTCTTTTTTTAGCTCCTGCTCTATAAAGGCAAACTGTTTTTGAAGGTCGCTGAATCGATTTTCAAGGTATTCTCTATTTTTTACTGCAGATTCGGGATCATTTTCTGCATTTACTTTAAGCATGTGATATGTACCATGAATTCCAGGCCCGTATTCATTAGCCAACTCCCACATGCGCTGCTGTGTTTGGCGTTGTGCTTGATTAATTGTCAGTGTAGCATCTACAAATAACTCTATATCTTTTTCCGTTACCGACCGCTCTCTCTCGTAATCAATTACCATATAATTGGTTAGTTGTGCATCTCCTGGCACAGACCCAATAAAATTAAACAGCAAAATCGCAATACACTTTAAATTAATCCCTATCATCATTAATAGTTGATTTTTATATGGTAAAATGTTGTATTATGTGTTAGAATAGTGATTATTAAATTAGGCATCGCCATGCCCCGGCTAAGTCGTCAAACCTGGTCTTCATTTTTACATGGAGATGGGGCTCTGGCGATGCCTTTTTTAATGATTCAATCAGAGTCATTTACCTTCCTCAACCAAGTGTCGTAGACTTCCAAATTATCGGCTTCCTCGGACCGGATATATTTTTCAAAACTACCGATTTTGCTTCTGCCCGACTCTAAATCCTCCCCTACTTCACTGTGATAAAATGAACCCAGAGAACTCTCAATTTTGAATGTGATTTCGAATTCCGCTAAATCAACATCGCCGGTGTTTTCTATGCGATATTCAGCATTTGCATATATAGAGTCTTCTTCCTGTTCATTCCACCAGTTCGTGATTTCAATATCGGCATTTTTCTGTCCAACCGAATCTTCATCAGAAGTTTCTTCCAACAAGATCGTAGCCCGTGCAGTATGGTGTTCTCTTACCGAGACTGATACGCTGCTGCGCTCAAAACCACTTTTTCGGATGGTAATAGAATAGTCACCGGTTGGAATTTCATTAAATTCAAAGCTACCGTCATCTTCTGTTAGAATAGCTTCTGTTGCCGGACTTGTAGTCACCGATGCTCTTGCAATCGGAGATCCATCAGAATCTTTTAAAACATACCCTTCAATTGACCCGTACCCATCCGAGTCGACCAAGGCATCTTCACATGATTGTAAAACCGGTAACGTGGCGATTATCAGACCCACGATCATTATTCCTGTTCTCCCTCTTAGCATACTCCTGCTCATTTTTTTGCTGATTAGCTGTTGTTAATTTAATTCTAAATGCAGCGCAGATCTTGAAATTACCTCCTTTCTGTCATTGAATATGATCAGCTTAACTTTGCAAATATCCCCGCTTGCAATATTTTTCGTTACACTTGATAATTGTTGCGACTCTTGACTTTCCTCAAAGATCAGCTCTCCGGATTGAGTGCTACTTGAGACACTACTATTTCGATTGCGATCCACCTTAAGTTCATAATGAACCCGATCTCCATACGTTTCATTTTTCTGCTTAACCTCACCTGAAAAATGTATTAAGTCGTCATCTTTTTGGACTGATATAATGCCGGAAATCTCAGTTTCATTAGAATGTGATGACAACTTATCATGAAAATTGTCAACCTGTGGCAACATCGAAATCGCTCCGATTATCCCCAGCCATATCATTATTGGTGACATTACCCGTTCCCCTTTCACCATTATTACTTCTTAATTTTTTAACTCTTAGTCATGTTGAATCATGACTTCAAGGCCATTACCCTCCTGAGTGATACTGGCAGCACGATTGCCGAATAATTTTCCGACTTGGTCCGCCTTATTCCCGTTGCCATGCTGTTTGATGGTATGGTTTAACACACCATCGACCTCTGATATATTTTCTGTGTAAGAGTTATTGCTTCCTTGTTGATAAACTGACAAATTATTTCCGTCGCTTCTATCAATATTTAAATCGAAATTATTACCTCTACCCGACTGATTAGCCATAATATTGTTAGAGTTACCATTAATGGATAGAAATGCTTTATTGCGGCTGCCGGATTGCGATATTTCTGTTATATTATCAAAACCACTAACATTAATATCTGCATGGTTTTGATTTCCCCATTGCCCTATCACCGACTCATTTCCACTACCATGTTGTGAAATGAACGCCTTGTGATCGCTACCTGATTGCGATATCTCCGCGTTGTTATTTTTACCCACCTGTTCTATGTATGCTTCTGAACTACTTGTGCCTGGGTTACCAGTGGACCTTTGTATATTCTGCTTACTAATAGTTTTATGAATTTGTTGCTCGCTAAAATTATGGTCATTTGCAAATGCTTCCAGCAACCTAACAACTCCAGACCTACCCTCATCCTCATTTTCATTTATTGAAGATGTTGCATGGACGGGATAAGTACCCAATAGCAGCATAGAGATCAACAAGACAGGAAGTCTTATAAATCTTGCTAACCTTTTAATTAATATGTGACTATTCATTTCCATTTTTATCCGACATCCAAATTATCCGCTTGTAATTTCGAGGATTTTATTAATGAGTGGTGAGAAGCAATAAACTTCCCACCACCTCTAAGCCACTATTAGTTACCGTTTTGGTAGATATCGGCTACATTTCCTTCGCCTACCTGGAGAATATCAGCCATGTTTCCGTTGCCAGCTTGAACAACATCAGCCAATCCTCCTACAGACTCTTCCTGGTTAATCCAGGCAGTGTTCATGTTACCATCCTGATGGAGGGTTGCAGTGTTATCCGATTCGAACTGAATGACATCAGCGAGGTTGTTATTACCTTGCTGAATGGCCTCCAAAGAATGAAACCCTTCGTCATCCTGATGGACAGTTAACTCGTTGGATTCACCATTTTGGTAAAGATCAGCAAGTGAACCACTGTTAGCATCCTGATTGATATCGATGTAGTTACTGGTTCCCTGTTGCCAGATATCTGCAACTCCATCGCTCATATCCTGATAGAAGTCCACTTGGTTTTCATTACCTACCTGGGTAATTTCAGCTTCGTTATTGGTCCCTTGCAGGCCTACTCCGCGGATTTGGTTTTCATTTCCTTCCTGGGTAAAGTTGGCGTAATTACCACCATTATTTGCCTGTCGGAATTGATCACCAGCTTGACCGCCAATGAAGTTGTCATTACCTACTTGCGAGGTATGAAAAACACCTGAGCTTCCACCGAATTGAGCAACATTGGAGTAGTTACTACTTCCAACCTGACTCATGGTAGCTTCATTTCCATCGGATGTCTGCTCAATTAAAGCTTCATTATCCTGAGCATAAGCCATACCTGCTACAAACAACACTGCGAACAGTGATATGCTTAATCGTTTCATACGTCTTCTCCGTATTTTTGGTTCTTGTTTGGTAGAAATCGAGTTTTTCGATTCTTCCGATTTGTTCCTTCTGGAACCGAATTCATTACTGTTTTAGTAAAGAATTCGTTGCTGCAGCTACTGCTGCCATTGGACGTATGAAGGTTCGGGTCAAGAAGACCATGAAGAAGGCGTATTGTCGAGTGAATCCTCTCGTCGTCAAACCTGTGCTGTACACTGCTAAGCATACAACAGGGACTCTGGCAATACCTTCGTTCACATCTCTCTGTGATATGTTACCCGTCTCCCTCATGTTTTATCCAAAGTTCTCATTGATACTCTTTCGATAAGGCTGATACCCCTATTCCATATTTGATTGTTTTTTTTGTCTCCGGAATTTATATTCCGACCTGTACTCTTTAACTTGTATTTGTTAGTAGTAAGAATAGTAACTCCTGTTATCAAATTTACCACTCTTGACTACTATCTTTGATCTACAAGAAACCTATTAACTGAGTTTCCGAACTTCCATAGTAATTCTATTGGAACTGATGTACCCTCTTGTATGATTTTAAATGTAGCTTTTTGGCTACACAGGGTTACATAATCTTATACAGCATGTTTCCCGGCAGTTAGCTACAGCTATTTATAACCACCCTTAATTTACTCAGCAGCAATAGGTTGAGATCACTAAAATCAAAACAATGATTTTGGCAGTTAGATCCCAACCTGGGTTAAATTAATTTTATAGTACCCAAGAAAGTAGAAAAGCATGAATAGATTTCCGGTAAAAAGGCTTGACTTATGAGTTACCGCCCGGAGAAATCATCAAGAGAAACAATACTGTCCTCGTCATCAAAATCATCATCGTCTCCGAATACAGCGTCGTAGACCTTCTTTGCGGATGTTGCAAGTCCCTTGATGATGAAGATCGTAAACGCAATCATGAGGCCGTATTCCTGCATGACAATTATTAAAACAAAGTAGAGCAAAAAGAGTAGAACGGTACTGCGATGCTCGCGCATGTAGGCTCGATTAAACTTGGGAACTTTGTCGAACGCTACCGTGCTGATCATCAAAACAGAAAAGGTGAGCATGGCGGGTACTACCACGGAATTCACCCCGTACTCGAAAACATCAAAGATTTGAGTGTTGTCGTGGAAGGTCAGAAAAAAGGCAGCCATCATGATAGCCTGAACCGGAATCGGTAAACCGCTGAAGTACGGGGATTCTTCCACTTTTGCTTCGACATTGAATCGCGAAAGCCGTACCGCCCCGCATAACACCGGAATGGCTGCAAGTAACATCCCCATGGTGTTAAAATCGTGTAACGTGAAGCTATACAGAAGAAAGGCAGGTGCAACACCGAATGATACCAAATCACAGAGGGAATCCAGTTCGATTCCAAATTCCGAACTGGTGTTGGTGAGCCGGGCCATGAAACCGTCCAGCGCATCAAAAGCTCCTGCGATGACGATGAGCCATGCGGCAATTTCAAGTTGACCCTCCAAAACATGAATGATGGACAGAAAACCTGAAAACAGGTTCATCAGCGTAAAAAAATTCGGAACAGCTTGGCGCGGAAAAGGTTTACGAGGTTTAGAACGGGCAAAAGTTCTCCGGATGCGTCCTTTGTGTTTACTACCGCGCTGTGTGCTGTAGGTTTTCATCGGGATGACTTTAATTTCGCCATTACCGTTTCACCTGCAACCGTACGCTGGCCTTCCTTAACTTCAATTTCTACATCGGATGGCAGGGAAATGTCCATTCGCGAACCAAACTTCATAATACCAAATCGGTCGCCGGCGGATATCTCATCAGCTTCCTTGGTTTTATAAACAATCCGCCGAGCCATGATACCGGTAATCTGTTTGTAGAAAACCTTGATTCCCGAAGGGTGTTTTACGCCAAATTCAGCACGTTCATTTTCGGTTGAGGCTTTATCATTCCAGGCAACCAGGTATTTTCCGGGATGATATTTAAGATACTCCACTTTCCCGCTCACCGGATATCTGTTTACGTGAACGTCCATCGCAGAAAGAAATATGCAAATGGTCCGGGAAGCGCCTTTCAGATAAACGGGTTCTTCTGTTTCGCGAATCGAGATGATTTTGCCGTCAGCCGGTGCTAACACCAGCTCATCTCGGTTTTCAGGGGGATGTCTTTCCGGATCTCTGAAGAAGTATAAAATAAATCCAGATCCGCCGACAGCTATCGCATAAAGTACATACGACCACCATGATTCGAGGAACAGCCCGATCATGACCAGAATCAGAGAAATAAATAAAACAAGAATGATTGTCGGAACGCCGGCGCGTGAAACCATGAAATTTGATAA
>SLJN01000061.1 GCA_007135115.1 Balneolales bacterium
GAAGACGTAGGTATGCACTCCGCCTCCGGCCGCCGCGTTGCTCTCGGCCTGTGGATCCCAGGGATGGCGCTGCCAGGGGGTCTCCGGCGTCCGCCCATCGTTATTGTCGTTGCCGTTTTCGAAGTCGATGTAGCGCACCGACACGCCGGGAGTGAACACGAAAGGCTCGGGAAGCCAGCGGATTTCCGTCCCCCCCTCGACCACAATCGCTTCGGGATTGATTGGCGAGTTCCAAGTGGCGAAATGCCGGTTCGCCCAACCAACGTCGGAGCCGACGGTCGGAAAGGGAGTACACAACATCATTAAAATTATGCTTAAAATAATTGTTGTGCCTTCCAATCCGCAAGGCACATACCTGGTCTTAGAGCCTGTGGTCTTATTTGCCATGTCGAGTTTGCCCGTAAAAATGTTAGGTGTAATCGTAGCGTCTTTCCTGGTAAACATTTTCATTCCCTTTTCTGTTAGTTGAAGTTTTTGAAGGTCAAACACCGGAGGAGGCTATCGATGCTAACCGTGCGCATCATGAAGAGACTTTGTTTGATGAAACCACACTCATTTATACCAATGATTTGTATCCACTCGAATACGGCGTTGAATACGCCTGGCAGATAACCGCGCACGACGTCAATGATGAACTACCCATCCGAAATGACGGTGAGAGTGAAATATATACCTTTACGTATCATGATGATGAAGTGGATGATACCGACCTGGCGGATCTGGAAGAGATAGAACTGGTTCCAGGCGTTCTCTCCTTAACGGGTTTAGAAGATTTGACTGAAGAGCAAATCCATGATACCGGCACCTTTTATGAACTTGAAGGGCGAGTAGATGCGCGGTTGGAAATAGAACATCAGGAAGAGCCGATATACATTGAAGCTCAAATGCACTCCTTGAATATTCAGCAGGGGAATCTGGATAACCCGGTTGTCACCGGAGGAGGAGTGAGCATGTCAGGGGACGGTTTATCCGAATTGTTACTACAGGAAAATGATTTTATAACACTCCGAAGTTTAGATTATCGACACGGGGCTGGAGTATCTGCGAGTGCCGGTTTTGAACACGATCAACTTGGAAGTCATCAGGCAGAGGGCGACATTCAACTAACACCAGAGGGTCTTGAGGGTAGTTTATTTGTGCGCAGCGAAAACCTGTTCACCTTTGAGGGAGATTTACTGGATGTACATCTCAACGAGATTCAGGTACAGTTGCCCGATCAAACCGTGCGTGCCGACGGAAGTGTTGAATATCTCGGAGAACCTTCAGACTGCAACCTTGAAGGAGTAAACCTGGATAGAAGTAATATCAGCGCAGGTTGGACCTGCGATGAATTAGAGCCGGTCGCCATCGGAGGTGATCAGAACCTGTTGGAAATCATCCCGGAGGAAATCAGCGGAAACCTTGAGCTAAATCCGGCATTGCAACAGGTCGATTATGATCTGTCCACTCAGGGAGAACTTGCACTTGGATTTGAAGATATTGAGCCTTGCGGAGTTCGTTTTACAGGAGATTTCAGCGCCGGCGAAGACGCAGCTTTTAACGTGCTGGAAAATACCTGCAGCGTACCGGAGCCCGAACTGGATCTCGGGTTGGCCAGGCTCAGTGTCGAAGACATTGACCTGAACGAACTGGCGTATGATCAACAGGCCGGCGAATGGGATTTTGATATTCCGGTTGAAGCGGCGATTCATGTTCCCGTTTTGGATGATAAGGAGTTTGATCATCAGGAAACTTTTGTGATTACACCCGACGGCATCGATATACCGGAGATCACCCTCGACGATCCGGATCTTTTGCCGGACTTTGAATACCAGGATCTGCAATTTGCATTGGACTTGCTGCAGGTGGAAGATATTCTGTTCCCCTGGGATGAAATTGATCCGGACGAAGCCGGAGCGTGGGATATTCATTTTGAAGGAGAGGCATCAGTAGATGATGCTCCGGGGTTTCCGTCTTGTTTTAATGAAGTGACCCTTGTAGTGGAAAACGGTGAAATATCCGATGGTGAAGTTTCGGCGGATCTGTTAGCTGAAACGCTTTCGAATTGCAGTATGGAACTTTTTGCCGATCACACATTAGAAATTCACGAGGTTGAAGGATCGATTTCATCATTACTGGACGTATCGGAGGAAAGCTTCACCGCTTCTGAGACTGATTTAAATGTAGAAAGTACCTATACCCCGGGAACGCCCTTGAGTTGTTCCGACGAACAGGTTGCCGAAGATACGGATGTTGATCTCGAATTTACTGATGTTGGCGTTACCGGCTCCTTTGAGGTGAGCAATACCGGTTGTGAACTTCCTGTAGGCCCGTTCGAAACGGAACTGGAGGAAAGCACAATCTCATTTGCGATAAGCCAAAGCGAAAACCGGGACCTTCATTTAAATAGTGCGGCATTGCTGCATTTATCAGGAGATCATTCCATACAAGGAGAGTTGGGCTACGATGTGGTAGACGCTTCATTCACCGATCTTGATTTTACTATCGATGACCCCTTTACCTGGGAGTTGCCGTCTTCGGATCCGGTTATGACTTTTGAAATCGATGAGGCAAGTATTGATCTTGATGGATTTCATGTAGATGGCAGGCAGGACGTTATGATTGGCGATGAAGAGGTCGGAGTCACCTTCGATGAGGTTACCATAGATCACGAAGATCAATCCGTTTCATCCGGACAAATCATGTTCGATGAGCATTTTGCTTTCCTGGTTGATTTCCCGGACGAATTGGACGCCCCCGAGTTTGAGATGATCCCGGTGGAAGAAGATGAGGATGAGCGCCCCGAGCAGGGATTTTATATGGAGCTTGGGGCCGAAGTCATGATCGATTCCTCGGGTGTTAACACGGAAGGCGTGGCTGACGGTGCGGTCTTTGTAGGAGATCTCGAATATGACGATCTCAATCTTGAGTTCTCCGACGATTTCGCATTCCAACTCAATCCATTTGAAGTCTCTTCAGGCAGTGTGGATCTGTATTACGGTGATTCACGGATTGCCTTTTTCGATCACAATGGATTAAATCCACTGGTATCCGGTTTTGCTGAAGAATTGCTGCCTGAGAAATTGCCGGTACCCAGCCTGCAGGTCGCTTTTATACGGCTGAGGGATAGCGATGGTGATTTGCTGGTAGACTTTGAAGAGCCGGAAACCGGACTGATCGAACTTTCCACCATCGATGGCGTACCTATCGATCTTGTGATTCCCGCATTTGATCCCGCCTCACCTCCTGAAATTGCCGGAGTGGAGTTTGAAGATTTTACCATTACGGCAACCCCGGGAGATTTCGAGGTCGACACGGGAATGGCTTCAGTAACCTTGCCGGACGGTAACCCGCTGGATGATTTTCTCGATAATCTCGGAGTTCCTTTTGAACTCTCTGAAATTAAATTCGGAGAAACCGATTGGGTCTCTGACGGAAGCTCATACCTGCAACTTCTCGGAGATCTGGAGCTATTTGATCATTCGCTTTCCACTGATGGCAATACGTTATTAACGTTTTCCGGAAGTGGAAACCTCAGCGGCGAGTTCGATATGCCCGATCTCGATGTGGAGGTCCCGATGATTGACAATTTTGACGAGCTGCATCTGGGAGTTACAGGTTTATCCGGTTATTTGGAAGCCCCCGTTTTATCGGGAGATGGCGTTGGATTTAATTTTGATGTGGATGCCGATTTTAAACTTGGTGACGGCAGCGACTTTGAAGCTCTCTCCGAACTCGAGTTTAACTTTCAGCCGGGCAGCATCTCGGTAAATGAGTTTTCATCCATTGAACCTGAAAATCCGGTAAATATCGACCTGCCGGGGTTTGATCTGGACCTCAATAGCATTAAATCCCAACCGATACTGGACTATTCAATGGAAGACGGATGGGATTTTCTTGTTGAACTCGACGCCGCATTCAGTTTTGATTTTGATGAAGGCGAGCCGTTCTCCATCCCGCTTGATGGGTTACAGCTCGGCACCGACGGCATTTCAATTCCGGAACAGGATATCAACAGCAGTTCTCTTGGCGGACTCGAACTTCCGGAATATGATCTGGCTGGTTTTACCATCAAGCCGCTGGCATTGCGAACCGGATCAGATATAGATTTTGACTGGTTTGATGGTGAGCTTCCGGAAATTTCACCTGATTTGGATTTTGAATTGCAGCTTCCTGATTTGGGTAACGGTGATCTGGAGCCATCCGACGGATTCTTATTCACTGATGTCAGTTTTGAAGACGGCTTTCTCAACGGAAGTATGGATCCCTACAATCCCATTGACGGTGTGACGATCCCCGCCGGACCCTCCGCACTAAATCCTCCGGAACTACGCATCGATGAAATCCTCGGAGATCTTGAAGCGGTTGAAGTTGAGGGTGAGATGACCCAAAATATTGATATCAACCTCTCCGGTGTGGTGGATGACATTCCGTTCTTTGCTGCCGAAGAGCCGGATTGCGATATGGACGATGTCACCTTCGATTTTGATTTGGTCGGCGGCGAAGGTTTTGAAGGAGCCATCGAAGATATCAGTCCTTGCGGGTACCTCGAGCTTGGTCCGGTTACAATAACACCGGGTACAGGAAATCTCTACTTCAGCTATGTGGATGAAGAACAGGAGGCGCATTTCGACGGTAATTTAACTGCGGAAGCAGAAGGCCCGGACGATGATATAAGTGCAGACGGTGAAATAGAAGTTGATTTAATGGCCGGTCAAATTACCGACGGTCAAATCAGTCTGAATGATCCTTTCATGCTACCCCTGCCACTCACCGATGATGATCCGTTCATGGAATTTGAAGTGGAGGAGGCCGTCATTGACAGCTCCGGCCTAATGCTGGATGCCGGCGGAGATCTTCAGGCCGGTGATTTCGATGTAGAAACCACCTTCGATCAGCTCACCTTTGGCTTGCCCGACATGGAAATTGTCTCAGGTGAAGCTTCCATATCCAGCGGTTTCGGATTGCAGGTTGGCATATCCCCGCTTTCGGCAGCCATTGTCGATGAAGATGCCGACGAAGCTCCCGAGAGCGAAGCGCTGCATATTACAGCAGACAGCGAGGTTATATTGGATCAGGACGGGCTGAATTACGACGGCGCTGCCAGTGCTGCCTTAAGAATTCAGGATGATGATTTTGCTGAACTCTCCGCGGAATTTGAGGACGATTTTGCCTTCAGCGTAGAAGCACCTCAGGTAGAACGCGGGCAAGTATCCATTTTTACGGGGGATGATCCCGGCGATGACCCCCTCGCCATTCTGGACTCAGACGGTTTTAGTTTTGGTCAGGGTTTAATGGCGGCACTGCCGGATACCCTTGGGTTGCCATCCGAAGAAATTGCCTACGTGGAAGTAACCGATGATGACGGCGAACCTATCATCGATATCGAGTCAAACGAAGATGGAGGCTACACGCTTGAAACCGAAGACGATCCGCTGCCGGTCACGTTTCCGGCATTGGCCGATGGTGACGATATTCCCGATGTGGAAGTGCATTTTGACCTGACCACCGACGATAGCTATGTGCCGAATGGCGGATCCATATCCATGGAGTCGGATCTCGATCTGGAGTCTTACACTGGTGCCCCGATTTCTGTGGATTCACTTGGCGTAGGAACAGGAGACGCTCAGTCACTTACCACCCGGATCTCCGTTGAACTTCCGGAAGCTTTTGGAGACGAAAAAGCCACAGCCGAAACCACGGTCGGCACCTCCGGTTTTGAGGAAGCCGAAATTGAAATCGGCGAATATCTGGATTCTTATGATGAAGATGTGGATCCGTTAATCGATCACCATATAGCATCTTCCGTAAATGGTGATGGTGAGGATAGCGAACTTGACCTTGGATTATATGGAGCCAAACTAACCATTAATTCGCCTGCCGATATATACATATCCGGTCGGGTCAAAACCACGCTAATTGAAACAGAGGACGATGAAGCTTTCCCGCTTTTCTTCGCGGCGGGATTTGAGGATTCCGCATGGGACTTTGATGTCGAAACACCGTCTGATTTACCCTCTGCTCATCTTGGATTCGCTGAGTTGGGTTTTGATGAAGAGAGCCCATTCTCCGTCACAGCAGACGACAATGAGTTTATCGTCGGATTCAGTGGAGTTGTGGATTTTGAGGATATGCTCGGTGAGCCGCTCTCCTTTTCGGTTGATGATTTTCAACTCGGGGCCACCAATCTGAATCAGGATCCCAATCTGGTTCTGGATGTTGACGGGGTTACCGCCGATCTGCCGGATCCCGAGTTTGAACTGCTGGACGGCTCAGTGGCCGGGACGCTTGAAAACCCGACCATCGAGCTTTCGGGTCGCACACTTACGGCTTCTGTGGAGTCAGGCGATTTGACCTTTTTTGATGAAGAAATGGAATACAATGACCTCTCAGCGGATACCGAAGGCAATTTCACTATCGGATCAATCAGCGGTGATGAGGTCAATATTATTGATGAATATCTGGTACTGACTTCCCTCGGTATAACCCGCGATGATGATGAAGGGCTTCATCTGAGCAGTAACTTCGACTTCCTGGTTCCCGACCCTGTTGATCAAAGCGGGGAGTTGGCACTTGAAATCGGCCGCGATTCGAATAATCAAATCGATGTGAGTACCGAAATAGAAGACGATGGCGAAGATGATGGGCTGGCCGACCAACCTGAGTTTGATCTCGGCGCTGATATTACGGTAGTTCTTTCTGATTTTCTCTTTGATATCGATCCGCGTAATGTCGAGCAGACCGAAATCGCAATCGCCGCTGATGTCAGCTACGATGGTGAAGAAAAAATTAATTTCGGTGAAGCCGGAAGTCTGGAAGACGATCCCGGAATCTCACTGAAACCGACCCGGGATCCGATTGTAGAGTATAACGTCACCGGAAATGTGCCTTTCACCATCGACGAAGGTTTTGTCTATATCGATATAGAAGGAGAGGTAGCTTCTTCAAATAGTGAAGTTTTTGAAATTGTACTTAATGGTGAGGCCGGCTTTGATATTTCCGGTGTTTCAGGAGAGTCGGCTTTTAAAGGAACTACCATCACCACCAACGGTCTTGAGGAAGTAGGAAATTTCGACGGAAACGCCTCTTTCGATATTATGGAAATTGCCACTCTTGAAGTGGGAATGTTCGTGTATGAAGAAGATACAACCATCGAGGTGGCCAATGGTTTCGGGGCCGGTCCTGATGACCTGGATGACGCCGAAGAAGAAACCGAAGAGGTAGATGTCGAAACATTTCTGTGTTTCGGACCCTGCCCGGAAGCAGGCGGAGATGCTGACGACGGTCCGGCACTCGCCCTTTCATTAGGTGGACAGGATAACAGTGACGACGGAGCTTTCAGCGGAAGTATTGAGCAAGTTCTTTTCTATGAAACCAATGATGGTGACATCACCTTCAATGTCGATAGATTTGAAATTGGCCTCGGTGATATGCTGGAAGCCAACGCCAGCCTGCGATATGAGTCCACCGATGATGGCATGGCTCTGATGGCAGCCGGTAGCGGAACTTTTGAAATGGAAGGCATGACTGCCGGGGCAATGATTGCCGGCGGTTTTTCAACCATGGATGATGACTTATCCGTCGGCGCCTTTGCCGCAGTCCGGGCTGATGCCGGATTGGAAGTGGTACCGGGCATCATCGCCCTTGGCGGGTTTGGAGGCGGCTTTTTCTACAATCCAAGAGAAGAGGATCTGGATATGGTCACCAATGCGGTTGAAGACTTCCGCCCCGATGCGCCTGACGGCATTGAACGCCCGTCGCCGGAGCGGCCGGGTGGAGATGATGGTGCCGACATCGCTTCCTCGCTGATGTTGTATGCTGAACTTGAACTTATCGGAGCCGGTGAGGCAAACATTTTCAATGGCAGCACCTTTGTGGAGATTACCGGCAGCTATTTTTACATGGACGCGGACGGATATTACATGGAAATGGATGGAAGCGCTGGGCTAACAGCTGCCGGCGCTTTTTCAGTCCAGGCAGGCCGTGATCCGGATAACCCTGATTACATTTCAATCCATGCGACAGCGCAGGTTCAAGCAGGGATGGAGCCCATGGTTCATGCCGGGACCACGGATGCCGGTATTGAATTCATGATGACATTTACCGGCGATGAAACCGTATGGGGAGTAGCAGGTGGCGTTGAGGGTAATCTCTTCGAGGGCATGATGAATGGTACGGCAGATTTACTTGCCAGCAGAGACGGTTTTTTGCTCGAAGTTGATTTCTGGACCGACCTTGACCCACCCGTAATTACCGTTGAGGCTGATATAGGCGGATCCGTTTGGTACTTAACCTATGATGATGCCGAGTTACCTTTGGGCGCTTACGTTATTGCATCCGGTGAATTATCCGCTGGGTTTTCAGTAGATGCAGACTTAAAAGGTGCTTTTGTTCAACGAGCCGATGATCGTTATGAATTGTTTGCAGCGGGGAAAGGCTGTGCCGATCTGAAGATAACCGACGGTTGTCTGGAAGGGTGGTTCATGCTGGAGACCGATCCGGTAACTGTTGATGGTGGCCTCGGTGAAGGCGACTACGGAGATTTGATTAGCGAAGCCAAAGAGCAACGGGATGAATTCGAAGCCCTCGTTGAAGATGCTATGAATAATCTGGAATCGGAGATGGAGGAAACTCCATCTTTGCCGGCGGTTGATTTAGGAGACGATCTACTAGCAGAAGCTGGATATAACTTTTTAACTTCAAGTGA
>SLJN01000264.1 GCA_007135115.1 Balneolales bacterium
GCCCTTGCTGCTATCATAGCGGCAAGGGCTTTTTTATTTGGATCATTTACTATACGGAATAACACCAGGATCTACGGGCGTTAACTTAAGTTCCAATAGCTCCTTTATATGAATTTTAACGGGCGATTGTAGTTGCAACCAAAAAAGGACGATTAGCCAAACAACTACGTTTGATCCAAATACTTCATCTCAATTTTTCCCTTATCGATCGATGAGCGATATTTGCTGTAATCAATTCAACCCCGCTTCGCGGGGCTGGGTGTGGGGAGGGGGATTCATAAACCCCGCATTGCATGCGGGGCTATTCATATTTGAACCCTTCGGGTTCGTAGAAATTAGGGTGAAAAATGGTATTAATAGCCGCGAAAAGTCTGTCAAAATACTATGTTACTTGGTGTCAACTGCGACAGTTGAGTTATTAAGGCAACAGAGGCAATTTTGCCTGCGGGATTAATAGATAAGAAAATATGCCTTCAGCTCCCTGTGGATAGTTCCGTAGAGTTCCTTTAAAATCACAATCACCGGAATAGCGAATAACAAGCCAATAAAGCCAAACATCACCGAGCCGGCTATTGCCGCGAGGAAGACAATCAAAGGATGCAGGTCAACCGCACTACCGTAGATGACAGGCTTGAAGTAGATGTTATCAATTAATTGGACGATCAGGACCACTAAAACACTCCAAAGTAAGAGGTGGTCAGGTTGTATAAATGGAAGTAACGGATTTATACCTCCCATGTGACCTTCCATCAGTGCAAAAAGTGCTATGATGACTAGACCGACGACGCTTCCGAAAAATGGCAGAATGTTAGCAACACCGGCTACCAAAGCAAGCAACAGACTCACCCCCCAATCAAAACCAATGAGTATGAGTAATGCCCAAAAAGATATGGTCACAGCAAGTACTTCCATAAATGTCCCTCTCAGATAATTACCAATGGCATTATCAACATTATCCAGGGCTGTTAATGCCATTTCGAAGTAATTGTTCGGTATCAAACTGATCAGGCTTTTTTTCAGCCGTCCGTCATCAACAAGGATGAACAGAAAAACTACCGGCATGATCAACCAAATGGATGCTACATTGATTATTGCGGCAATGAGTGAGTGATCGGCTGCTTCATCCTCAACCAACTCCTCTTCACTTTCTTCATCCTCATCAACCTGAACAATATCATCCTCTAAATCCATCTGGTTGATGTCGGTAAGATTTTGTTCATAATGATGCCAGGTGTGATTGGAAACCAGTGGCTCTCCCTCTTCATCCTCTGCCTCCCGATACTCTTCAAATGCTTCAGTTTCTTCATCATCGAGCATCAGAAAGGTGTTAATGGTTTGAAGCATCGGGTCTAATTCATCTCCGAATACTTCATAGAACAGATTTCCCTCATCAGCGCCATCAAAATCTTCAACTCCCATATATTCCCGATACCGATCATTGAGCTGATATTGCAAATTGACCCTGAGCTCCAACATGCCTTTTTCGTCGGGAATCAGCTGTATTACCTCTCTCGAAACATAGAAAATGATTATAAAAATGCTCGCAAATAAAATGAGTATTCCCGCAGCTTTCGGAATGCCGTTTCTGCGTAACATATCCAGCAGTGGTATGCACAGATAGGCTGCCAGGAAACCCAATACGATCGGTAAGATAATTGACTGAAGTGAAACAAGGATATAAACCGACAGCGCCAAAAAAACAATGCTGAACAGCGAATAATAAACCACGCTGCGCTTTCTTCGCTGCTGTCTGAGCTCTTCCAGTTCTTGACTCATGCCAGTTGGTTTTGGCTCAATTGCTCATTGGTGGCTTTCAGTCGCATCCCGATGATCACGGCAAGCTGCTTCAAAATTTTGGCACCAATTACGGGTTGACTTATCATCAGCTTTTCAAGGTCATTTCTGAATATGGCCAACAGCCTGGCTTTTTCTTTTGCGATGGCAGAAGCAGACCGCGGTGAATTATCCAATAATGCGAGTTCGCCGAAAAATTCGCCTTGTTCGAGCCTCGCCAGAATAAAATCTTCCCCGTCCTTGTCATGAACTACTTCAACAACACCCTCTTCAACTATAAACATGGCAGCTCCGGGTTGATGAGTCCGGAAAATATACTCCCCCGGCTCATACTCCCGCTCATGCAAATAGGTTGAAACTACCGATAATTCACGCTTGCGAAGATTTTGAAAAACCGGGATTTCACTTAAGATTTCATACTCGTCATCTTTGCCTGAAGATGAAAACCATTCGAATATGTTTGCCCAAAACGGGTGGCGATAGCTGTTACCATTACCATCTTCCAATTTGCGCCCATTTTCAATGTGTTCATCAGCTTTCATGATGCACTACCCTGTTCGAATTTGGATTATCTGATAATTTCACAACCAGAGTGGCTATCCTTTGAAATGATCACCCTTATTCTTTTCAAGATTTGAACCCCTGGAATTAAAACCGGCTTTATTTGCACAACCCTTATTTTTTTGTACAGCCGGTAAATAAAAAATACCTACTTAGTAATAAAACAGTTTTTTGAAAAAAAATCGAGTTGGTGGTGATATCGATTGATGATTTATTACATCCTCATATTTTTTATAGCTGTGATATGCACTACACACTCGGAGCAAGTTGGAGAATTGAAGCAGACGCCAACGGAAATGTTAATAGCAATACCACTCTTACCGACAATTTTATTCAGTGTTTTATCCTGGCGCGCCGCCTTCTTTTAAATAGCGATTCAACTGTTGCAGATGGTATTTAATCCTTATTACCCGTATAAAATCCCGATTAAATATGATTAGCACCGGGCGCAAGTCCGGGGTAACAAGCCATTCCCCGCCATCCAACCCGGCGAAGCCGGGTTGAATCATGAGGCAAAAAACCTATGTAAGGGTTCCACCCCGCTTCGCGGTGTTGGGTGTGGGGAAGGGGGGATTCATAAACCCCCGCCGCGGTCGGAGGCTATTCATATTTGAACCCTTCAGGTTCGTATAAATTAGGGTAATAAAATGGTATTAATAGCCGCGATAAGTCTGTCTAAATACTATCAACTGCGACAGTTGAGTAGCGAAAACCGTCAGGTACGATTGACCTGACGGTTTTCGCTCGTGTTTCGATTTTTTGTTACTAGTCCCGCAACTTGCACTGGTTGAGGGAATATTTCAAAGCTATTTCACCAACATCATCTGCCGGCTCTCGGTAAAATCACCAGCCTCGATGCGGTAGATGTAGGTACCGCTGGAAAGTTCCGAACCATCAAAGGTGACTTCGTGCTGACCTGCCTGCAAGTTTTCGTCCACCAGCGTGCTCACATGCTGACCTAAGATGTTATACACTTCAATCCGCACATTGGATGCCTCCGGTAATTCGTAGTTTATAGTGGTGGTCGGGTTGAAGGGGTTTGGGTAGTTCTGATTCAAGGTGAATTCAGCTGGCAGCTCGTCTTCATCATCGCTGCTTACGTCGTAGCTTTTTGCAATGACGAATTCACTGAAGGATTCTACCGAAGCGTAGATTTCGTTTTCACCTTCGTCGTATTGGGTTGGGTCAATCATTTCGAAATCGCCTTCGCCCTCATCTGAGCGGGTGTAAAGCACGGCTTCATTTGGATCATCGACGTCTAATTCATCCGCGTCAAACCGGAGTTCGGCTTCATCAAACTGAAGGTCTTCATCAGAGGTGATAACAAAGCGTTGATCGCTTATGGTTAACTCTTCGCCTACGCCGGAGAGGTCTTCGGGTTTTTGATCATATCTGTCAACTGTAACATCTCCGGATTCATCAATGCCGGAGAAGGTCATGTTGATTCCAGTACCGTCGAAGGCTACCGGAGAATCTTCATCATCCGCACTGATTTTCATCGATTCTGATGTTACCAGCCCCTCAATGCAATCTTCAGCCTGTCCTTCATCATTTATTTCCCACTCAAATTCATCCATAATGAACTGGCGCTCATCACCGGCTTCACAGTAATAAAGACTTTCGGCGTCAAGGTTTAGATCACTTTGTAATGACTGCTCAGACCATCCGGTCAATAAACTATCATAATTCTCAATCGAAATACCGGAGTCGTTGAGCATTTCATCCATTTCTGTAACGTTAGCTACATCCAAACTTCCCAGATCTTGATCAAATGCTTCAGCTTGCTGAAACATACGCTCCATATTCGTGACATTCTCTGTATTCCATTCACTGATATCCTGATTAAATGATTCAGTGCGTGAAAACATGCTGTACATATCAGTAACATTACCGGTATCCCACTCAGTAATATCTCCGTTAAAGCTATCATTCCCGGAACCTCCGAAAACTCCTCTCATCGTCTCTATATTTCTGGTATCCCAGTCATTCAGGTCCTGATTAAATACTGTTGCAGAGGAAAACATAAATGATATGTCTTCGAGATTACTTAGTTGCCAATCGCTAATATCCTGGTCGAAGTCCTGAGCAAACTGGAACATTCTACGCATTGTGGTCACCTCTGATGTATTCCACCCGCTAATATCCTGATTAAAAGAGGCTGCTCCCCGAAACATGCCATGCATAGTAGTTACATTTTCAGTATCCCATTCGCCGATTTCACCATCAAATGATTCTGCCTGACGAAATACTTCTCGCATCTCTGTGATTGTGCGGGTATCCCAATCCCAATTTGAGGTTTCACCATCCAGTACTTCCGACCTTTTAAACATTTGGTTCATACTGGTTACATGGGTTAGGTCTGGCGTGTCTGCTGTACGTACCTGAAGATTTGATGCATTTTTAAAGGCTCCTTCCATAGAAGACCACTCAATCGTATTTCCCCAACTTACCACTTCCAGGATCTTATCTTCATCTCCTCCTCCATCAGACCCGTAAGTGCCGAAGTTAATGCGATGAAAGTCTCCGGTGATCTCCACTTTGTATGTACCCGGCTCTCCAAAATTGACGGTGTACTCATCGCTACCGGTATCCTGTCCCGAATTACCATCGTCGACTTCCAGCCACCGGCCGTTGTCTTCTTCAACTTCTACCCACTCTAACTGGAAATCAGAACCTTCCGCAGGAATAGTAATTTTATCGTCTGCCGATGCTCCGTCTTTATCAGATTTCCATATTGCAGTAAATCCTGTTAACTCCGTAACTCCTTCGTCATTTATATCCCAGGAGTTATCGTTAATAAGGCTTTCACGGGCACTCTCAGCATCTTCAAGGTAAAACTGGCCCTCTGCTCCCAGAATGATGTCGTCCTGTACAGCCTGGTCCGACCATCCAATCAGTGTCTCAGTATAATTCTGGATCGACAGGCCTGAGTTATCCAACATGTTATTAAGCGTATGACCGTCCTCGTCAGAAATTCCAGTAATATCCAAATCCCCAAGATCCTGATTAAAAGACACTGCATCCTGTAACATGGCCCGCATATTTTCTACATTTTCGGTATCCCATCCGGTTATGTCTTGATTGAAAGATTCTGCCTCGTCAAACATTCTCCACATGGTAGTAACTTCTCCCGTATCCCAACCAGCGATGTCTTGATCAAAAGACTTAGCTCTTACGAACATGCTGCTCTTATCTGTCACATTCGCGGTTTCCCAGTTGCTGATATCCTGATTAAAAGACTCCTGACCGTTAAACATTCGAGACATATTGGTGACATTTTCCGTATTCCAACCACCTATATCCTGATTAAAGACCCCAACAGATTCGTAGTTATCAAACATTCTTTCCATTGAAGTTACATTGCCGGTATCCCACTCACTAATATCCCCATTGAATGATTCAGCTCCCTGAAACATAGCGGTCATATCTGTGATATTTTCGGTATTCCAGCCATTTAGGTCCTGATTAAAAGCTTTGGCATTACTAAACATATTTGCCATGCTTGAAATATTTTCAACATTCCACTCGCTAATATCATGATTAAAGGATTCTGCATTACTAAAAATCATGTACATACTCCCGACGTTATCGGTATTCCAGCTACCTATATCCTGATTGAATGATTCAGCATGCCGAAACATTTCCCTCATAGTGGTAACATTGCCGGTCTCCCACTCTCCGATATACTGATTAAATGAGCTGGCACCCCAAAACATATTGCTCATGTCTGTGATATTTGAAGTATCCCAGTCACCGATATCTCCGTTCATCGATTCGGCATTCCGAAACATATCCTCCATAGTGGTTACATTTGATAAGTCCGGATTGTCATCAGTAGTTATATCAACATTTATCGCATCCATGAAAGCACCTTCCATAGAGCTCCATTCGATATCACCCCATTGAACTACTTCCAAAATTTTTTCCTCATCTTCACTGTTGAACCGGTCAAAATTAATTCGATGAAATTCTCCGCTTATGACGATACGGTAGGTTCCCGGTTCTCCAATATCCACAGTATGTAGATGCTCTCCGGTATCACTTCCGGTATTTCCATCTTCTACCTCTTCCCACTGACCGTTGACTTTTTCAACTTCAATCCACTGTATTTCATATTCGGAACCGTATCCAGGAATCATTATTTGATCATCATCCGAACCGCCTTCATTATCAGTTTGCCAGATGGTAATAAACGGGTCATCCTCGGCCTGAGCTACTCCCGCTAAACTGAAACAAAGCGCAAAAGTCAGAATTGCAACCCTTTTAAGAACATTTTCAAAGTCGAACCCCTGAGTCGTTTGTATTTTTAATTGATCCATATCCATGTTATTTAAATGAATTATATCGCTCTTGTCCGTCAACACGTATAACAGGAATAAATCAGATCATTCAAATTTCAATCTATTGGATGAGCGCTTTTGAATAGTTTATTCAGGCAGGTATTTGGCGGACTGCATTTACTGCCAACTTCAAATTTCTATTCAGTTCTCTGTGCAGTAAAGCGCAATGCTTTAGCACTGATTAATCAACATAGCTTGCGCTTGTATGAGGCTCATCAATTAATACTTATAAAAAACCACCCACTAAATCTGTCGATCTAATGGGTGGTTTCTAAAAAAGAGATGGGAATTTTTTTTACTTCACAAACATCATTTGTTTCGTCTCCACAAAATTACCGGCCTCGATGCGGTAGATGTAGGTACCGCTGGAAAGGTTCGAAGCGTCGAAGGTGATTTCATAGCGACCGGCTTGCTGGCTCTGATCAACAAGCGTTCTAACGTGCTCACCAAGGATATTGTAAACTTCCAGACGCACGTTGGCCTGCTCCGGTAGATCATAGCGAATGCGCGTATCCGGGTTGAAGGGGTTGGGATAGTTATCACCCAGGGCAAATTCATCAGGAACTTCCCCTTCACCGTCTACTGAGACAAGATCTTTGGTCGATAAGCTGAGCGACTCCGACCAACCACTGCCACCAACTTCATTAATTGCTTCAACACGCCAGAAGTAGGTAGTACCGGAACTCAACTCAGAAGCCTTAAATTCGGTATCCACAATGTCGGTTTCATCGATGACCAGCTCTTCGAAGTCTTCATCCTCTGCCAGTTGCAGATTATACGTTTCAGCACGCTCAGAGCCACTCCATTCTACCAATATGTCGGTTTCCACACCATCAGCGCCGTCCTCAGGTTTCCATTCCGGCACTTCCGGCGGGCGAAGTTCGGTTTCAAACGACCACACCTCCGACCATGCTGATTTTTGCCCATCTACAGAAGCCCGGACCCGCCAGAAATAATGGGTGCTATCGGCCAAGTCTGCAAATTCATGACTCGTCCCTTCGAAATCACGAACCGCACGAAGCGTATCAAAATCTGCCGATCGGGAGACTTCAAGGTCATAGCTTTCAGCATCATCAAACTCCTGCCAGCTCAGGTTAATCGGGAATTCAACATCTTCTGCTTGGTCCGAAGGTTCGTCTAACTCCGGTGCATCAGTAATTTGGGGATCCTCGATACCAGTAGTAAAGGTCTTAACCTCACTCCAGGCTGTTTGCTGCTCATCGACGGTTGCTCTAACACGCCAATAGTAGGTGGTCGTGTCTGCTAAATCAGATGCAGAGAATTCGGTTTGGTCATAGGAAAAAACCGTCGTCGTATGCCCAAAGTCAGGAGCTTCTGATATTTGCAGATCATAGTGAGCTGCATCTTCATAGGCTTGCCAATCCAACTCCACCGGAAAGTCTAAATCATCCTCGCCATCAGCGGGTGATGCCAGTTCAGGCCCCATTTCGGTATCTCTGGTTGTTGAGAAGGAGTATACATCAGACCAATCACCCTCACTGTTAGGATTGGTGCCTCTCACCCGCCAGTAGTAGGTGGTATGATAATCCAGGTCATCAACTTGTAAAGCCCTTACCGTTTCTTTTTCGGATTGGCTTTCATCTGAAAGTCGAACATAGTCCAAAGATTCTTTGGACAATTGTTCGGTTTCCGGATAAATCACTTCATCAAAAAGAGAGTCGGTGGCTACCTCAACGTCATACTCTTCGGCATGAACTATAGATTCCCACATCAGGTAAACCGCCAATGCCTTGCGTTCAGCTTCATCTTCCGGTGAAACTAACTGCGGAGCATCCGTAATTTCTTCGCCGGAAAAAGCTGTTTCAAAGGTCCGGACTTCCGACCAAACGGATTTTTCTCCGTCAACGGTCGCTCTTACTCGCCAGTAATAAGAGGTCGTATCCTTTAAATCGGGAGTACTGAAACTGGTACCTTCAAACTCATATTCAGCTTGAACTGACCTGAATTCAGAGGATTCCGAAATTTGTATATCATAATTATCGGCATCTTCAAACTCCTCCCAGCTCAGTTCTACTGGGAATGGAACTTCACTGCTTTCGTCATCCGGTGAATCCAAGGTGACGGGTGTGGAAATCGGAGCACTTTCTGTGGTCAGGCTATTTGCTTCACTCCAATCGCTTTTAAGATCATCGTTAAACGCCCTGACCCGCCAGTAGTATTCACTGTTGAAATCAAGGGCTTCTACCTTTTGCGAGATTGTCCAATCTTCCGATTGTTTATCATCCCCTTCCGAAATCTGATCAGCTAACTCATCTGAGTCACCGAGTTCCAGCAGTTTGTCAAAGTCTTCATCTGTGGCTACCTGCAATTTGTAATCGACGGCTTCCTCTACCGGATGCCAGTGCAAATATGCGGGTACGGAGATCTCTTCTTCACCCTCTTCCGGATGTGCGAGAACAGGTGTATCCAGCCCGAACTCGGTTGCAAATGACCATGCATCACTCCACTCACTCTCCCCGCCGGAATTGTGAGCTCTGACTTTCCAATAATAGGTGGAGTTGTACTTAAGCTCATCAACTGAGGTGGAGATACCCGAGATGTCGGAGATGTCATCTACGATACTATCAAAACCGGAATCTTCGGCGATTCGCAGTTGATAGGATTCAGCCCTTTCGGATTCATTCCACTGTAACTCCGGCGATACAGCAATACCGGTCGACTCTTCTTCAGGAGCTTCCAGTTCAACGATCTCGGGAGCATCAACGGTGGTGGTGAATGACCAGGCCTCGCTCCAGTCTCCAAAACCGTTTTCATTATTCGCCCGAACCTGCCAATAGTAGGTAGTTTCATTCTCAAGCTCCTGATCAAGCTGATAATAGGTGTCTGTGAGCTCCTCTTCATCAACCAGCGGATCGCTGAAATCCGGCTCATCAGAAACCTGCAAATGATAGGTATCGGCACGAGCTGCTGCATTCCAGACAAGCTCTGGTTCAGTCGATACGGAAACCGCTTCATCTTCGGGTTGATGCAGTTCTACGATAGCAGGTTCTTGCTGTTGTTGAGCATCTATTTGCTGTTGTCTATCCAGAATCTGTAGTATGGGATAGCCATCGGCTTCTGCTTCCGTATCACCATCTTCTACGGTTTCCCAGACATCCGCAAAGTCCAGACCTGCCATGTTATCCTGGGCGGCCGCGCCGGTTATTTCATCCTCGGCTAACCCTTCAGTACCATCCGTTGATCCGTCGCCAACACCGTCATCATCGTCTCTGGAATCTATGTCCCAGTAACTGTCGTTGATGGTACCTTCGTTGTCGCCAACCAGTCCCGCGGTTCCGGTTCCGGTATCCGTGAAACCAGTACTGTAGGAGCTGATCAGGGTGCCATCGTTATTCCATCCAACTGCCCCTCCCGCTCTATCGGAAGTGCTGCCATCACCAGTATTGTAGGCATCCTCCAGAACACCGGAGGAATTATGACCAACTATACCTGCCGCATTGGGACTTTCAGCTATAAAACTTCCGGAATTAAAGACAAGATTAATCGAGCCTGAATTATGACCAACAATGCCACCCAGATTAAAACTTTCTGCCTCGACATCTCCCGTATTGTAAGCATTTTCCAAATCGTCGGAATTGCTACCAATAATGCCTCCGACAGTGTGACTGGACCCGGATACATTGGCATAATTGGATACATCTGCAACCGTACCATCAGAATTCTGTCCCAGGACTCCACCTACAGAACTTGTCCCTGATACATTGGCATGCTCTGTGGTATGTGAATTCAGAAGCTCAGAATCACCTCCACCAGAATTAGAGCCAAGAATTCCGCCTGTTCCGGCCTGTCCTGTCACGTTTACGCCGGAAGTACTATTGCTGATATACCCATTCCAGCTTAGACCGACAATGCCTCCAACAAAATTGCCATCACTCTCGACCGATCCGGTTACATGTACATCTCGCACCTCACCGAAGATGCGACCGGCCAAACCTCCGGTCTCAATATTCTCTCCTTCAGAAACCACCTGAATATTTTCCAGCGTTAGATTTTTAATTACGGCACTACTTGATATAGCCGCAAACATGCCGGTGGCTCCGTCATCATTGTGGATTGACAGATTGGAAATGACGTGCCCGTTCCCGTCAAA
Source organism: Balneolales bacterium (assembly GCA_007135115.1). GTDB lineage: Bacteria > Bacteroidota > Rhodothermia > Balneolales > Natronogracilivirgulaceae > SLJN01. The sequence continues at coordinate 10,807 of SLJN01000264.1, forward strand.
TGTGTTCTCGAAATAGACACCATCATGGGACTCCGGGATGTAATTACCGATCGGATCAAGGTCACCCAGGGAAGCTGCATCAATATCTGCAGTTACAACAAAGTGATTACCCATGAAGTTACCTACTTCGGCCAGCTGATCCGCGGTAGCGATCTGATAGGGATCTTCTTCTGTGCCCATGCCGCCGGCAAATGGTATTTCCAATGGAGCTTCAACATCATCACTGATGATCAACGAAAACGGCTGGCTTCCATCTTCCAAATTTCCTTTATGGGTGACCTTTACGATATACTCACCTTCCTGGGTATCCTCTATCAGTACTTTTTCTGCGTTATCCCGGATGTTATCACCAGTCGTTGCCGGATCATCGGGATTATCGGGATCCAGTATAAACGGCTCATAATTCTGCCCGTTCGGTCCCTCAATACGAAGATCAAGATCATTGACCAGCATGATATCATCCGGGTTGAGCTGTGGTGAGGGTGGATCGCCTTCAGGGTCAGTCCACGCAAGTGTGGCCTGCAGCGGGCCTTCTCCATCGGAAGTAATAGTATATTCGTAAGTCTGCCCCTCTTCCAGCTCGGTTTCCGTAACCACATGACCGCTGTTTGACTCGGATGCAGCATCCAGAGTTTCCGCCGCTCGTTGCGCGTTCATCAGGCCCCAGCCGAATCGGTAGTCCGGCCCTTCGTTGAACCCGGCCTGATCTACAGTATGAAACAACAACGCCCGGATGGTTGCAGATTTCGGATCTTCCTTATGCAAATCCCGGTAGAGTTCCTGCAATAAGGCTACCGCTCCACTGACTACCGGAGCAGACATTGATGTCCCTTGCATGGTACCATAACTGCTGCTGCCAGTAACCGGCGAGTAAACATTAGTACCCTGGGCAACGATATCGGGCTTAACACGTCCGTCATCGGTTGGCCCCCAGCTACTGAACGAACCCAGATCCACATCGCCGGGCTGTTCATACCCGTCTTCAATGGGATGAACCGCCCCGACACTCAATACATTTTTAGCTGTCGATTTAGACCCAATGGTTTGGTATCCATGAGGAGCACCGTCGAGATCTCGTTCGGTGGTCGATGTCACCCAATCTTCTTCATCCGAATCCCAAACTTCATGGGAAGCCGGTTGCTCATCAGGGCCACTGAGTCGGGTGTTGCCGGCAGAGTTAACCATCACCAGCTCGGGAGCGTTGTTGGCCAGTTCGTCCCATTCCTGACTGGTTTCCGAGTAAAAGCCAAACATATAGTCCTCGGTTTCACTTATATCGGGATCACCATGCCAGCGCCAGTTACCCGGGTCGTGGCGGTCACTCCAGCCCCGGAGCTCTCCCCAGGAATGGTTGGCTACCAGTAAATTGTCTTCATCGGCTGCATCGGCCATTTTGGACAAAGTGTTGCTCCAGGTGTAAGCCAATAATTCGCCTTCATGAGCCATTCCCTGTGCATCTTCCTCCTCACCTGCGGCAATCATGGTTCCACCAACATGGGTGGCATGATCAGAACTACTGACATCATCCCTAATAATTAACCTGTCATCCGTGAACTCCTGGTGATCGGTATCCGGCACACCACCTTCCCATATACCGAGCATTTGCCCGTCGCCGGTAAGCTCCAGTCCGGTCTCACCACCCGGCCAGATTTCTATGACCGAAGAAGTGACGGCACTGCTGCGATTTTGGGTTACATAATAAACCGGAAATCCGTCATCGAACCGCATTAGCTCCATGACTCGCCCATCATCGAGCTCTTTTCGTATGTCGATTCCTCTTTCTTCGGCATATTCAAGGACTTCCTGGCGGGCTTCCTGCCATTTTGCAGACTGTTCGGCTGAAAACGACTGAAGTTGCTGACGCCGGTCCGAATCCGATTGCGCGTTGAGATTCGTATCCGGTATCATAGCCCATAGTAACGCTAAAATGACAAACCGAGATAGTATTTTATGCTTCATGAATTTACCTGTCTTATTTTTTTCAATTGTTAATCCGGGCCGATCAACCCAGAGATTTTTATCCAATCTTAGTCAGCGATAAGAATTAACCCTCCGGGGCTAATAGCTTCCCGGAGGATTACATCACACCCTCTATTTACTTCACAAACATCATTTGTTTCGTCTCCACAAAATCTCCGGCTTCGATGCGGTAGATGTAGGTGCCGCTGGAGAGGTTTGCGGCGTCGAAGTTGACTTCGTAGCGGCCCGGTGATTGTTGTTCGTTGACGAGTGTGGTTACATGCTCTCCAAGTACATTGTAAACCTCTAATTGTACATCAGCCTGCTCGGGAATCGCATAGCTGATTTGCGTTTCCGGATTGAAAGGATTCGGATAGTTTTCTTTTAAAGCAAACTCTTCGGGCACGCTATCATCTTCTTCGGCTGAAACTGTTTCGGCGGTGGTAAAACTGAGTACATCCGACCAACCGCTGCCACCTGAGGGATTCTGCGCCTCTATTCGCCAGTAATACGTAGTGTTGCCTTCTAATTCGTCAATTTCAAATTCGGTATTCTCCAAACCTTCTTCATCGACGATCAACTCTTCGAAATTTTCGTCTTCGGCCAGTTGCAGTTTGTAAGTATCGGCACGTTCGGAAGAGCTCCATTCAACAAAAAGGTCTTCAACGTCTTCCGCTCCATCTTCGGATTTCCACTCAGGAACTTCCGGCGGGCGCAGTTCGGTAGTGAAGCTCCAAATTTCCGACCAATTCGTCATCTGCCCATCTACTTCGGCTCTGACTCGCCAATAAAATTGTGTGGTATCGGTGACTACCTGGTCTATTTCGATTTCGGAATCCTCAGTCCCTTTAACGACCAGTGAGGTATCGAAACTTGCCGTATGACTTAGATCAACTTCATAGCTTTCGACCTGATCAATTTCATCCCAGACAAGCTGAACCGGGATTTCTACGTCTTCAGCATCATCTTGCGGTAAAGCCAGTTCTACAGATCCTGTGTTAAAGCTACGAAGCGGGCTGGCCATACCGATCATTTCATCACCATCACTATCTTCACCTATGGGGTGTACCTGCCAGTAGTAGGTCTGCCCCATATCAAGCTCCTCAAGTTCAATAGAGGTACCGGTGATACCCTCATGGTGCTGAATCGTGTCGGTAGCAGCTTCATCACTGTATACCACAACATTATAGTTGTCGATTTCATCCACTGCTGACCAGCTTAGTTCGGGATTTAATGTTTCAACGGATTCACCGTCGGCGGGTGAAAGCTGCTCAAAGATTTCAATTTGATCACGTGTAAATGAAATCAGATCACCTCTGGCATTATTGATGCCTTTCAAATTGATAACACCGAGTGGTGGATGGGGATAATCTTCAGCCAATTCAGCAAATGATACATCCAAGTTAAACTCTACATCCGAATCAACCTCAACCATATTGATTGCTCTTCCTCGAAGATCATCCCAGATTTCCGGATTGAGTATTTTTACATTATCCAATTTCACACGACGGTAATTTGAATCATGCAAATCGTCTTCCAGAATCTCGGCATCTATCCCTTTATACTCCGGTGGGTCCTGTTGTTCACCGGTTAAATGTATACTTGCCTCGTGCATGTGGATGTAAAATGTAGGCAAATCACCAGCTACAGTCACCGTATTAAGATTACCGGAAGCTTCGATCAGATCACCTACTTCAATGTCATCAGCATGGGCTTCGTCAAAATCCCGAACTAACATTCCACCGGTACCATCATCTACTATGACCGCCGACCCGTTCCAATCAAAGTAAGGTGTAATTGCAACTCCTTCTACCATGGAAAGCGGTCTCAGTTTCTCTTCTTCTACGATTTCGTCGTAAATCGTAGCAATTTCGGTTGGCTCATGGCCTACGGTGGCAAAAGCATATATTTCTTCAGAGTGGTAATTCTCCCCGGTTTCATCTTCATGTGAAGTCAGATGCACGTAATACACCTTACCTTCATCCAGTTCAAGATCAAATGAGTGCTCAGTCGTATTGGCTTCCTCAAACACCACGTCTTCAATCCACGGGTCGGTTGCAACCTGAATGCTGATTTCTTCGGGGATCATGTGAAATGCAAACTCATCCTCAAAATACCCCACTTCGAGCGTCAAATCACCGGGATTATCAATACTATTGATTTCGGGAGAAGTTAAAACCGGTGGTGCTATCATCGGATCGAGAGTAAACTCTTCCTGAGTGCCTTCGATCAACAAGTCCTGGCTTCGCATATCGAAAAAACCAACACCAGTTGCAGTATTTATCAACTCAATGCGCCGCTCGTAGTTGATCTTTTCCATAAGCTCTTCTTCGGTGGCATCGGTATCGGCGGGTTCCAGTTCACCGTAGTCAACTCGTGTATTATTAATGAGGTCCACGGCTGCATCCACATCGTCGGCACGAAGCTCGGCCTCAGCCCGATAGAGATCCATCTCGGTGGTCAACATAGTGTGCATATCCGGCACTGAGCCTATATAAGAATCAAACCATCGGGCATGATTGTATTGAGAAAAGAAATATGTTCCGCTGTCGGCACCAAAGGATGAAGGGCCGACAAATTCAAAATATAAACCAGGATCCGTTGAGCCATCATCACCGGCTATCCGGCGATCGGGAGTTTCCAGCACAAATTCCGTGCGATCCGCCCAGTCTTCATTTAACCAGTTTTCAAAATTACCGGATTCATCATAGCGTCCAATAGTGGGGTAAGCTGCACGTGTCCAGATTGGGTCTTGAGTTACACCAGCCGAGATTTGATCATGCCAACCTTCCTCACCAGATTCCAAAACCAAATGCTCCTGAATCCCGTCTTCGGTTAGTTCCCCAACTCTATCCCAATCTATGGCAGTCCGTTCATCTTCGTCGCGGGCGGTGAGTACCTTAGTTCGTGTTTTGTAGCTGTTTATAATCTGTTCAAACCGATCGGCATCAACGGTAACATCGCCTCCGTCACCGTGAATGTTGGATTCGATCACAGGCATCCATTTAAAGGGTATTTCGCCACCGAAATCGGCATGAGCCTGTGCGGTTTCGAGTTTATCTATAGCTTCTTCCCGAAGTGTTTGATAATCCACAAAATTCACGTCTTGGAAGTTTTTATCTCCAAGTTCATAAATAAATCCACCTTCATAAAGTTGGGCGATGAAACCATAGGTGATGCCTTGCACGAAATAAGCCATGGCTTCGGCTTCGTCTGTGGCATTGGTGCCATCGGGCGCTTCAATCGTCTGCCCATCATCAATAGCGGCAAGCACTTCTTCGGTCATTTTTATGGCTGAATAACCAGTAAGCCACGGTTGTAATAACAAATCAATGTATGCGTAATCACGATCGGTAGGTAGCGGCTCACGAGGTACTGTTCCCATATCGGCCATGCCAAAGTTAGCATAGGAAGAGGTATTTTGCCAGGCTGCTACACTCAGAGCCATTCCAGGATACTCTTGCTGAGTTGCCTGCCAGAATTGAAGATATGAGTATGCTATGAGCGAATCCGGGTCAGCATCATCATCTTCTGCAAAAACGGCACTCTGGAAAGTTTCGAGGTCTACATTATCGGTTGATCGTTGCTGCTTATCATCCGGACTTATCTCCTTCGGTGCCTTATCGAGTTGGCGCATTTCCAATATACGCTGCATATATATTTCAACCGGATGTGCTTCCCCCGGTTTAAACTCAGGGAGATCATCAGCATTGATATCCTGTGCATGCAAACCGGAATAAGCTGCCATACTAATCAAAGTAACCTTTATTCCGGTTAAAATTTGTTTAATCGTAAACTGTGAACTCATAAAGCTTCTTTTGTTTTATTTCGGATTTTATAGCACAACCATGATTGGGTGTTGTAATGTGCTCTGCTATATTCTATTAGTATTTAGCAGCTTTACATCTTGAAAAACTAACTTATTTTTATGCAGTTACATCACATTACAATTGTATTTATATACACTAATTAACGAGAGTTTACTACAAGTTGCCTCAGGTGCTGAAGTTTTTACTCCTATTCACTGCTACCCCATAAAGCAAAGATAGATTTGTTACGACACCTTTATTAATTCTCTTTTATCATTTGTTGTTATAAACCCCTGTTTATATTGACTTTTTAATCTAATTATTTAAATGATTTGTGTCATAAAATCATCATGCATTTGGTAGTCTGCCTGGTCTGATCAACCCGGCAGACTACCAATCTAATTTGCCTCTATTTACTTCACCAACATCATCTGGCGGCTCTCGGTATAATCACCGGCCTCGATGCGGTAGATGTAGGTCCCACTGGAGAGCTCCGAACCATCAAAGGTTACTTCGTGCTGACCTGCCTGCCGGTTTTCATCCACCAGCGTGCTTACGTGCTGACCTAAGATGTTATACACTTCAATCCGAACACTGGCTTCTTCCGGGAGTTCGTACTTTATCGTAGTAGTCGGATTGAAGGGATTCGGATAATTCTGATTTAAGGTAAATTCAGCGGGGATTTCGTCTTTATCCTCGCTGCTTACGTCGTAGCCTTTGGCTATGACGAATTCACTGAAGGATTCTACCGACGCATAGATTTCGTTTTCATCTTGGTCATATTCGGTCGGATCAATTATTTCGAACTCACCCTCGCCCTCATCTGAGCGGGTGTAAAGCACGGCTTCATGCGGGTCTTCGACGTCTAATTCATCCGCGTCAAACCGGAGTTCGGCTTCATTAGACTGTAGATCTTCGTCCGAGGTGATGACAAAGCGTTGATCGCTTACGGTTAACTCTTCGCCTACGCCGGAGAGGTCTTCGGGTTTTTGATCATACCGGTCAACCCTAACATCTCCGGATTCATCAATGCCAGTGAAAGTCATTTTGATACCGGTACCGTCGAAGGCTACTGGGGAATCTTCATCATCGGCACTGATATTCATCGTTTCTGATGCTACGAGCCCCTCGATGCAATTTTCAACCTGTCCTTCGTCATTAATTTCCCACTCAAATTCATCTATGATGAATTGCCGTTGATCACCGGCTTCACAATAATATAAACCTTCCGCGCCAAGGGTGTTTTCAGTTTGCAGGTCTTGCTCCGCCCACCCTTTGAGAGTGTTGTCGTAATTTTCATACGAAAGTGCCGTGTCATCCAAAGTATTACCCATACTTCTCCAAACCCCTTCGATATCCCAGTCACCGAGTGATTGATCAAAGGATTCTGCTCCGGAAAACATACTTGCCATATTATATGCATTTTCCGTGTTCCAACCGGAAATATCCTGGTTGAATGAAACGGCACCGCCAAACATCGATTCAAATTGTTCAACATTTTGGGTATCCCAGTCGCCAATGTCCTGGTTAAAGCTATCGTTAAGCCAAAACATATTGGACATGTTCTCCACATTTCCGGTATTCCAATCACCGATATCCTGGTTGAAAGCGTCGGCAGTCCAGAACATGTATGACATGTCTTCAACATTGCCGGTATCCCAGTCTCCGATATCCTGATTAAAGGAATTGTGTTGAGCAAACATATAACTCATATCTTCTACATTCCCAGTTTCCCAACCGCCTATATCTCCGTTAAAACCACTGGTTCCACCTGAAAACATCCTGGCCATATTCACCACGTTTTCAGTATTCCAATCTCCAATATCCTGACTAAAAGAGCTTGCACCTAAGAACATCTCACTCATGTCAGTAACATTTCCGGTATCCCACTCGCTTATATCCTGGTTAAAGGCAAAGGTCATTCTGAACATGCCACTCATATCCTCAATATTACCGGTATCCCAGTGGCTGATGTCGGCATCCATTTGTCGTGCTGCATTAAACATCAGCGAGACACTGGTTACATGTGTCAGGTCCGGCGCATCCTGCGCTGTTATCTGCATATATCGGGCTCCGGAAAATGCCGCTTCCATGCTCGTCCATTCTATATCGCCCCACTGTTCTATCTCAATCAATTTCAGACTGTCACTCTGAACAGTATTATTTTCTTCCTGCTCCTTATCATCTATAATACCGGCCAGTTCCTCATCCTCAATATCAGAACCATTTGCAGCGGCAACTTCGGATAATTTTGCCCTTTCTTCCTCTTCTTCGAAGATCGTACCAAGTACAATATGGTCAAAGTCACCGGTAATCTTGACGCGATACGTTCCGGGTTCTCCAAAGTCGATCGTATGTTCTTCGCCTCCGGTTTCACTTCCGGTCAATGGGCTCTCTGCCTCGCGCCAACCCCCTTCAAATTCGACAACCTCGGTCCATTCGATGTCGTAATTGTCGCCTTCGGCTGGGATGGTTACCTGATCATCTTCGGAGACGCCGGTGCTGTCGGTTTGCCAGACTGTAACAAACCCGTCACCGAGGTCTTCATACAGTCCGTCATCGTTAACCTCCCAGTTGAAATCATTCATCAATGTTTCTCTGGCATCTTCGGCATCAATGGGGAACTGCAAACCGTCAGCGCCGAGAACGAGGTTCTCTTCCACATCCTGGTCAGCCCAGCCGATAAGCGTATTGCCATAGTTTTCCGGAGAAAGCGCGGTGCCATCCAGTAATCCACGATCATCCCAATGAAGTTCCATAACACTCGATATATCAAGAGAACCGAGCTCTTGATCGAAAGATTTTGCCTGATAGAACATCCCTTCCATAAACCGGACATTTTCGGTGTCCCAATCACTGATATCCTGATTAAATGAGGCTGTATCGTAAAACATGCCGGACAAAGTCTGGGCGCTTCCGGTATCCCAATCGCTCACATTCCCATCAAATGATGAAGCATTATAAAACATGAATCCGAAGGTAACTACATTTTCAGTATCCCAGCTGCTAAAACCATCTTCTACAGATTTGGCTTTAGCGAACATCTCCGACATATCGGTTACCTCGGTGAGGTCGGGTGCGTCTTCTGCACTGATAACCATATTTTCAGCGCCATAGGCATTGCCTTCCTGACGGCCAAACATCTGATTCATCGTTGACCATCGTATCTCACCCCATTTTTCAACTTCAAGCAGCTTCAAGGCATCACTTTCAGCCGGGTCACTATGATAGCCGAGATGAAAACGGTCTATTAATCCGATAAGCTCCACTCTATAGGTTCCCGGTTCGCTGAATTCTATGGTGTGATGATCAGATGCTTCCTCAAAACCGGAATGACCTCCTGAGACCTCTTGCCATTCTTCATTAACCTGCTCAACCTCCTGCCACTCGACAAAATAGTTTTCCCCGGATGCCGGAAGCATTACTTCGTTATCTTCTGAACCGCCCTCATTATCTGTCTGCCAGACAGTTACGAAACCATCCTCCAGCGCTTCGCCTTCATCGATGATGGTCCAGTTGTAGTCGTCAATGAGGGTCTGGCGGTCATCTTCGGCTTCTTCAGGATAGAACTGCCCGCGAGCGCCTAATTCCACATTTTCGTTTACGTCCTGGTCAGCCCATCCGATTAGCGTTTTGCCGTAGTTTTCATCGGAGAGCCCGGCATAATCAAGCATTCCGCCATAATCATCCGAAGGCTGATCCATCCACCATACCTCTTCTATGTTCCACTCCCCAAGGCTTTGGTCAAAACTTGCGGCCCGGTAAAACATGCCTCTCATATCTATTACATTGCCGGTATCCCACTTACTCAGATCCTGGTTGAAAGACGTAGCTTCGGCAAACATAACCGCCATAGTGCTTACATTGCTGACATCCCATCCACTGATATCCTGGTTAAAAGCTTTTGCCCCAAGAAACATATGGCTCATGTTTGTCACACTTTCGGTATTCCAACCACTTATGTCCTGATTGAAAGCTTTAGCTTCTTCAAACATGTGCGACATGTCCTCAACATTGTCGGTATCCCAGCCACTGATATCCTCATTAAAGGACTTTGCCCCCAGGAACATTCCGCTCATGTTTGTTACGCTTTCGGTATTCCAACCGCTTATGTCCTGATTGAAAGCTTCAGTTTCTTCAAACATCCGTGTCATGTCCTCAACATTGCCGGTTTCCCAGCCACTGATATCCTGATTAAAGGAATCTGCATTACTAAACAAACCGAACATATCCGTTACATTGCTGACATCCCATCCACTGATATCCTAGTTAAAAGAGTCGGTGTTAAAAAACATATGAGACATATTCTCTACATTCTCGGTATTCCAACCGCTGATATCCTGATTAAAGGAATCGGTTGAATTAAACATTTGACTCATATTGGTTACCTGGCCTGTCTCCCATTCCCCGATATATTGATTAAAAGAATTGGCACCGGAAAACATAGCGAACATATCCGTAACATTGCCGGTATCCCAGTCTCCAATATCCTGATTAAAGGAGTCTGCCCCTGCAAACATGGCTCTCATATCAGTGATGTTGCCGGTATCCCAATGACCAATACTCCCATTCATAGTCTTTGCATCCCAGAACATAGAGGATATGACTGTTACTTCCGAAAGATCAGGAGCATCATCAGCAGATACATCTATATTTGCGGCTCCCTGAAATGCCTGTTCCATAGTCGCCCATTCAATATCACCCCACTGGTCTACATCGAGGATCTTTCGTTTATCTCCTTCGCCCTCAAAATGTATCCGCGTAAAGTCCCCGCTGATTTCCACCCGATAGGTGCCGGGTTCGCCTAAATCGACGGTGTGCTCATCGGTGCCGGTATCGTTGCCGCTGTTACCACCGGTCACTTCCTGCCACTCACCGTTTATTTCTTCGACTTCTGTCCACGCAATGTCATAGTCCTCTCCCTCACCGGGTATGGTGATTTGGTCGTCATCCGACGCACCCGTAGTATCCGACGCCCAGATGGTAATGAAAGGCTCATCCTGAGCCTGTGCCGCACTCAAGCCCGCTGTCAGCCCAAAAAGCCCAACTAACAAACAGGCGCATACGTTTTTGGTGATGTTGATCTGTGGTATCATAGGTTTGGTTCCTTGTTATGGTATTGGAGCATTAATTGGGCATGCTGCTCCCCGGGTTGGTTTTTCTATTTGGCTCATTGTTTCTGTGCTTGACAAGCGGGTAGGCATTAAGGGACCTGCCGGGTATCCGGACCCGGCAGGTGGTTTTTCCTTATTTCACAAGCATCATCTGCTTGGTCTCCGTAAAATCACCGGCTTCGATGCGGTAGATATACGTACCGCTGGAGAGGTTTGAAGCGTCGAAGGTGACTTCGTAGCGGCCCGGTGATTGTTGTTCGTTAACGAGTGTAGTTACATGCTCTCCAAGAACATTGTAAACCTCTAATTGTACTTCTGACTGCTCGGGAACTGTATAACTGATTTGCGTATCCGGGTTAAATGGATTTGGATAGTTTTCTTTTAACGCGAACTCGTCAGGTGTGCTTTCTTTTTCGGCTGAAACAACTTCAGCGGTGCTGAAACTAAGAACATCGGACCAACCACTACCGCCCGAAGAGTTGTGTGCTTCTATTCGCCAGTAATACGTGGTATTTCCATCCAGTTCGTCAATTTCAAATTCGTTATCCTCCAACCCTTCTTCATCAACAACCAATTCGTCGAAGTCTTCATCTTCGGACAATTGCAGATTGTATGTTTCGGCTCGTTCGGATGTACTCCATTCAACAACGAGTTCATCAACATCATCAGCGCCGTCTTCTGGTTTCCACTCCGGAACTTCAGGTGTACGAAGTTCGGTTGTGAACGAAGCCGTATTTGACCATACACTTAAATTGTCATCATCAAAATGGGCACGTGCTCTCCAATAATAGCTTGTAGTATCGGAGAGACCATCGTACTCATATTCAAGATCTTCAAGATTTGGCACTTTGGTTACAAGAGTATCAAAATCGGCGCTGTAACTTATTTGCAGCTCATAATGAACGGCATCATCTACTTCATCAAACTCAAATGTTGTTGGAATAGAGACTTCATCTGCACCGTCGTCCGGACCTGCCAGTTCAGGACTCTCTTCTACCTTATCAACGGTGTCAAAAGCCCAAATTGGAGATGACCATGTGCTTTTTACACCATCTTGATAGTGTGTCCGGACACGCCAATAGTAGGTGTTATCAGCTTGTAAGCCATCATATGTCACCGTCGTATCCTGGATTTCGGATAGGTTGATAGTCGTTTCAGAGAATTGTGTATTATGACCTATCTGAAGCTCATAATGAGATACCTCGTCTTCTTCTGTAACCGGATTCCAAGTGAAGTTAACTGAAGTTCCTACAGTTTCCTGTGACATAGGTGATGCAAGCTCAGGACTTTCCCGCACTATGCCTTCACCAAAAATACCGGAAGTAGTAAATTCGGTATTATTCAACTGTGCAGGAATTGATTGAGCCGAGCTAAGTGCCGTTTCCGAATCCATGGGCTCATCAAAGCGCCAGTAGCCACCTAAATCATCTTCATTCCCCCTTACAGGACCTTCCTTAAGCTCGTCAGGATCAACATCTTCATCTTTCCATATACGAACTTCATCAATTTGGCCCGAGAAAAGTTTATCCTGTGTTGCAGCATTAGCACCTATATATAATGGGTTTCCTGAATTGATAGTTCTGTCCAATCCACTGTCACTCGCCTCTCGTTCGCCATTGATGTAAAGATACGTCTCTGAGGAGCTGTTTCGGATAGCTGTAACATGATACCACTGATTAGCATCAAGAAATTTGTCCGATGTTACGTGGTTGCCACCACTCCGAGTTGGTTTGAAAGATAGCTGACTACGTTCTCCCTCTCCGGTTAATTTAACTACATATCCGTTTTCGCCCGATTCAGGTACTGTACTGATTACGTGCGCATTATGTTCACTATCACCATCATGTTTCATCCAAAAATCGATGACGATTTCCCTGTTACTTTCAATGTTTCCTGTAGTTGGTGTTCGATCAATCTCTACATAACTGTTCTCTCCATTAAAGGATAAAGCCTTCCCGCCAAGTGCCTCATCGTGCCACATGCCATGCATGCTTTCGGAGTAGTCACTTTGCTCCTCCTCGTCATCCACGATAGTAAGTTCGTAAAAATACTGGGTGTTGGATTCAGCCGATTCATCAATATATGAGGATTCGTCAGCATCAAGGTTTGCAATTTGCTCTCTGTCACCATCGGGTGAAGTTCTGTAAAGGTGATAATCAGAAACATCATCTTCAGCATATTCAGCTTGATTGAAGAATATTTCAAGTTGCGATTCATCCGAATCCGGTTTTACTGCGATATCCCGTGGCGGAAGAGGCATGGCGCCAGGAGTTTCTAAATCATAATCACCGAATAGTTGTGCATCATAGTCACTCACTTGATTTTCCAGTTCATCTCCGGAAGATTCATTCATCCGAAAATAGGCAACTAACCCATCTTCATCACCCTCCAGCTCTTCAGCGAAGTTTTCATCAATTTCAATGGCAGTCAGGGGTCTGTCCCAGATTCGGACTTCGTCAAGCTGACCATCAAAAAAGTTCCCCTGCTGAGGGGAGTTGGCTCCAAGAACTAATGGATTAGTGTTACGTAGTGAGCGGTCAAGACCAGAATCAGAACCATCCAATTCACTATTAATGTATAGAAAGGCCTCTGACCCATCATAGACAGCCGTTACTTGATACCATCGATCTTTCTGAATAGGTTTAGTTGATGTGTAATGATTACCACCACTTTCGGTAGGCTTGAAAGAAACCCGTGTTTCATCCCCCTCTCCGGTGAGTTTAACCACGAATCCTCTATCACCTGTTTCCGAAACATTACTCACGATGTGTGCATCTTCATCACTGTTTCCGGTATGCTTCATCCAAAACTGCACGGTAACCTCACGATCGTCAATTTCTATATCATCATGAGGCTCAATCTCCGCTGCCGAGTTTCCAGCAAAATTTAATCCCCCGGTATTGGGTGGATCAGCACTCGTAACCTTGGATAGCATGATTATCCAGATTAATGAAACTAAAACCGTAATAGATATTTTAGAGAAATTTCGTACTCCGGTTTTTTGATAGTAGTTAGTAAAGTTAAAGTGACTCATTTTGTTTACTCCGTTTCCTAATGACAGTTTACTAAAGGTGCTCACCTATTAGTGAATCGATACGACCATATGAGCACCAATTAAGTTTACGAATTGGAAGCCGATCTTTACTTCCATGAATTAATAATTACATACGTATAAACTTTTTCAAAAAGATCATACTGATTGTAAACTCAGCAAACACCCCTACCCCGATACACATCTTCACCCAAAGTCCAATCCGAAACGGCATCCTCTCAGAAAACTGTTACATTCCAAAATTCCCGGACGCTTTGAAATATTTACTTTAAATCTTAACCCAAGACACTCCGATGGCACCAAATCGCTTAATCAACGAATCATCCCCTTACCTTCTGCAACATGCCGACAATCCGGTAGACTGGTATCCGTGGGGCGATGAAGCACTTCAAAAGGCCAAGGATGAAGACAAGTTAATTTTCTTAAGTATTGGCTACTCAAGCTGCCATTGGTGTCACGTCATGGAACATGAATCATTTGAGGATGAAGAGGTTGCGGCGTTTTTAAATAATCATTTCATCAACATCAAAGTGGACCGTGAGGAGCGTCCGGATCTCGATGCCGTCTATATGGAGGCCGTTCAACTCATGACCCGGCGAGGTGGGTGGCCGATGAGTGTGTGGCTGACGCCTGATCAAAAGCCGCTTTTCGGAGGCACCTATTTTCCCAAGAATGACATGCAGGGTACACCCGGTTTTTTGACAGTCTGCAATCGACTCTACCGAATTTATAATGAAAAACGAGATGAAGCGCTCCAGCGGACCGAAGAAATTCATAAAGCGATATCCACCGACCTGTATCAACATATTGAAACCGGTAACCTCAACCCGCAAACCCTGGATAAAGCGGTAGAAACCTTCAAAAACGATTACGAACCGCTACACGGCGGATTTGGTCAGGCTCCAAAGTTCCCGCAGGCCATGACCCTGGAGTTTTTGCTTCAGTATGATGCTTTCAGCGGCAACACCGATGCCCGCTCTATGGCCCTGCACACGCTTGAACAAATGGTGCGCGGCGGGCTTTTTGACCAGATCGGCGGCGGGTTTCATCGTTACAGCACCGACAATCAGTGGCTGGTTCCCCACTTTGAAAAGATGCTGTACGATAATGCACTTTTGATCTCAGCGCTCACCGATGCCTGTCAGGTGTCCGATAAACCCGAATTTCGCGAGGCCCTGGATGATACCATCGACTGGCTGGAGCGTGAAATGACCGGAAACCGGAATGAATTTTATTCGGCTCTTGATGCCGATACCGAAGGAGAAGAAGGCAAGTTTTATGTCTGGCGATATGATGAGCTGAAGCAAATTCTGAATGAAGATGAACTTCAGGTAGCAACCGAATGGTACGGCTTGTCAGAATCGGGTAACTGGGAAGGTGTAAACATACCCACCCTTAAAAAAGAACGAGCGGAGTTGGACCACAAAAAGCAGGAACAGATCACTGCAGCAAGGAAAAAATTATTTGATGTCCGGGAAAAACGCACCCGCCCGGGTGTAGACGACAAAGCCATTGCCGCATGGAACGGGATGGTGCTTAAAGCTTTGTGCAAAGCGGCGTTAGTTCTCAATCACGATACCGCTCACCGGTTAGCTGTCGCCAATGCCGAGTTCATTGCGAATATTCTATGGGACGGATCACAATTATGGCGGATTTACAAGGCCGGTCAAACCAAACAACCTGCTTTTCTGGATGATTACGGTCAGTGCGCCGAAGGTTTGTGTCTTGCCTTTCAGCTTACCGGCAATGAGCGTTTTCTGAAGCTGGCAGAATCGTTGAGCGAGACTATAGTTACCTCTTTTTATGATGAAGAAAAATCCGCATTCA
>SLJN01000180.1 GCA_007135115.1 Balneolales bacterium
ACAATGGCCTGACTCATAAATATGGCGGATGATTTATTACTGATTGATACGGATGTATTGATTGACTTCAGCCGTGGGGTGGAAAAGACTAAAAAGAAGCTACTCTTTTCTTTTTAGGAAGGAAGTAGTGAGTTTTAGTCAAGAATTTCCTCAACAGCCTCTGATTCCGCCTCATCCAGTGAAATTTCCAGGAGTTCAGCAGCAGTAGGCGCTACGAACAGATTTTCTATCGTATCTATCGTGACTCCTGATTTAATACCTTTGCCGGAAGCGATGAAGATGGTTTGCATTTCAGAATAATCGTTGGGATAGCCGTGGTAGCCGATGAGCCGGCCATCTTCTCCTATATACTCCTCTTCATCCGCACTATTCTGAAAGCCGTATCCCGGCTCCGCCTTCAAAAATAACTGCCCGATCTGATCGCTTTCATCCGGTTGCGGCAGCCCGTAGGCTTCATATTCATCAGGGTCAATGACTCCGGCGATGCCTTCGGCATCTTCTAAAATTTTTGCTGCTTCAGTAAGATCATCCTCATCGGAGTCTTCAGTGGTCACAACCATAGCCGTTCCTCCAGTGGCCACCACCTGGGCCCGGGCATTTTTTATTTCTCCATCATCATTTGTCTCAAGGAGTCCGTGCTCCTTCAGTAAAACATTCGGATACAATGTATAATCCACATTGATAAACCCGTGGTCAGATACGATAAACACGGTTGATTGCTCTCGAATACCGGCTTGATCCAATGCATTCAGGAGCTCGCCGACGTGCCGGTCCGCAAGCGTAAGGGCAGTATATCCCGCAGAAGTATCTACTCCGTGCAAATGATGAACCGTATCTACATTCAGCAAATGATGCAGCAGAAGATTCGGCTGATGTTCTTCAATAAGATGAATGGCTGCTTGATTCCACACTTCGTCGCGACCCGGTGGAGTGCGCTGTAAAAACGGGTGGTCCTTATCTTCATCACGCAAAACTCCGGCTTCGATTAATGCTTCGCACAGGCTTGACGTGGTGTGTTCGACGCTGTACAAAACATCCGGCATGCTGAAATCAAGGGATTCGGCGCCACGAGTTGCCGGCCAGTTGATCTCAGCGGTTTGAAGGCCTTCTTGATGGGCGGCATCATAAAGTGTAGGAACGTCAATTAGTTGACCCCTGTCGGTGTCATTATCAACATAAAAAGCTTTTTGATCCTGGTCGTATCTCAGCAGTCCGTTATGCAGCAAATTGTGATGAGCGGCGGATAACCCGGTTACCATGGTGGTATGATTGGGCCACGTATTGGTTGGGTTGGAGGGAATCATCGCCTCTGCCCGAACACCATCCTCAGCCAGCTTTCGAATGTTGGGCAGTGGAATATCTTCATTATCGAGGGCATCTGCCGGGAAGCCGTCTATGCTGATTATAATGAGATGAGGCTCATCAGAGCTTTTTAAACCTGATGCCGGATTGTGGCCGATAAGCATGCTGAGTACAAGAAAGAGGAGTACCTTTTTCATAAAATCCTGGTTGCGCTAATGGCTTAACTTCCTCTGATTCATTTACTTAATTTTATTTTTGATAGTAATTACGAAAAAAATAGATATAATCTCCACAAATAAATACGGCTTATCTTAAAGTGCTGGATTACAGATTCTCACCCGGCTTAAACTCTGTACCCGACGCCCCCTCTTTATAATTGGCGGCTTCGGTTTTTGCCAGCTCCATTGAAGCACCGTAGTTATACCAAAAATATATCCCCGTTATGGTAGCGGCACCGATATCGGCAAGGGGAAAAGCAATCCAAATGCCTGTAATCCCGAATTGTAGCGGAAGGAGCAGAATGAGCGGTATCAACAAAAACCCTTGTTTGGAGAGGGCTAAAACCAATGCTGGCCTGGCCCGGCCAATCGCCTGAAAATAAGCGCTACCCAGTAGATTGATGGCAATCAAAGGGGTTGCCAGAAAAGCCATCCGCAAAGCCGGCACGGTTTCCCTGATGAGTTCGGAATCATTCGTAAATACCGATACAATTTGTGGTGTGAAGGTCATGATGATCGTAAAAATGCCGAGCGCAATCACGGTAGCCGAGGTCATCGCCAGCCGAATTACCGCGCCAACCCGGTCCATCAGTCGGGCACCGAAGTTATAGCCTGCAATCGGAATAAACCCCTGCGTGATACCCAAAACCGGAAAATTGGCAAACATCATCAGCCGGTTGATGATCCCGTAAATTGACAAACCGAGTTCGCCGCCATAGATAAAAAGGGAATTGTTCAGCACTATGGCGAGTAAGCTGATGGTACCTTGTCTTGCAAATGTCACAGCCCCAAGGGAGGCGGTCTCTTTGACAATAGCCGGATCCGGCTTCAAGTCC
The DNA here is from genome assembly GCA_007135115.1 of Balneolales bacterium. Lineage (GTDB taxonomy): Bacteria > Bacteroidota > Rhodothermia > Balneolales > Natronogracilivirgulaceae > SLJN01. The sequence goes on from SLJN01000180.1 coordinate 2,357, forward strand.
GATCGTTTGATTCGCATCTGGGACTGCCCGCTCAGAAAAAACCAGCAGGCGAAACCCGCACTTGCCATATAAGAGATAGTCGTTGCCCAGGCGGCGCCTGTGAGCCCCATATCCAGGTAAACGATGAACACAGGATCGAGGCCGATATTGACAACCGCGGGTATCATGATGGTAAACATCGCCGCCCGTGGGAACCCTTCAGCGCGGATGACATTGTTGCTCATCATGGCAATGGCCAGGAAGGGGACTCCCATCAATACAATGGTGAAGTATTCAATGGCCGGCTCCAACACCTCTCCGCGACCGCCAAACAAACTCAATACCTGCTCCATGAAAACAAACCCCAGAACGGGGAATCCAAGGCCAAGGGTGAGCGTAAGACCTATCTGGTTACCGAAGGTGCGAAATGCTTTTTGTTCATCTCCAGCACCGAACGCCCTCGAAATAACCGACGCCCCACCAATGCCGATGGCCATACCTATGCTGGCTATCAAAAACGTGATCGGCAATACCACGGTAATCGCGGCAATACCCAGCGATCCTACCCACAATCCAACAAAAATGGTATCCACGATACCATAAATCGACATCACGAGAATCCCCGCCGATGCCGGAACCGCCTGCTGTCGAAGGAGCTTACCTAATGGTTTGGAGCCGAATTCGTCCCTTTTCTGGGATGCCAAGTGATGGAATGTTTAAGTGGTGATGAAATTAATTCTTCATCAAATAGCACTGAAAGTTGCTATGGGGTTCCATCGTTTATTTTAAAAACCCGCGCCGATATTGGCGTTTTCTTACAGACACCACTACTGATCGCTATCTTCTCTCATCGCCCTGAACATTTCCTCGGTATCTTCCGGCGGGTCGGTCATCAAACTTACGATTACGGTGGCAAGTGTACCCACGAGAGCACCCGGAATTAACTCGTAAATGATATCGGTAAGACCGGGGATATAATACCATGCAATGGTCACAATGGCTCCGCTGAACATGCCGGCGATCACTCCGGCGCGGGTTGTGCGTTTCCAATAAAGAGCCAGTATCGAAGTTGGTCCCAGCGACGCCCCCAATCCGGCCCAGGCAAACAGCACCAGCTCGAAAACAATTTGCTCGGCCAGCATACCGAAGATCAATGCGCCGATAACCAGCAGCACGACCACCAATCGGCTGTACAAGACCAGTAATTTCTGCGGCAGCTGCTCTCCTTTTTTGATGATTTTTTCATAAACATCCCTTACAACACTGGATGCGGCGACCAGAAGCTGGGAGTCCGCCGTAGACATGATGGCGGCAAAAATCGAAGCCACAACCGCTCCGAAAATGATGGAGGGCAAATATTCCTGGGCGAGAAACGGATAGAGATTTTCTTCATCTCCGGCGGGGATCATATCGAGTTCCGGGAAAACGGTTCGGCCAACCAGCCCCGTAAAAACCGCCCCCCACGCCATAATCACATTCCATGTCGTGCCGACGACGCAGGCAAACCGAAAATCCCGGCTATCACTGATGGAAATATAGCGCGCCATAATATGCGGGTTCCCCGGCACTCCCAACCCGATACCGACAAACCCGATAAAGACCCCAATGGATAGTGCGGTCGGATCAACCAAAGTCGGATCAATCGTTGACAACTCTGCCACTACAGCATTCCATCCTCCCTGATCGGTAACAACCAAAACCGGCAGTAGTACCAGCGCTACAATCATAAAAATAGCCTGAACCATGTCGGTCAGACTTACAGCCAGAAACCCACCCAAAACGGTATAGGCCAACACAATTCCGGCGGTCAGAAAAATGCCGGTCGTCTCTTCAATTTGAAAGCTGGAAGCGAAGGTTTTCCCGCCGGCCACAAACTGCGAAGCTACATAGCCGAGCATGAATATCATCAACACCGCTACCAGGACGATTCGCAACAGACCGTCTTTATCTTTGAAGCGCTCGGCAAAAAAGTCGGGGATGGTGACACAGTCGTATGCACCACTAAAGCTGCGCAGCCGACGGGCATAATAAAGAAACAGAAACAGCTCTACGATGATGTAGCCGACCACCGTCCATACAGCTGCGGCACCCATTGCCCAGGCCGTACCGGTTACTCCGAGTAGCAGCCAGGCGCTACGTCCCGAAACTACCGCAGACAAGGCCACCACGAACCGGTTGATCTTGCGGCCTCCGACAAAAAACTCGCTAATGCCTTTAGAGGAAAACCGGGAGGCATAGACGCCCAGACCGATAATCATCAACAAATAAGCAATGAACGCCGCTACGGCAACGCCGTCCACCGGAATTTCTACGACTTCTTCCATGCCTCAGACTTGTTTGCCGTTAATCCATGACATTACGACAGCAAGAATAATGATCAAAATCGGAAGAATGAAAAGTGCAAAACTCAGCATTAATCTACTGCTTTCGTGAAAAGCTATCGAGTTACGGAAAGATCCCCTGCCGATCGTAAGCAACGGCCACCTTGCGAATGGCACTGACATAAGCAGCGGTACGAAGATCAAGGTTATTGGCCCGGCGAATCTCCCGCAGCTCATTGTAGGCGACAATCATGGTGTCTTCGAGACCAGAGTCCACTATATCTTTTTCATCGGACCCCTGAACCAGCTCTTCAGATACTTTTTTAGAAATCCCGTTTCCACTCGCATCTTCAATCGCGGTCAATACCTTACGCATCATGTTTTCCTCGTTTCTGCGATCCATGCGTCCAAAACGAACGTGAGAAAGGTTTTTAAGCCACTCGAAATAGGAAACCGTCACCCCGCCTGCATTCAGATAATTATCGGGAACAATCAACGCACCCCTTTGTTTGATGATGTTGTGAGCATTAGGAGTTGTCGGACCGTTAGCCGCTTCTGCTATAATTTTAGCCTTTATTCTGTCAGCATTTTCTTCATTGATCTGATTTTCTAGCGCAGCCGGAACCAGAATATCACAATCCATCTCCAAAACCTTGCGGGAGTCTTTAAAACTTTCCGCTCCCGGATAGCCTTTAATGGCTCCGGTTTCTTTCCAATGCGTCATCACATTTTCAAGATCCATCCCTTTTTCGTTGTAAAGCCCGCCGGAAGCCTCCGCAATGCCCACGATCAGGCAACCGGCTTCCTGAAAATACTTGGCCGAATAATAGCCTACGTTTCCAAGTCCCTGAACGATCACCCGTTTACCTTCAAGACCGGTGGTCAAACCAAGGTCTTTCATATCCTGAGCATGTGAGCATGCCTCCCTGATTCCGAAAAACACACCACGGCCGGTTGCTTCCGTGCGACCGCGAATACCTCCCAACTCAACCGGCTTCCCGGTTACGCAACCTTCCGCATCGATGCTGGGATTAATAGCGCGGTAGGTATCCAAAATCCAGCCCATCTCTCGGGCTCCGGTTCCGTAGTCGGGAGCGGGAACGTCTTCACCCGGACCAATAAACCCTTTTTTGATAAGCTCAAAAGTATATCGACGCGTGATACGCTCGAGCTCACTTTCAGTATAGTTGTTGGCATCGATTTTCACCCCGCCTTTTCCTCCTCCGAAGGGTACATCAACGACGGCACATTTGTAGGTCATCAAAGCTGCCAGAGCCACGACTTCATCCTCGTTAGCAAGGGTGCTGTAGCGAATTCCCCCTTTTGCCGGCAGTTTATGATGACTGTGCTCGGCGCGCCATCCATGAACGGTTTCGATAGTTCCGTCATCTTTTTTGATCGGAAATGTTACGTGATATACACTGTTGCAGCGTTTGATCTGCTCCAGCAAACCAGGTTCAGCATCCACATAAGGTGCGGCACGGTCAAAATTGGTATTTACATCTTCAAAAAATCGGTATGACATAATTCGGGGAATCCATGATGATGGTTTAAAAAAAGCGCTTTCATTCCCTGAAAATAGGAATACAGAACTATTTTAACAGAAATTTTTTCGGGGGAGGAGTTTCCGCGGATCGGCGCGGATAGAACGCGGATTTATAAGAAGACTTGGTTAATCATCCATCAAAACGTCATCCCGTACATTTCGCCATCCATATCATGGTTCGTAAAATCATTTCCTTAACCATAGCTCAAAAACTAAGTTTACACTGATGATACGGGATCTCCTTGAATTAGCTACTAACTATCCACAGTGGTGATGCCACTACTTCCTCTTATAAATCCGCATTCCATCCGCGTCAATCCGCGGTTTCAAAAATTCAAGAAACCGCAATCAAAAATACGCCAACCACCATCACCAAAACCCCGGCGATTCGTTCTTTAAAGCCTTTTTCCTTGAGGATCAAACTTCCCCAGATTACGCTTAGCACCGTACTCATCCTTTTGATCGCAATCACATACGCCACCAGCGCCATACTGATGGCGGTCATCTGACTCAGTATCGTAAGCCCGTGAAACGCCCCGATCGGAATGAGCGCACGGTAGTTGCCCTTAAGCATTCGGAATGGGTTGCCGGTTTTCCAGATGACGACCGGGGTGAGCAGTACCGTCATGAACGACATTGCCGCAATCGACCAGAAAATAGGAGAGGTTTCTTCCACGCCGATACTATCCATATTTGCGCTGATGCTCCATAAAAATGCGACGAGCAGCATCAGCCTCGGACCACTTTCATACAAAAGCGCCCGAAAAGGGGCAAGCCACCCGCGATCTTGCTCCCGGATATTGAGGACATAGGCTCCGAAAACAATCAGACAAACACCCGCCAAGCCTAACGCACCCGGAAATTCCCCGAGAATCAACGGGGATGTGATCAGCAAAAAAAGCGGGGTAAAGGTGACCATCGGCACCGTTATCGATAGATCCGATAGTTTAATCGCCTTCATATAAAGGATGGCCACCACCGTGTTGATCCCCCCGCCAATCATCAGCGCCATGAAGAACCTGCTGGATAGCTCCGGTATCCCGGTGATAAGCAATAGCGGCAAAAGTATTGGAAGCGCAAAAACCAGAAAACTCCAGGCGATGATGTATTCATTCATCTTGCGCAGCCCGAGCTTGCTGAACAGATCCTTCAGAGACTCAAAAAAAGCGGTAAGAAAGGCGAAGAGGAGCCAGGTCATGGTTTATAATTTAACCGCGCCGTGTCCCGTACCGACAAAGGAGGTCGGGGGATTTGCGCGGGTTGGCACGGATTGTTCAGGATAATAATGTCTCACAAGTTTAAAGCCCGGTAATTTACGTTTGGGTGAGACTTTTCACCAATAATTAAAATATCTCAACTGGTTTTCAGTTATACACTAAAATCAATCCAGACTGTCCAGATTAATTTTGATCCTATGAAAACAAAAAAGTGGCAGCTACAAGATGCCAAAAACAAGTTCAGCGAAATCGTGCGCCGGGCCGCAACGGAAGGACCTCAATTTGTGAGTAAGCACGGCAAAGAGGAGGTGGTCGTGCTCTCCATGAAAGACTATAAAAAACTGGAAGGACCCGAAAACTCTCTGGTGGATTTTTTCCGACATTCTCCACTTGCCTCTGTGGAGTTAGATGTTGAACGTGATAAAACACCCTCCCGGGATGTGGCTCTATGAGTTACCTGATCGATACATGTTGCATATCGGAAGTAACCCGGCCCAACCCTGACCCAAACGTTCTTTCCTGGTTCTCCGGCCATGATGAATCAGAAATGTATTTGAGTGTGATAACCATTGGAGAAATCACAAAAGGCATTGAAAAACTGCCGGATTCCGGAAAAAAATCGCAGCTCCATCATTGGGTTAATCACGATCTGAAAGAGCGTTTCAACTACAGGATCATTGACCTTACCATGCCGGAAATCGTCAAGTGGGGAAGAGTTTTAGCAAACTGCGAAAAAGCGGGCACTCCCATGCCTGCGGTTGATGCGTTAATTGCCAGTACGGCTTTGGTTCATGACCTCATTGTGGTAACAAGAAATGTTGATGATATGAAGCCGGCGGGAGTTAGGGTTGAAAATCCCTGGGAAGGATAAACACCGTCAGATCCTTCGGATGCTGACGGGTTTTTGAGGAGCCAAATCTGACAGCGTCCGCAGGACCTGTCAGCATTTGAAATACTTTTTGAAAAAAACTCTACGACTCCAACAACCCCTTCAAATACCGCCCCGTATAACTTTCTTCCACCCGGACAATCTCTTCCGGTGTACCGGCAGCGACGACTTTCCCACCGCCGTAGCCGCCTTCCGGACCGATATCGATAACCCA
>SLJN01000164.1 GCA_007135115.1 Balneolales bacterium
CTTTGAGTTGCTTAACCGTCTTTTTCTTTTTGGCCGGAGTTACATACAGGGGTTTATAATCGTTTTCCACATCAATCCCGAGCTGACCGGCCTTGGTCTTTTTATACTTAGCCGGCACTTCTTTGGCAGAAGCCGGCAAATCCCGAATATGGCCGTTACAGGAATCAACTTCGTATCCCTTTGGTAAAAACTTTTTGATCGTCCGCGCTTTGGTCGGAGACTCTACAATAACGAGCGCTTTCATGAAACACTAAATATTTATTCTAAAAATCTATTTCAGGGAGTTAATCAGCTCTAATAATTCATCCGCATGAGCTTTGGTATTGACTTTCGGAATAACTCCCAGAACGGTACCATCGGTGTCAATAACATAAGCCGAACGAGAAGGGGCATTAAATGTTTTTCCATACATCTTCTTTTCAACAATGGAGTCAGTTGCTTTGGCGAACTTATAATCGGGGTCTGAGGCCAGCCAGTATGAAATATTCAGCTTTTCCGCATAGTTTATATGAGACCGGCAACCATCCTTGCTAATCGCTACCACATTGTACCCTTTTTTATCGAATTCCGGATAGTATTCGGCCAGACTTTGGTTTTGCAGGTCGCATCCGCTGGTATTGTTTTTCATGTAAACCGATACAACGGTGGGGCGATCTAAAAGCTCCGAGAAGGTAACCTCTTCTTCCTGACCGTTCTTTACGACTTTGAGGGGAAAGTTGATATCGATTTTCTCTCCGGTATCTACCATACTTTTGTCTGAATTTTTTGTTCAAAATTACTAATGCCATTAACGAATGTAAGAAATGTACGCATTCTTACATTTCAAGTTCCCGATTATTTCAGGAATAATAATCATACCAATCGCTTTTGAGACAGAAACGTTCTCAACCCGAGCTAACTTTGCTACGTTTAAAAGCATACCTGAGAGCTTCAATCAGATAATTATCACTGATTCTATAGTAGACATACAACCCCATACGCCTTCTTTCAACCATCCCATGATCTGTAAGAACACCAAGGTGTTTAGATATATTCGATTGCCGGGCGCCGGTTTCTTCAACCAATTCATTCACACATTTTTCGCTTCCGTTCAAAGTGCGGATTATTTTTAGTCGAAGCGGATCGGAAAAAACTTTAAAGCTATCCGCCAATTCTTCGAGATGCCCTTCTTTTATGTTATTAATTTTCCCCATGATGCAGCTGCTTTCTATGATTTCAGTTGTGAAACCTTATAGCCATTCAATTTTAGCCTTTTTGTTCTCTAATTAACTTTTAAATAGTCACCTTATTTTTACTCGTATATCAACCATTTGGCTACGGCTGCCACAGCAAGGGCATGATGAATCCTCCCGTTTTTAACATAATCCAAAAACTGATCCCGGCTGACCAGATGAACCTGAATTTCTTCATGCGGATCAGGATCCTGATGATTTAAATGCCGGCAGTTTTCCGCCAGGTACACATCACACCAATTATTCATAATAGCCGGATTTGCTGAAATTTTTCCCAAAAATGTCCAATGATTACTTTCATACCCCGTTTCCTCCCGCAATTCTCTTTTTGCTGACTCCAGTGATGACGAGTCGCTTTCATCCACCACACCACCGGGAATTTCCAGAGTAACTTGCTCGGTCCCGTGACGATACTGCTCAACTAAAATAATCCGTCCGCTTTCATCGCGGGCAATTATATTAATCCAAGGCCTTGTTTCTGTGACAAAAAAGCTTCCTTTTTTCTGACCGTCTGAAGAGATAACTTCATTACGCGATACGTTCCAAACAGGACATTGATAATCCGGTGTTCGGGAAAGAATCTTCCAGGGCTTTATTTTTTTATCAGACATAACCGACTTTTTTTATGACTACGAAATCACAATCTACATTACATTTACAAAGCAGCAAAGACCAAAACCATAATCATCAACAAGCTTTGACTGCATGTGACAAAATGAATGAGATTTTCAGTGGCGGTTACTACCCTAAAATAACAGTCACACGAAGCTGGTCTGAACATAACCCGAAAATTGAAGGCGAATTTGCCCGCCCAGATGCCATCCGCTGGTATCTTATTCGAGAATTCAAGAAACTTCTTGAGGATGGGGCTGATGTAACCATTTCTCCTTCCAGGCCAGCCATCTCACTGAATGATCCGCAGTTGCTTGAAAGCCTGGATGAAGACGAGTGGGATTTCACGCAGAAAAAGATGTTTCTTTTCCGCGCCGAACGTATTGACCTTTCCATCGATCGTCTTGAACACTACACCGGAACTTCAGCAGAAGATTTTCAGCGCTATATCCTTTTTACGAATTACGATATGCACATGCAGGTGTTCAAGGATCGCTTCCCTGATTGCGTAACCCCAAGCCATCCGGTGCAGATGCCGGCCTACCACTACAAGCAAGAAAACAACATGGGCTTTACGCTCATTAATGTTGGTGTGGGCCCATCTAATGCCAAAACCTGCACCGACCACGTAGCTGTGCTTCGTCCGGATGCCATGGTTATGGTCGGGCACTGCGGAGGTCTTCGAAACCACCAGGAGATCGGCGACTTCGTGCTTGCATCCGATTATATGCGCGACGACCGTGTGCTGGATGACCTGCTCCCTCTCAATGTTCCCATTACGCCCACGCATCTGATGAACCTCCACCTCGAGGATGCTCTGAAAGAAGAAAACATGAGCTATCGGATCGGCACCGTTTATACGACATCCAACCGGAACTGGGAGTTTACCAAAAAGCGAACCGTAAGTGAGATTCACGTAAGTAGGAGTATCGCAATCGATATGGAATCGGCCACGATTGCAGCCAACGGCTTTCGGTATAGAATCCCTCATGCCACATTGCTGTGCGTTAGCGACAAGCCTCTGCACGGCAAACCCAAACTCAGCGGTGCAGCACAGTCGTTTTACCAAAACTCCAAAGAGCGGCACCTCGAGATGGTGATCAATTCACTGAACCGAATAAAATCCAATTATCCTGATGGGCTGCCGAATGCCAGTATCCGGGCCATCAACGAGCCGTTGATGGGAGGCGGAGAATAGTTCAGGTTTAAAGTTGGTTCATCCCGCGGCTTAGAAAATTTCCATGTAAGGCTTTGGTTTGTTGCTACTCTTATTTGCATGATTTGAGTAACCGACTAAAGCCTGATATATCATGGAGCAACAGGAGTACCCGCAAGAGGGACAAACCGTCGTCAAAGACCTTCAATTGGATGATCAGCCTCGCGAGAAACTCCAGCGTTTCGGAGCCGCGAGTTTATCAAATTCTGAGTTACTGGCCATTCTTTTGAGAACCGGCACGAATAAGATGAATGTTTTGGAAACTTCACGTGCTCTTCTTAAAAATTTCGGATCTATTCATCGAATGGCCGGTCGCGAGTGGCAAGAGCTCAGAGCCATCAGGGGTATCGGAAAGGTAAAGGCTATTACCCTGTCGGCCGTCTTTGAACTGGCCCGGCGGCTACAGACGGAAAGTTCAGAATCCCGTATTGAGATGCGAACTCCGGAAGACGTCGTCGGCTATTTCGGCCCAAAGCTGCGTGATTTGCGAAAAGAGCATTTCATTCAAGTCTATCTCAACGCTGCAAAAATTATGATCGGTTACAAAACGATCAGCATAGGCGGGCAAACTTCTACGGTTGTCGATACTCCTGAAGTTATGCGGAACGCAATCATGAATGATGCCAATAGCATTGTGGTCCTTCATAACCATCCATCCGGCAATGTTCGCCCTTCTGAGTCGGATATTAAACTAACCACTCGTATTCTGGAATCCGGCAAAATCCTGGGCATACCTCTGGAAGACCATATCATCATCGGCGGTTTCGACTACACGAGTTTGCGCTCTTTGGGGTACATAGCCTGATCTGATTAATTGTTCCAGCCAGCCATAAACACGCTTTTCCGGTTTTATTGATTCCTTAGCGCATAAAGCTGAAGCTAATCCGTATCACCCGGTAACAACTCGTGCATTTGCTGTCATCAGGTGCAGAAAAGTGTCAAATTCTGCAGCTAATTGAATCTGTGAAAATCGTATATTTGCGCCAAAAAAATCGCCGGAATGAAAACTTATCTGACTACGATCATCGATCAGGCCATCGGAAAAATCACCGATGAAACCAATCTGCCGGATATCATTATCGAAAAACCCCGCTCTCCGGAGCATGGTGATGCCGCCACCAATATTGCCATGCTTTTGGCGAAAACGCTTAAAAACAATCCCCGCGCGATTGCCCAACAACTTGTTGAGGCTATGGATTACGATCCGGAATTTATTTCCGCAGTGGAGATCGCGGGACCCGGTTTTATCAATTTCAGAGTAGCACCCGGCTTGTTGCATCATCAGTTGAATGAAATCCGCTCAACCGGTTCGGCTTACGGCAAAAACCCCCGGTACGAATCTCAAAAAATTCAGGTCGAGTTTGTCAGCGCCAACCCGACAGGTCCGCTGACGGTTGGCCACGGAAGAAATGCCGTTCTCGGCGATACCGTCGCTCGCCTGTTTGAATGGTCCGGCGCTGATGTTGACCGCGAATATTATTTCAATAATGCGGGGCGGCAGATGCGAGTGCTCGGCGAAAGTGTACGCGCTCGATACCTGCAATTAGCCGGAGCACAACCCGAATGGCCGGAAGGAGGCTACGAAGGTCAGTACATTGTGGATATTGCCAAAAAGCTGCACCGAGAGCACGGTGATAGCCTTAAGGATCAGGATGATGTCACGGTTTTCAAAGAAGCCGCTGAAAACGCCATCTTCAAAGATATTCAGGAAACACTGGACCGAATGAATATCCGGATGGATCACTTTTTCAACGAGTACAGTGTTTACGAAAATGGTGCGGTAGATAATGTCGTTGAACAACTCCGGGAGAAAGGACTCGCCTACGATCAGGACGGGGCGGTTTGGTTTAAAACCACCGAGTTCAACAAAGAAAAAGATACCGTTTTGGTTAAAAGCAGTGGCGAGCCCACCTATCGCCTGCCCGACATTGCCTATCATCAGGATAAACTTAGCCGCAATTATGATTTGTGTATCGATGTTTTAGGCGCTGATCATATCGACACGTTTCCGGATGTCAAGTCGGGGCTAAAAGCACTGGGCTACGACGATTCCAAAATTGAAGTGTTGGTCTATCAGTTTGTTACGCTGATGAAGGATGGCAAACCCTTTAAAATGAGCACCCGGAAAGCCAACTTCGTCACCCTCGACGAACTTATGGATGAGGTCGGCGAAGATGTTACCCGATTCTTTTTTCTGATGCGTTCGCCCAACACCCACCTTGAGTTTGACATTGCCGAAGCCAAGGAAGCAGGTGAAAAGAACCCGGTATTTTACCTGCAATATGCCCACGCACGCATCCACAGCATCAAACGTAAATTTGATGAGTCCGGCAACTACCCCGAACCCGATTTCAGTCTGCTAACCCATGAATCGGAACTCAATTTAATCAAAACCCTGCTGGATTTTCCCGATGTCGTTGCATCTGCTGCCGACCATCGAGAACCCCACCGGTTGATCAATTATCTTAATGAGGTAGCGGCAGCTTTTCACAAATTTTATCACGACTGCCGCATTATGGGTGAGGAGCCCGCCCTGGCCGCCTCAAGAATGGCACTTCTGGATACCGTTTCACTGGTGATGAAAAACGGATTAACGATCCTCGGCATCACAGCACCCGAGAGAATGTAAATGTATAGACTGGTTGAAGTTGAAGAGCTGTGTTGATCGAAGATATTCGTAGACCGGCTACAATCATGCGGTTTTTTGCAATAGCTGAAACGTAACAATGCCTACGGTTCGGGTTTTGAGAATATCAAATCCGCATTTGGTAAACTGGTTTTCAACTTTACTTCTTTTGGGGAAGGAAACGCCTCCGGTTCGCAGCCCTAATTGAAACATTCTGCCGGCGTAGCTTTGTGCTTTGGTCAGATACATGATAAAACAAACCCCGCCGGGATTCAGCACCCGGAATATTTGCTTCATTGAGGTTTCGGGATCGTAGAGTTCATTATAGGTTCCGCCACAAAGTGCCAGGTCTGCACTGTCATCAAAAAACGGGAGCCTGGTGACATCCGCCCGGAGGGCAAACAAACGTCGCTTCTCCGCGGCAGCTTTTTTGACCGTCTCTTTCAACATAGGCCGGGAAAAGTCGATGGCGTAGATTTCGGAATCCGGATGAGTACTTGCAACCGTACGGCTATAAAAACCGGTGGAAGCTCCGATATCGATGACGACTTTTTTTGAATAATCCCCGATCCAGTTCAGCAACAAGTCGGCTTCATCCTGCAGCGTAAAATCCTGACCTGATAGCCAGCCAATGGAGCGTTTACGCCATTGCTCTTCGTAGGAAAGCGCCGTCAGCGAAAAATGATTACTGAAATTGGCGATGGAGCCCCCGGGAAACATCTGACCCGGTAATAAGTCAATGATGTTCTCTTCTATGACAAATTCATGCCCGTTTTTGCAGGTAATAACTCCATTAAAGGATTTGCTGAGATCAGAAACCGCAGGGTCTACCTTTATCGAATTTTTGCGATCTGCCGGACAACGTAAAACGGCCATGTTCTTTTGATTAAGGGATATCCAACTATGAACCCGTTCTTACGAAAGAACACCCCTCGGGGTTATGCAATTTCCTATTTTTTAAAAACGATAGAAACCGGATCCCCTTTTCGTGCGCTCAGGACCTCTTCTGCACTCTGTTGATTTACCGCAATTTCAAGCATATCCGAACTTCCGATTAACGCTGCGGGATCTCCCTCCTCAACATCCGAAAAGGTATTCACCACTTTATCCATGATGGTGTTCCCCACAAAGATTTTTACCTGTCTGCCGGAAATGCCTGTTAAATCGTTTTTTGTGATATTGGTGATCAGGTTGCCGTAGGCATCGATGTGAATAATGGTGCCTTCGATTCCCTCCTGATCAACGATAGGCATGGGGAGCTTATAGGTTTCCAGTTTTCCGGCCTGAGGGCCGAATTGTTCCGGCCGGATGCCCTTACTTGCGTAAGCTGCGACCGGCGCAAAAATATCCCGCCCATGGAATGTATTGGAGATATGCTCGCGGGTATAATCCGGATTTTCAATGAAATAGCCTTTTACATCCCTCTTGGCAAACGGGAGGGAAAATAATCCGTTGTCGGGGCCCACAAATATTTGATCGTTAACCTGAGCTATGATGCCTTTTCTGGTTGATCCAACCCCGGGATCAACCACAGCCAGGTGTACCGTCCCGGGTGGAAAATAAAATGCTGCGTTACTCAAAACCCACGATCCGGATATAATGTCCCCGGCGGCGATACTGTGGCTCACATCCACAAGTTGCACCTGCGGATTGATCGACAGCATTACCGCTTTCATCGTGCTGACGTAATGGTCGCTATAGCCGAAATCCGTAGTAAGTGTAACGATGGGCTGGCTGGAACTCATCATGCATAGGTATTGAGCATAACAGGCATCACGAGCATCAGCATATCTTCATCGTCATCCTGAACGGACGGCCGTACAATACCGGCGCGGTTAGGTGTTGAGAACTCAAATACCACTTCGGGATCTTCAATGTTTCCGAGCACATCGGCCAGATATTTGGCATTAAAGCCGATTTCCATCTCCTCATCGTCGTATTCACATGAGATTTCCTCCTCGGCTTCACTGCTCATGTCAATATCCTCAGCAGAGATTCTAACTTTGTTCGGCTGCATAGAAAGGCGCATCTGCCGGGTAGAGGAGCTTGCAAATACCGATACCCTCTTCACGGTTGCCAGCATTTGCTCACGATTGATCTTCAACTCTTTGTCATTCTCCTTGGGGATCACCGAGTCATAATTCGGGTACTGCTCATTGATCAACCGGGTTACGATGACGGTTTTGCCACTTTCAAACCGGGCATGATCACTTCCCACCGTAATTTCAGCATCTTCATCATCAAGTGCTTTGTTCACCAGACTAAGTGCTTTTTCCGGGGTGATAAAATCGGTTTCTTCCGAGCCGACCAGATCCTTGCGAACCAAACGTACCAACCGGTGACCGTCGGTTGCTACCACCCGGCTTTCTTCCGAACCGATCTGGAAAAACACGCCCATCATAGCAGGTCGCAGGTCATCACTGGAAACCGCAAAACTGGTTTTCTTGATGACATCCTGCAAAGCCTCTGTTTTAGCTTTTATGCTGACTCCCGTCTCCAGTTCCGGGATCTCAGGGAACTCCTCGGCGTCTTCACCGGCAAGCTTATAGGTACCCTGATCGGTTTTAAATTTTATTTGTTGGTTATCATCAATATCAAACTGCACCGGAATATCCGGAAGCTGACGAAGCGTCTCCAGCAACCTGCGCGCCGGGATAGCAACGGCACCGCCATCCTGCACATCGGCTTCCACATACTCCAGGATACTAACTTCCAGGTCGGTAGCACACAAACTGAGTTTACCATCTTCACTTTTAAATAAAACCGTTTCCAAAATCGGCAATGTGGCCTTATTCGGCACGGCTCCGATCACTGCCTGAAGACCGCGCATTAATTCGGAACTGGGAATACTGAATTTCATATCGGTGGGTATGTTTTAAAAAATTTTCTGTAACACAGTTTGACAAAGGTACACTATAATAACAGATACGCAATCGTGCTGCAACTGCGTATGTACCAAAGTCCATAATTGGTATTTGTTATTCAAAGACCATTCGCGACACTGTCTCAGCCTGGAACAACAGAACTAATTGATTCTTTAATCTGTTGAGGGGCTGAAAATTATACGCAGATATCACGGAATATATGATTTTAGCGCTAATCTCAATTGATATAAATCACATCTTTTATATCTTTGAGGTTTATGCGGGGATTATACTAATTTTTCTGTAAATTTGAGTCGCTAACCAGCATTATAATTCATCCTGTTTCAGGGCACCTTTTTTTGATGAAGAGATTTCTGCACATCTTATTTATACCGCTTTTCACGGCTTGGTTGATTACACCGGCTTCGGCTCAGGATTTTGAATCAGTCACTTATGGCGGTGACTTCCTTTCTGTCGGGGGTGGCGCGCGTGCCCTCGGAATGGGTGGTGCTCAGACCTCTTTCGTACAGGATATTACCTCGGGATACTGGAATCCTGCCGGCCTTGCACGCATGGAAAACCTTGAACTTGCTTACATGCATTCACAGCGGTTTGCCGGAATCGTGAATTATGATTACGGTGCAATCGGTTTACCCGTCCCGAATTCTGATGGTGTAGTTGGCGTAAGCTTTTTCAGGCAGGGAATTGACGGCATCAAAAATACTTTGGACGCGTGGGACCCGGAGCATAACCGACCGTACTCCCAACCCGCCGAGCATTTCACTGAGTTCAGCGCCGCCGATATGGCGCTCTTCATTACCTATGCATCGGCCCTAAACGAATATATTAGTTGGGGTACTTCCGCAAAAATTTTAAACTCCCGACTCGGCCCCTTCGCTGATGCGTGGGGATACAGCCTGGATCTTGGAATTCAGTATCAAGGCCCGGAATATTTTTTCGGCATCAACCTGATGGACATCACTACGATGATGAAATTCTGGTCCGTAAATGCCGAAAACCTGCAACAACTTGCCGATGTTTTTGATGATGAAATTCCGGAAGGACAAAATGAGCGCATTCGCCCCACCGTTAAATTCGGGTTCGGCAGAATTTTTTCATTCTCTGACTTTGAACTTGCCGCCGCTCTTGATACGGATCTCAGATTCGAGGGGCGACAAACCTACTTTTTCAACGTTGGTAACATGAGCATTGAACCCCATTTGGGGCTCGAACTTGGTTATCAGGATCTGGTGTTTCTCAGAGGCGGATTAACCGATTTTCACACTGATCCTGATGGTAACTATTTTGTTTCCCCCACTATTGGGGCGGGTCTTAAAGTAGGATCTATCTTTTTGGATTACGGCTTCAGTAGTTTTGCAGGCATTGCTTCAGATCTTGGATTTACACATCGTATTTCGTTAAAAGTTTCTTTAGATAGCGGGTTTATAGATCGATAATTATAGCTGTATCAATCAAGTTTTATTTTCTGGATTTGATCGCACATAAACACATACTACCGGTGTTACTTGCCGGCATGTTACTCTTTTTTGGTTGCAGGCAACCATCTATGGATCCTACTGTAGAAATGGATCCTATAACTCCGTCATTCCTGTACGCTACTGACGGGGGTGAGCTTAGGGTAATGCACGTTGATATCACCGAAGAAGACGGCGGAGATACCACTTATACGGTAAAACGACATTCAAATATTGGCTTATCTCAGCGTAATTTTGGTCTTGTTACAACAGAATATGACGGCGCGTACGATTGGTCATCTTTTCGGGAAGGTGAAGACCCCAGAGTTGTTGCGGTATTGCAACGGGAAAACCGCTTAGACCCAACCCACCAAACCGAGTACGAAAAGCAATTTGCGTTTATAAACCGGTTTAAATCTATTCGCCAGATGGAGTTCTTCTCCGAACTAAATCAGCGTACACAGGAATTGCGTGAATACAATTACTGGAGTGCCGGACGGACAGTAAGTTTTATTGATGATCGATATTATCTTGCCTACTGGACGGATGTCTATGATTCTGACTCCGGAGTTCCACGTCCTGGCTTGCCACCGAATCATCAGGTTTCTCACATGATGATGTATGACTCCGAAGAATCAAGTCAGAATGACCCAGAAATTTTAGCCAGCACTTTGGCCGGCGGTTATGCAAGCCGGCACCCTGATAACCACTGGGTCTCTAACTTTTCCAATACACGCGTATTCGGAACGGCCAATTCTGAGTTTTACATCCTCTGGACACCTGTTCGCTTGAGTACCGGTCTTTCACCTTATTTTTTCCGTTTTGACGGTACTACCGCCTATGACCCTCGAGAAGCTGGTGGTTCACAGGCATATAACCGACTACCCGGCCAGGAGTCTTTTTCCATTGATACTCATCCTTCCAGAGACTCTCTGATTGTTGTTTCTGATCACAACAGCAGGCATAAATCAACCTATATTCTTGAACTTGGCAGCTCAAGCAACCAACCCATGAATGTGGTTGCGGAGCTTCCATTTAATGATAACCGGATGCAACTCAACAACCCCGATTTTAGCTGGGGCGATGTAAACGCGGATGCTCGTTCCTGGTATGTTGAGTTTAGCCCCGATGGCGATAAGGTAGCTATCATTCAGGCAATTGAGGGTGAAGATCCGTCTGTCATTATTTGGGATTGGGATGAAACCGGTGATGATGATGTCGAAGTATATTCTATTAGCGGCGGAGATGATGTAGTCGATATCCGAAAACCGGCCTGGTTGGATGGCGAAGACAATGAAGAGCACACCAATTTACTATATTTCATGGCTCGACACGAAGGTCCTGGTAACGATGATGAAAACGACGAAGAAAACGGAGCAGACAGAGCCGCTTACTTTCATTACATCGACACCGACATACCCACACACACTCAAAGCCAAAGCCGCAGAATCGATTGGGGCGAACATGTTGAATTTCGTGACATGACTGATGATCCTGCTCCGGAAGAACCCCAAAACTTAAAGGGGCGTCATTAATATTAATGGCTTGCTCCCTTCGTTTTACCTTTTCAATAAAATTCGTCATTAAACGCTGAACTCCGTGTGAATTCGCGGTCTGAAAATTTTTCGCTCGTTATTGCCGGACCAACAAGTGCGGGTAAAAGTGAAATAGCTCTTCATTTAGCCGAACGTCACGACTGCCCCATAATCTCCGCCGATGCCCGTCAGTGTTACAAATACCTTGATATCGGTACAGGGAAAGTTTCTGAGCAAACCTTAGGGCAAATCCCGCATTACAATATTTCCATCTTCACGCCCGATCAACCGGATACAGCTGCGGATTTTGCCAAACGCTGTGAAAAATGGGAAACTGAGATTTCATCCAAATCGGACCTCACCTTATACGCCGGTGGAAGCACCTTACATCTGCAAAGTATCATGTATCCGCTTGATCCGGTGCCGCAGGCTAACACTCAAAACATCAAACAACTTGAATCACAAGCTGATACCGAGGGCATTAAGGTTTTATATGATCAACTAAAAGAAGTTGATCCTGAGTACACTCACAAAATGGATGGAATGAACCCGCAACGCATTATTCGTGCTCTGGATGTTTGGATGCAGACCGGGGAACCTTTCAGCTCTTTTCATCAGCAACAAAACCAACGCTCTCTTAAAGATTTAACTATTGTTCTGTGTCCGGACAGAGAGACTTTGTATCAAAAAATAAACGCTCGCGTTGATACCATGATTAAAGCCGGTCTCATAGATGAAGTTAATTCCATACTCGAAATGGGATACAAACCAGAGCTTCAATCTTTACAAACGGTCGGGTATCGCGAGGTAATTGCTTATATTCACGGGCAGTTAAGTTTTGAGGATATGACCGAAAAAATCAAAACCAACACGCGCAGGTATGCTAAACGGCAAATCACCTGGTTCCGTCGCTGGAAAGATGCGCATTGGATTGATTCCTCTCTTCCAATCGACGATATTCTCTCGCAAATTGAAACGTTAATGGCATCAGCTATTAAAAACCAACGAACCCATGGCTAAGTACCACGCCGAAGTTAAAATTCGCCTACGACCTTCCATTCTTGATCCCAAAGGGAAAGCCTCCCAGCACGCATTACACAACCTTGGCTTTGATGAATTTGACCAAGTCCGAATTGGCAAATTGATTGACCTCACGGTAAATGCCTCCTCCATACAGGAAGCTGAAGATAAAGCAAAACAGGCCTGTGAAAAGCTTCTCGCTAATGAAGTAATGGAAGATTTTGATATTTCTGTCTCAGAACTAAAAACTGCTTAAAACCGCAATCATGGCTTTAAATATTGGTGTGCTCGTCTTTCCGGGTGCGAACTGCGACCACGACGCTTATTATGCATTAAAACATGAAATGGGTCTGGAAACCCGGTTTATTTGGCACAAAGAAACAGACCTAGGTCAGATTGATGCCGTGATTATCCCGGGAGGATTTTCTTATGGTGATTATTTGCGCTCCGGAGCCATAGCCCGATTTTCCCCGGTAATGGGTGCCGTAGAAAAATTTGCCGAGCAGGGCGGCCCTGTTTTAGGCATTTGTAACGGTTTTCAAATTTTATTGGAAGCCGGATTACTCCCCGGTACCATGATGCACAATGAACATCTGCGCTTCACTTGCAAAATGTCGCGCATTCGTTGTAAAAATCAGAACACACTCTTCACCGGAAAAATCGATCATCAGAATATTCTACATATTCCGGTTGCTCATGGAGAAGGAAACTATTTTGCATCGACTGATACCTTAAAACAGCTGCAGGATGAAAACCGAATTGTCTTTCAATATTGTGATCAAAACGGTGAGGTAACCCCTGAAGCCAATCCAAACGGTTCCGTGGAAAACGTAGCAGGTATATGTAATACAAAAGGCAATGTACTTGGCATGATGCCACACCCCGAACGAGCTGTGGATAGTAATCTCGGTTCTGACGACGGGAAGCTATTATTTCAATCACTTATCGACCAATTAGAGACTGTATAACGAATGAATTTCGAACTCCTTGAAAAAATAACTCAAATCCCCGCCGCTCCCGGCTACGAAAAACAGCTAACCTCATTTCTAAAACATCATTTTGATAAAAAAGGTATCTCCTCTGAAACGGACCGCATGGGAAACCTTACGGTTACTTTAGGCAATGGTGATCCCGTCGTTATGAGTGCTGCTCATGTTGATGAAATCAGCTTGATTTCCACCCATGTTGATAAGGAGGGTTTTGTAAAATTCAGTACGCTCGGAGGATTTGATCCGCGTACCCTATATACCCAGTGTGTCAACCTTCATACTAAAGAAGGCTCGATACCCGGAGTCATTGGTGGAATGCCGGCGCATATACTCACAGATGAGGAAAAATCTAAAGCTCCGAAAATCGAAAACCTCTATATCGATTGCGGTTTACCGGCTGATGAGGTACAGCGATTAATCCCGAATGGAACATTAATCACACAAGATCGACCCTGCCGGAAAATCGGGAATAACATAACTTCAAAAGCCCTGGATAACCGGGTTTCCGTTTATATGCTTGCTGAAGCCGTAGAACGATTGGCCAAAGTTGAAGCACTTCCCTGTACGTTTCACGCCGTTTTCTCAGTGCAAGAGGAAGTTGGCATTCGCGGTGCACGTGTTGCAGCACAGCGCATTCAACCCGATATCGGTATTGCTCTGGATATCACTCTGGCAGCAGACACTCCCGGTGTTGAAGAGGCGCGAAAAATCACCTTACTTGGTCAGGGTACGGCTATTAAAATTATGGACCGAAGTGTCATAGCCACCGAACCCTTAGTAACTTTTATGGAAGACGTCGCAAAAGAGAATGATGTCGCTTATCAGCGGGAAGTTCTTACGGCCGGAGGTACGGATACATCAGGGATGCAGTATCTTGCAGGGCTTGCCTCCCATGTTACATGCATTTCTACGCCCACCCGGTATGTTCACAGCTCCGTAGAAATGTGCAATGGTGATGACATCGATAATGGAATTTCCCTATTAGAGCACACAATTACGGCTATAAACCGTTATTCCATGGATGGATAACTCAGAACAACATATTTCTAAACTTCATTGCCAGGACCTTGTTAAACGCTACCGCAAGTCGACCGTAGTTAATCAAGTAAGCGCTTCGGTAAATCAATCAGAAATTGTCGGATTGCTTGGTCCGAATGGAGCCGGTAAAACAACTACCTTTTACATGGTTGTGGGTCTGATAAAGCCCAACTCAGGCCGCATTTATATCGATGACAAGGATATCACCAGTAAGGCAATGTATCAGCGGGCTCGGATGGGTATCGGTTACCTTGCTCAAGAGGCCAGCGTATTTCGAAATCTTACCGTCCGTGAAAATCTGGAATCTATTCTTGAGTTTTTTGCGGTTCCGGCCAAAAAACGTCGCGAACGTTCTGATCAGCTTATTGAAGAATTCGGGTTGCACAAGGTCGTAAACAGCAAGGGATATAATCTTTCTGGTGGTGAACGGCGGCGTACCGAGATAGCCCGCGCTATGGTTACTGATCCCAAATTTATATTGCTTGATGAACCATTTGCTGGTGTCGACCCTATTGCTGTTGAAGATATCCAGGAAATCATCAAATCTCTGAAGAAAAAAAATATCGGGATTTTAATTACCGATCATAATGTGCACGAAACTTTGGCTATTACCGATCGTGCCTATCTGCTTTTCGAAGGTCGAATTTTAAAAGAAGGCAGTGCTGATTTTCTTGCTGAAGATGAAGAAGCCAAAAAACTTTATCTTGGCGAACAATTCCGGTTAGACCGGTATTCTTATAGTGAAGTTAAACCAAACACCTAAATCCAATAAGGTACATGAAGGTTTCGGAAATTGATGTCCATGAAGCACACAAAAAGCTAAATAGCACTAATCCACCTTTTCTGCTTGATGTAAGGGAAACATTTGAACGTGATTTTGCCAATATAGCAGGGGAGTTAATACCGCTCGGAGAATTGCCTGATCGAATTTCAGAGTTGGATAACCACAAAAATAACGAGGTAATCGTCTATTGCCGAAGTGGCGCCCGAAGTGCCGAGGCTTGTAAACTATTGATGCAGGAAGGCTTTGCTGACGTCAAAAACCTCAGTGGTGGTATACTGGCATGGTCTCAGGAAATTGATCCTGAAATTCCTCAGTATTAAATCCTGCGTTTAGGGGTTGGAATTGCGTCTGATCTAATTTGATTGATTTTTTACTCTCGCCATCTCCGCTGGATAATCATCATATAAGATTTACTGAGACTACCAGTGATAACGGATCGCTATCTTCCTCCTGAGAATCCAGTCACTGCCTAAATCTCCCAACAATCCGATGTTATCCAAGTAATCGGAGTTTGTATAATTCCATGATCGCTCATAGACCAGGTTAACCTGGCTTGACGCAAAAAACGTAAAGCCAATCTTTAGAGGTGCGTAAGGGATTAACGTTTCGTAGTTCTCCCCTTCTACCCGAGTTTGAGGTCGTTCCCGGAGGTTTCTTCCCTGGTTATCATGAATCGAATAATCCATGATACCGAGACCGATTCCGGCGTAGGCTTCCAGCCAGTTCCCGTTTATATAGTTCCAGTTGGCAGCCACATCTATTGAGTTTACATCCGCCGAAAAATAGGAGTTAACCTGATTGAGATGATCTGCATCGATCAAACCGGGTCTCGTTTCTCCGCTTATTCCACCCGTATGAAAGTTGAGCTCTATTGATGTTCTGGGGTCAAGATCACGGTATGCCGTGATGGTGTAGTTAAAGCTTCTGCCGTCTGCATCGGGATTCAGATCCCCGACATAGGTATTCCATCCGGCACCAATTGAAACACCCCATGCTTCACCTTGCGGATTGGATTCGGCAGTAGCCGCAGAGAAGATGATCAATAAAGCAATTAACCAACATCCATGTATCTTCACGTTAACCTTTTTTATCCGTAGGCAGCTATTTGGTTTAGCAACTCTTCATTACTTTCGGTTCGCTTCAATACCTGAAGCAGGCTGGACATGGATTCAACAGGATTTTTCTTCAACAAATACCTTCGTACCATATCCCTTTCTTCCATAGTTCCTTCGATGAACTTGTCTTCGTTACGGGTTCCGGAAGCGGCAATATTTATAGCCGGATAAATTCTTTCATTGGCTATCTCTCGATCCAGTACCAGCTCCATATTTCCGGTTCCTTTGAATTCTTCAAAAATGAAATCATCCATTTTTGAGTTGGTCTCAACCAGACATGTCGCCACAATAGTCAGCGACCCGCCATTTTCAATTTTTCGGGCTGATCCGAATATTTTTTTCGGGATTTCCAGTGCTCTGATGTCCAAACCACCCGATAGTGTTCTACCGCTGTTAGCTTGAGCTGCATTATAAGCGCGCCCCATTCTTGTAAGCGAGTCAATCAACAAGATGGCATCTTCGCCCATTTCAGCCAACCTCTTTACGTAACTCAGGGCCATTTCCGAAATACGAGTATGGCTTTCCGTTGATCTATCATTCGATGAAGCGAATACTTTCCCCTGGGTAGTGCGGATAAAATCCGTTACTTCTTCCGGGCGTTCATCAACGAGGAGCACTGCCAGGTGCATATCTTTGTGATAATGATCAATAGAATCTGCAATTTGCTTAAGCAGTACGGTTTTACCGGTTCTTGGCGGGGCTACAATCAATGCTCTCTGCCCTTTTCCGATTGGGGAAATCAGATCAACTACACGCATTTCGGTTTCATCCGGCCGTTGCGACAGTTTAATCTGCTCGATCGGCATAATAGGCCGCTGAAGTTCAAAACGAGGAGCCTTTAGCCAGAAATCAAAAGGTTTACCGTTGATTTCATCAATGGTAGCTACTCTCAGATTCCCTTTTTGATCCTCCTCCAATTCGCCTGTAATTAACAAGCCGGGTTTAATATTAAAAAAACGAACCTGGTCAGGTGTTAAGAAAGGGTCTTTGGGACTTTTGGTAAATTCGTGATCAAACTTACGGATGAATCCATATCCTTTAGGATTCAATTCGACAATGCCGCTAAAACCCCCGGCTGATCTGACTTTATCATTGTCGATAAACTCAGGCACCGTTTCTTTGCTTCCACCTTTTTTTCGGGAACGACCTTTCTTTTTGCCGCCCTGACCTTTACGTCTGTTATTTTTATTCTTGTTATTACTCATGTTCTTAGACTTGTGCCTAATAGATTAGATTGGCCCACAACCAATATTTATTGAAAAGAAGTTTCTCTTGATGAAACAAATTCAGGAGGAAATCGACAATTGACTTCCTCCTGAACTAAAGTAAAAAATTAAAAACGGATGGTTCGTATAATTATCGAACCGTAGTTTCTTCGTTGATCCATGCGTAGCATTCGCCGGTGTTTTCGTCAATCATGTAGGAACCACCTTGTGTCCACTCGTCAACGAAATGCACATCGGATGATGCCGGCATAACATCTTCATAGTTCGAATATCTGTTTTCTACAGATCGCTCCACTCCAGAATCTACTTCTACTGCTTTATCAAGATAGTCGAGAACAAGCCAGTAAACTGCACGATCCCGCCGGCCCATGTCTTCACCGCTAGTGCAACTTGAAACGGTTTGACTGTAAATATCGGCAATTTGAATGTAGGGTTCACCCCAATCCGGATCGGCATCCATGGCTTCTCTCGCATAGGATCTCGCATCTTCAAATTCCCTCATATTGAGGTAGTTCCTTGAAAGACGAAGTAAGGTCTCTTTTTTCTGCTCTGAGTCATCAGTGTAATCTAATGATTCTCTCAGATACTCATTGCCTTCTTCATATCGTCCGTCATCATTATACAGACGCGCAAGTCGCATGATGTTATCATAATTGCGATCTTTCTCGTAGATCTGCCGGGCCATATCCCATTTATCGTCTCTTTGACCGAGCTCATCGTATAACTCATAGATTTCTTCCATTACATCTATGTTATCCGGATCATCTTCAAGCACGGTTTTGAGCCATTCAACGCGATCCTCCGGTTCGGAAAACAATTCATCACGCAATTCTGAAAAATGATTTTTCAGGTCATCTCCGGCATAAGGCTCTGATTTGTTAATCCATTCAATTACTTCATCAGTCTTGCCTTCGTTTTTCAACCGGTCCAGAACGATCTGAACGTAATATCCGTCACCACTTTCGGTTGCACGCTCTAAATCGATTTCCATCATGAGCATGTAATCATCCATGGCCTTATCCATGCCATCATCGTAGTAATCCGAATATTCGTGGTGGAATCGGCCACGATTCATTACCCAGCGGAACTGATCAATTTCATTTTCATCAAAAATATCAAAAGCCCAGTCGAACATATATAGTGCGGAATCCAGATAAGCTTTTTTCGTCTCATCATCGTCCTGTTGCTCGGCTTTGCCTTTGTAAATAGTAATCATTCGATCGAATTGACGATCCCCGCGATAACTATCTACATCTTCCATTTCCTTGGGGTGTTCGCTGATTAAATAACGGTTATACTTAAGCGCGATATCCCACTCCTCATTGCGGTATTCATCTCTAAACAGAGAGTAAACCGTTCTTGAAGGGTAGCCAAAAGGTGCTTCCACATCTCTGAAAGGGCGTTCAAAGTCGTCGCTGGTTTCCACACCAACATCATCTTCACCTTCTTCTTCAGTTTGCTCAGTGGTTTCTTCTTCGGCTCTGTCTTCGTCAGTAACTTGTTCAGAAGTAGAACACCCTATGAAGCCTAACAGTGCTAATATTAATATTAGTTTTTTCATGTTCCGTCTGGTTGTCAACCCTATATTGAATTATCTGAATCGTGGTCTGAAAAACATTAACTCTGACAAGTTGAACGAAAGCCTGACTTCGAAAATTTCTTCCTCAATCAGACCACCGGCTTGCGTGCCTCGCATTCCGTAGTCAAAGTTAATATTAAAGGAAGACGTACGCTGTTGGGTTGGGATTCCTATTCCCAAACTTGCCTTCCATGTATTAACGGTTTCATTGTTTACTTCCATATTGCCAGTATCATAACTGATACCCGCCCGGTAAATCAAGTCTTCAAAAAACGAAGGGGCAGTGTTGGGATTGTAGCCGGAAAACTCGGCTCCCAGCCCAACACGGAAGCGGTCAATGTAATTAACATTATCATTAATATCGAATGGTTCATAAGATGCCCAGTTTTGGTACAGGACATCCGACGAGATTCTTAAATTATTAAGGTTGTAATTAATACCAAAGGTTAAATCAAACGGGTATTCTATAGTTCTGCTACCGTAATATTCTGAATCCCTGATTGTAGAAACTTCTCCATTTCTTTGAGTCTCTACACGGCGTTCCGCATCAAGAGTAACCGGCATTGACGCCGTAGCACCTATGGCAAGAACATCATTAGGGTTTGCTATACCCGGAATCATGTGAAGCAAGCCTATACGTCCACCAAAACCGGTATAAGAAGTTTTTCTGGTGAAATTAATCGGCTCAAAATCTTCGCTGTCGATGTTAAAATCATTCTGGCGTTCTAATGTTCCGAAGTAAAAACTTGGAGCAACACCAATGTACCAGAGTCTACCAATTCGGTACCCGGCACCTACTTCAAGGCGATTTATACCGCCTGTACCGGTAATTTCTGATTCATAAGCCAGGCGTTCGCCGGCATGAGTTTGTTCCGGCTCCAGAGTGCCATCTTCGTGAATTCTAAAGTTGTAATTCGTCTCGGGCAGTACCGAGGCAGATAGACCAAGTCGATCTCTGTAAAGCGGAAGTGATATTTGCAGCTGATTGGCCTGAACGTGGGTAGAATTCGTTGTTCCCGCTTCATCGGTGGCGGAATAACCGGTGATATTAAATCCACCATTAATATTGGTAAACCGGTTGGTACCTAATAAGGCCGGATTTGCAGTGCTGCTGATCCTGTCATCAAAGACGGCCGTTCCCATAACATTCATACCGGCTGCGTGTGGCGCGCGGTAGTCGTTGGGCATGCCCAGTCCGAAGGAAGAATAAGTAGATCCACTTCGATGTAAGTCCTGACCATTTACATATAAAGGTGCAGCAACAAACAGACAGAGGGTAATGATTAATTTGAACGTATACTTCATAAAAAATGGCTGCGACATTAGTCGGGGTCTACACTTGTAATCAATAATCGGGGAGAGTAATCATCGCTGTTGTGATTGAACAACGCAGTATTGAGCAGTTTCCCGTATTGTCCACCGGCAACTACATAAAATCTTCTGCTTTCTGCTTCATCAGCCAACAATTGCTCACGAATAAAATTGGTCATATTAACTCTGTACGCTCCTTCATCCTCATCATAACTTGACTGAAACCTCGGCTCATCGGCAATGGCGAGATCAAGCTCCTGTTCATCAAGCAGATAAAAATCGAGCAGATCAACGCTGTTTCGACTATGACCGGATTCTATTGTTTGATCCAGAAGATCTGTGTCTTTGTATATGACCAATTCCGCTCGAGCGATGTTATCGGCATCAATAAAATCCTCCGATATTTCAAAATCGAGCTTCATAAAATTCTCAAAGGTGTTGAAGTTCAGAGAGCTCTCTTCACTATCATGATCGGTAGT
The DNA here is from genome assembly GCA_007135115.1 of Balneolales bacterium. GTDB lineage: Bacteria > Bacteroidota > Rhodothermia > Balneolales > Natronogracilivirgulaceae > SLJN01. The sequence goes on from SLJN01000164.1 coordinate 21,102, forward strand.
GCGGTCAGCGTTAAGACTATAAGCAACGTTCCTGAAATCCGTATACCCATCATCAGCTTCGTCGCCGGTGTTGTTATTCACTACAAATCGGGACTCATCAACATTAAATGTGAGAATTTTCTCAGCATCTTCTGCAACCAGAGCAAAGCCGAAGACGTTTTCGCGATACTCTTCTACAGTTTGATTATTAAAATATTCGGCATACTCTTCAACCCATTGCGGATCAACCGGAACGATGAGCTTATCCTCTTCATCTCCCGGGTAAGAACCGGTTCCTAACGCCGATACCGTATTCATTTCTGCTACCGAGTCAGGTCGCCAGGAGTTTCCCCGCCACCTGCGAGTGATCTCATAGAGCGAAAATTCTGTACTTGCGTCGACATCCCCATAAATCTCATCGACGTCAAGCTCAAGGTATGCGGTTGCCTGGTCATTATAGACAGAATCCAGGTTTTCAAGGTTTAAAGAGGGTTGAAACAGGGCAGTCACCTGTTGTGAGCCAAAGAGCATATCATCGTAAAACCCCGCAGAAACAAAATCTTCGTTAGCACTGTAAGTAGGAGCTGAAACTTCTTCGGTTGAAGGAATTTTGACGGTTGTTGCAGTTACTTCACTTTCATCGGTGGTAAATGAGGAACCTACGGTGCCATCATCATCACAGGAAGTGAGCGATACAACTAAAAGCAGCAGTACAAATAACCTACTAAAAACGGATGTAGCTGAAGGGGTTTGCGATGAGTGGATACTTCGAAACTTTGGATTAGTTTTGTTCTTCCGTTTCACCAACGATGGATTTATAATAGTCTGCAAATTTTGAAGATATGTCTTGAGGTGCACCCTGAATTTTATCAGGGGTTATATTCATTTCACTGAACAAATCGTCAAGTTCAGATCCGAGATCGTTCCCGGTAACTACATGGTCGGCATATTTCAAACCGGCCTTCCTGAAATCGACCTTACCATCGGTCATGATTGCATTTACATCAAAATCTCCCGGTAAACCCGTTTTCTCAATCATGGATGGGTCAAACAGGCCTTCATTTAACGGACTATGAAGGTTATAGATTACTTTAGTGCCTTTAAAGTTTTCATCGTCCTTGTACAAGTTCTTGAGGAAAACCGGCACAAAACCCGCCGGCCAGTCATGGCAATGGATCAGGTCCGGTTTCCAACCGAGCTTTTTAACGGTTTCTAAAATCCCCTTATTATAAAATATTAGCCGCTCGTCGTTATCTTCATAAAACTTACCTTTGCTATCGGTAAACATACCCTTACGCTTGAAGTAAGTTTCATTATCAAGAAAATAAACCTGCAATTTGGCATTGGGGATACTGGCAACTTTGATCCTCATGCTTTCGGTATTACCGGCCACTTCAACTTCAATTCCTGCCAGACGAATAACTTCGTGTAACCTGTTCCGCCGATCATTGATGGAGCCGTACTTCGGCAATAAGATCCTGATTTCAAACCCTTTATCTTGCAAAGAAGCCGGTAAAAACCTGAGCAAATCTGCAGTATTCGTCATCCGGGCAAACGGAGAAATCTCGGCGGCAGCGTAAAGTATTTTCATAGTTTAGAATTAACAGGTTTGATAAATTTCCGGATTTGAATCCTATATCCTTCCGGAGAAGTTCTTATGGCACCCCATTTCATCAGAAAAAAGCTTTCCTGAGTTTGAACAGTATTAATTCATATTCGGATTAGAAAGCCGGTATGCATTCGGTTGCCTACCAAAACTCTGTAATATAATTAATTATTATTACAAATTCTCAGTTTGCCTCTTCGGCGTCTATCACCGTCATATTTGCATCTTCGTTTTCAACCCGGGGGTTTCGGTTCGTCAGTTCAATCAAATAGCGGATTCTATCCTGATCAACTTGTTCAAGCATTGCATCTGTATAACGCCACTGCCAGTTGTTTTCGGTTGTTCCCGGGAAATTCATGCGATGTTCGGCGTCCAGATTCATCAAGTCCTGAAGTGGAAATATCGCATACTTAGCAACGGACATGGTAGCCGTGCGTATCATATCCCAGTTAACTTGCTCTCCTGAGCTTTGCATATACTCACGGCAGCGGTGTTTTTCAACTTCCGGCGCCGAGTTATACCAGCCAATGGTGGTATCATTGTCGTGAGTGCCGGTATAGACCACGCAGTGGTTTGTGGTATAGTTGTGAGGCAAAAAACTGTTCGCTGAATTATCGGAAAAAGCAAATTGCAGGATTTTCATGCCCGGGAAGTTAAAACCGTCCCGAAGGGCAACTACACTATCGGTGATAACGCCAAGATCCTCTGCGATAATTGGTAAATCACCGAGTTTATCTTTTATTTTGTTAAACAGTTTAGCCCCGGGTCCCTTGACCCACCGGCCATTCATTGCCGTTTCCTCGGTTGCTTTTACTTCCCAATAAGCGTCAAACCCACGGAAATGATCCACCCGGATATAATCAAACAAATGAAACATTTGTCGGAATCGCTCGAGCCACCATTCGTAGCCGTCCTTTTCGAGAACATTCCACTTGTAAAGTGGATTTCCCCAAAGCTGACCGGTTTCGCTGAAATAGTCCGGCGGAACGCCTGAAACCAACTGCCGATTACCGGCTTCGTCAACTTCAAAATATTCGGGGTGAGCCCATACGTCTGCACTATTGTGATCCACAAAAATGGGAATATCACCGACGACATTGATGCCCTGCTCATTGGCATATTTTTTCAATGCCATCCACTGACTGTAAAACTCGTACTGAAGCCAATAATGGAGATCAATTTCTTTTTTCAGCTTTTTGCGGTATTTCTTCAACGTGGCTTCATCGCGCGTAGCAAGACCTTTTTCCCACGTATTCCAGGGCTGTTTATCATGATGATATAGCAGCGCCATGAAAATCGTGTAATCATCCAGCCAATAGCTATTTTGCTCTACAAAATCTTCAAACTGAGAGCGTTCTTTTTTAGACGTATCCGAGTAAAACCGGTCAGCAGCTTTAAAAAACAAGTCGTATTTAAACCGGTAGGCTTCATCGTACTCGGTACGCGTCTTTTGCTCGCGTTTTCCCTGATCTACTTCTTGTTGGGTAACCAGGCCTTTTTCGAGTAAAATATCGGGGCTGATTAAGAAGTGATTACCGGCAAAAGCAGAATATGAAGCATAAGGCGAGTCCCCGTAGCCCGTTGGGCCAAGAGGCAATAGCTGCCATACACTTTGGGTTGAAGAATACAAATAATCAATAAAACGATGTGCCCCGGGCCCCAGATCGCCTATCCCATAATCTGAGGGAAAAGAAGTCGGGTGCACAAGTGTTCCACAAGAACGTGCAAATTCCATAAATAAAACTGTATTTAATAATTAATAGGGCTTGATTAGCAGTCCGGCTAATGGCGGCAGATTAACTGTAAGTTTTGCAGGTTGATCCTGCCATGACTCTTCAACAGCAAATAGTTCATCATTACCGTAGTTGCTGCCACCATAAAATTTGGAGTCACTATCAAGAATGATCTGATAGGCTCCGGTATAGGGTACACCAAGAGCATAGTTTTCGTGTACCTGTGGGGTGAAGTTAAAAACGCAGAGCAAAAAATTCTCCCGATCTTCCGCAAATCTCAGAAAAGCCAGGATTGAATTATCCACATTAGAAAAATCCACCCACTGAAAACCGTTCCATTCGAAATCCACCTGATGCAATGGCGATTCCTCTTTGTAAACGGTGTTGAGGTCTCTTACAAGGGTTTGCAGACCTTTATGTCTCTCGTATTGGAGCAATCCCCAATCAAGTTGTTGCTCGCTGTTCCATTCGCTCCATTGTCCGAATTCGCCTCCCATAAAAAGCAACTTCTTGCCTGGGTGTGCATATTTATAGGTATAGAGCAACCGGAGATTCGCAAATTTCTGCCAATCATCTCCGGGCATCTTGGAAATCAATGAGCGCTTCATGTGTACCACTTCATCGTGCGAGAGCGGTAACACGAAGTTTTCGGTAAATGCATAAATCATCGAAAAGGTAAGCTGATTATGATGATACCGCCGAAAAACCGGGTCAACCTCGAAGTATTTCAGCGTATCGTTCATCCAGCCCATGTTCCACTTATAGTCGAAACCGAGTCCTCCGATATACGTGGGCTTGGATACCATCGGCCAGGAGGTTGACTCTTCAGCCATGGTGGTTACGCCCGTAAACTCTTCGTTTAAGATTTCATTCGTGCGCTTGAGCAGACTGATGGCTTCGAGGTTTTCGCGTCCACCGTATTTGTTTGGTATCCAGTCCTCGCCTTCTCTGGAGTAATCCAAATACAGCATGGAGGCTACAGCATCAATGCGGATGCCATCAATGTGATATTTGTCGCACCAGAAGACAGCATTGGAAATCAAAAAGTTAATGACTTCGGTACGCCCGAAGTTAAAAATGTGCGTCCCCCAGTCCTTGTGTTCGCCTTGCCGCGGATCGGCGTGTTCGTATAAGTGTGTGCCGTCAAAAAGGCGCAAACCGTTTTCATCTTTAGCAAAATGTGCCGGCACCCAATCGATTATGACACCGATATCGTTTTGATGGCATTTATCCACGAAATACATTAACTCCTGCGGACTTCCGAATCGGCTGGTAGCCGCAAAATAAGATGTGATCTGATAACCCCAGGACGGATCATACGGATGCTCGGCTACAGGTAGCAGCTCGATGTGGGTGTATCCCATGTCTTTGACATAGGGGACCAGCTCATCAGCAAGTTCGGAATAGCTATAAAATGGATTTTCTCCATCCTGCCGGGTTTTCCAGGATCCCAGATGCACCTCATAAATGGACATCGGTTCATGGAATCTTTTATCCCGGTTGGCCATCCACTCTTTGTCTCTCCACTTGTACCCATCAAGCCGGGTGACGATGGACGCATTTTTGGGACGTAATTCGCACCTATAACCGTAGGGATCAGTTTTAAGAAACGGCAGCTCGTACTGATCGGATTTTATTTCGAATTTGTACAAATCCCCTTCGCCAACACCAGGGATAAACAACTCCCAAATTCCCTGATCTATATATTTTCGCATCGGATGGCGACGACCGTCCCACTCATTAAATGAGCCGACCACACTCACTCTTTGGGCAGCCGGTGCGGCGACTACGAAATGGGTC
>SLJN01000351.1 GCA_007135115.1 Balneolales bacterium
CCGGTGGCAGCGGAACCTCCAACAACGGTAACTGTAATTTTTGTGCCTGCCTGTTAATCGTTGAAACAGGTATATCCTGAGAGGGTATGACCTGACGTTCCTTGTCGAAGGTCACGAGCAGATAAAGCGGGTTGTATTGATTTTTAATTTGCTGTAATGCTAACCAGGAATCTTTTCCTCCGCTCCAGAAAAGTACACCCCCGGATTTTTCTGCACTCACCATAAATCATCGATACATTGGTTATAATTTGTTATTCTGATGAATAAACTCTCAAACTTGTTCGTTCCGTACATCAGATCGAAGATAAATTGTAAAAAAGTACGATATGCGCATTGGGTTAACGCTTTTATTGATTGGATTTTTCGGAATCTCAAATGTCTGGAGCCAGCAGCTGGAAACCGAAAGCGGTCCGGTAGAGATCGTGGCCATTTGGATATATGCCGATTGGTGTGAAGATTGTGAGGAGTCTGAAGAAGCTTTTGAGAAATTGAAAGAACAATGGCATCAAAACGGGACGTATTTCCGTAAATTCGATATGTCGGATGAATTTACACGAACCGGCGCAAGAGAGTTTGCCGAACTGATGGGCCTTGAGGATATTCTCGAAGAACATGAAACCGATGCCGGAACCTTTATCCTGGTAGATGCGCCCGACAGAAAAACTATGACGACCTACGAAGATGGTTTTGGCTACACAGAGGTGAATGAGAAAATCCGTGAAAGACTGGAAGCGGAAGATTGATCAGCACGCTAAACTTTTTAATTCATTTTCATCATCCCGTTAAAGAATTCTCAGGATTAACTATTTTGGTACATGATTCCTGATCACAAAAAAGAAGAGCTTCGGGATATAGCCGATATCGTGGATGTAATCTCCGACTACGTAACGCTGAAACGATCGGGCAGCGGCTACATGGGATTGTGTCCGTTTCACAATGAGAAGACACCCTCTTTTCATGTGAATCCGAACCTTCGCATCTATAAATGTTTTGGATGCGGTGCCGGGGGCGATGTCTTCAATTTTGTGATGGAAACCGAAGGAGTGGGTTTTGTTGATGCGATGCGAAGTCTGGCCGATCGCTACAAAGTCGATCTCCCAGACGAGCAGCAGGATGTTGAATCGGATGAAGGACATAAACTCAAAGAAGGTGTTTATCACGCTCTTCGGTTTGCCGGGTATTGGTTTTATTCGCAGTTAACCGAAACCGATGGAGGTAAACCGGCACTGCAGTATCTCGCCGAGCGTGGGTTTACTCCGAAGACCATCCGAAAATACGGCCTCGGTTATGCTCCGGATTCGTTTCAGGCACTGATCAAAGCGGCTGAGGATACAGGAATTAATGCCATGTATTTACATGAGGCCGGGCTGGTAAAAGAAGGCCGCGACGGCAACTCTTATTATGATGCCTTCCGCGGCAGAGTCATGTTCCCGATTTTTAGTCCGGCCGGTAAGGTGATCGCTTTTGGCGGGCGCATTCTGAAAAAGGATGACAAACAACCCAAATACATCAATTCACCGCAGACCCCGGTGTATAACAAAAGCGAAGTGCTGTACGGCATTCAGGTGGCCAAAAATAAAATCCGCAAAACAGGGGAAGCGATATTGGTTGAGGGCTACACCGATGTTCTCACACTGCATCAGGCGGGGGTGCAAAATGTGATTGCGACCAGCGGTACGTCCATCACACCCGATCAAATGCGTATTCTGAAGCGATATGGGGAACAATTGGTGATGATTTACGATTCGGATAATGCCGGTCAGATGGCGATGATCCGCGGAATCGATATCGCTTTATCGGCGGGTCTGGGTGTAAAACTGATGGCTTTGCCAGACGGTCAGGATCCCGATTCGTTTGTGAAACAATTCGGTCAGGAAGGCTTTGAGCAATACAAAAAAGAGCACGCACGGGATTTTGTTTCTTACATGATTCGAAGTGCGGAGCGCAGCGGTGATTGGAGCGATCCCACCGGAAAAAAAACGCATATATCTCGAATCCTGACCAGCATTGCTCACATGCCGGATAAAGTATCCATCATGAGTTATTTGCAGCATTTGAGCTCACTCTCCGGTATCAATGAAAGGGCACTAAGTGAAGAACTTGACACGGTTAAAAAACAAGTGCAAAAACAATTCAATAAAAGTAGTGGTCAAGAAAAAAGTATTCAAACAAATAAATATACAGCCGATGATATAGAAATTGTTAAAAGTAAAAATAGGCCACCATGGGAAATGGAGATTATAAGATTAATGCTTCAATACGGAAATAAAATGGTGGAATATATTGGTTCTTTTATTAATGAAGATCAGTTTGAGGATGTCGATTTTAGAGACCTGTTTATGAATATTATAGATAGATATAAAGAAGGTCAGGAAATATCAATTGAAGTTTATGCTGAAGAATTGCAGAATAAGTCTGGTTTATTAGGGGAGATGTTCGTAGATCAACACACAGTATCTGAGCTGGGTCTTAAAAAAGAAGGGCGTGAAGTAAAGAAAGATGCTTATCCTTTTAAAGTAGCTCAAGGTACTATGAAGAAGTTTAAGGATGAATATCTTGAGAGGTTAGAAGAACATTATAGGAACAAGATAACTAATGAAAAAAGTGGTGAAGGTAATCCAAAGGATCGAAAAATATTAAGAGAAATAGCTAATCAGCAAACAAGGTTACAAACAGCAAAACCAGAAGAAATATTTCCTCTACCTGAAGAGGATCAAATTGTTAAGAGTGACAACTTCACAGAGTAAAACTTGTAGGTCTACTGCTTTTCAGTATATGCCTTTAGAGGTGCTTTTGTCTCTTCAATTTCATTAATATCAAGAATTAAACTTGACCGAGCCTTACTTAAATCCGGTTTAATCAAATAAATCAGAGAAGGCAGGAAAAACAAGTCGGCACCGATTGCCACAAAAATGGTGAGGCAGGTAAGCAGGCCCATCAACATGGTCGATTGAAAATCGCTGGTCGCAAGAACGCCGAAGCCTACCAGCAGTATAGCACTGGTGAGAATGATGGCTCGCCCGGTTTTTTCGGTGGTGATTTTGAGTGCATCCGACAGAGACAACCCGCGCAGGGTTTCGATGCGGAAACGGGACAGGAAATGGATGCTGTCATCGACGGCTATACCAAATGCTATGGTAAAAATCACCGCCGTAGAGGGTTTGATGTCCACCCCGAAGTAGCCCATCACTCCGGCAGTGACGATCAGCGGGATCATATTGGGTGCCAGGGATATGAGCACCAATTTGGCATTTTTAAACATCAGTGCCATCAAAATGGAAATAAACAGAAAAGCAAGCATGATACTGGCTGCCAGCGAATACACGATATTGCCGGTTAAGTCAGCCACCAGCATCGTAGTACCGGTATAGAGCACCTCTTCCTGTTCAAAATGTTCATCAATATAGGCTCTGATCTCCTCCCGCATTTGATTGGTTCGGTGCGAACCTACGTCGATCATCCTGGCCGATACCCGGATTTTTTGATAGTTAAAATCCGTTACCGATTCCACGCCGCCGCCATCGGTCATCTCAAATAAAAGAAGATATTGAGCAATCTGAGCACGATTGTCCGGAAGCGGACTGGATTCGGCTGCATCCGGATTCATTTGCAGATGAATGCGACGTAACAGCGTAGTGAGCGAGTTGGATCGTTTGATTTCATCGTAATCAAGCAGAAAATCTTCAAAATCGGATATTCGCTGTAGTAGATCCGGATCATAAGCCCCTTCATCCTCACCCGAATCGATCACAAATTCCATGGGAAATTGCGGAGTGAGATGTTCGCCGATGAAATTGCTTTTTTCAATAAGCGGTGAGTTCGGTCCGATATCATCAAAAACACGGCTGTTTACCCTCAGTTGAAAAAGGCCGGCGCCTATCAGCAAGACGACAAGCAACGAAATGGTAACAATGCGCCCCGGGTATTTTCTGGCAAGCAAGTGACTGTACCGCAGGATACGGCCCATTTGATCCTGAGTGAACATATCTTTTTGCACGATAGGCCGCTTGATTTTGATCACCTGCATAAAAGAAGGCAGAAGCAGGACGGTCACGATAAATGCGATGAGTACCCCAATGGCAGTATACACTCCGAAACTGCGCATGGGAATGACGTTACTGGTTATTAACGTACCGAAACCGATAGCCGTAGTGATAGAGGTGAGCAGCGTTGCCGTACCCAGGATCATCAAAGCTTCGCGCAGGGCGGCCCGGTTATTCATGCCTTGCAGTCGGGCATCGTTGTATTTGGTCAGCATGTGAACTGAGTCTGCGACACCTACACACAGCAGAATAGGGGCGATCGTGCTGCTCAGGATTTCAAAATAGCCGCCGGTTAAAGACAGAACTGCAACGGTGAACAAAATGGTAATCCACACGATACTGATGGGAATCAGAACACCATAGACGTTGCGAAATAAGTACCAGAGTAAAATCAGGATAAGCACCGATGCGATGCTCACATAAAAAATGATTTCCTGATTTAGTTTGTGGACATATTGGTTTCGATAGTATGGAATGCCGGTTCGTTTGAAATCATAATGATCAAAAGAGGCGAGCACTTCATTCATCCCGCCGATGACTTCTTCACGCTTTTCAAAATTGTTCTTATCGTCGTCAATCGAGATGTAGAGTGCCGTTGTTTGAAGATCGTCTCCAAGCAGAATTCCGGAAACATAGGGATCATCCTGCATCTCTTCCTGAATGGCTTCCAGCGAGTCCAGCCGGAGATCGGTTTCATCATCGAAATAATCTTCTACTCGCAGACTCCCGCCTGATGCGGTTATTCGGCCCGCATTCCACAGACTTTGTACCGATGTAACATGGGAGACTTGTTTGAGGGAATCCGTCATCTGCCGGATGTCGGTAAGAACAGATTCCGAAAAGAGTTCTGTAGTTTTGAATGCGACGATGATCACATTGTCATCCCTGCCGAACTCGTCGGTTAGCTCCCGATAGTCGGTAATGGTTTGGTCATCCTCCGGAAAAAAGCCTTCCAGATTAAAATCAGCCTCAACCTGAAGAGCCGGCCATACAGCAGCAACCGCAATGATCAGAAAAGATATGATCAGGGTTTTGGGAAAGGCTAATATGAAGTCTGCTATACGTCGAATCATTTAATATGCTCAAAGTTCGACAGCATAACGCAAAACCGCTGTAAATAAATCCGGGTTTGAATAATTATGAAGACAATTCACAAAGGTTAACGACAAATCTCTGTAAAATGGCGACACTTTTGTGAATGGCGGTGGCATTATTTACCTAATCCCCATTTATGAACAGCTTGCAGCAGGAGAAAATCATAAACGGCATGGGCTGTCATTGCAGCAATCAGGCCAACCCACTCAAATAAAAAGCCGAGGGCAGCACTTAGCGTGAACATCATCAACCCCAGCATAATGTGCGCTAATGATTTGAACATAAAGTACCCGTGCAGAGCTACGAAAATCAATGAAGTCCACCAAACTCCGATTAATGGCTGGATGGCACCCCGGAATAAAATTTCTTCACAGGTTCCGGCGACAAAGGATATTTGAATCCGGTCAAACAAGGTGAATCGGGTTTGAGAAATCAGGTCGATGATGGCAAAATCCCTCAGTATATCAGAAACAGGAGGGCGGTAGGAGACAAATCCAACACCGACGGCAGCAAGGATACCGAATAGCGCACCGATGACTAATTGGGATAAAACGGGCATGCCATCACCGAGGATGCCCAATAGTGAAGTATCATGAAAGTAATAAATCAGAAGCAGGGCGATGAGAACATAAATTACGCCCGACCCCACCGAAAAAGTCAGCAGTTCATCACTGCTTATCTGTTGAGTGCGCTCTTCCCGGTTATGTTGTTGTTCATCCATTTACAAGTTCCATCCGGCCGGCAGAGTTAATCTGATTTATTTTTTCGATTGCTATTATTGCCACTTTCCTTGAATACGAGTTTGGCCGACAAGATATCACGAATTTCCTGAATGGTGGTAGCCTTACTCAAACCGGATACCATTTCAGGTGATCTGATGAGGCGCGCCAGTTTACCCATGGTATTCAGCGTACGTTGCATACCATATTTGGGAGGACTCAAAAGCACCAAGATCACATGAATCGGCTCTTTAACTTTATCGTGATGAATGCCTTTTTTACTGAGTCCGAGGAACAATGTTGGTTCGGTTACATGTGCACTGGAGGCGTGAGTCAGAAGCACACCGGGGAGCTCACCGGGCATGTTATCAGGATTGATGCGCAATAGCGTTCGAACCGCACTTTGAAGTCCGCGGTCGTTGTCCTTGAAGTTGCCTTTCAGCATGCTGTTTAGTGCTTCTTCGAAGGAGATATCATCCAGTTGTATGGTGATGTTCTGTGCATACAGGTTCGGAAGCTTGTATGAGCGCTCGAAGTTTATTTGCAGCACCGGAATTTCTTCGATCACCTGCTCGCTCGGATACATGATCAGAAAATTAACATCCGGATTTTGCTGAGATATTCTGGTCGGGAGACGCTCAAGCGATGGCTGCCATGAGATAGAGCCGTTCCGGGCACTATGCAGAATCATCATTTCGGAAGACCGCAATGAAATGGTCTTGGGTCTGAAAACTTGATTCCAGTCACTAAGTGACTGAAACTCGGCCTCTATTTCGGGATCTTTTTGGGTAAAATACTCTTGCAGGATATCAATGTTACTATCAGCGGCGATGACCTTTAATTCCGCACCGATTTGCCGTACGAGTGTTTTAACCGTGTTCATGGAAAGATTGAAACCCGGTTCTCGTTCAGCAAGGGGAGGAACTGCGAGAACGATTCTTTTTGTCGTATTAAGTGGCTGATCAAACTTACAAACCATGATCATTTCATCGGTCTGTTCCAGCAGCTGATCCAAAACGGAACCAAAAACCCGTTTGCGTGGCGCGGCTTCGCCATTCCAACCAATAACGACATTGGTGATTCGCAGCTCCTTAATGGCTCTAACAATACCGGATGCGATATTCATATCCACCCGGGTTACCGGAACAACCGGTATGTCTGCGGCTGCGGCGTGAACCACAGCATGAGACAGCATTTTTTCACTCGATGCAACCTGTTCCTCCACATTCTGATCATCCCTGGCCACCGTAAGCGGAAACAACGGCTGCTCGGAACCGGATTTACGTATCATCATCGCCAGATCAATCAGGCTTTGAGAGGTTGACGGGTTAGCCAGGGGAACCAGTAGTCTTTGCGGAGCTTCAGATGGATTATATGCTTTTTGCTCTTCCTGGATGGCAACTTTACGTCCGAAGTTTTCGACTATTGAGGGGCCGATCAGGCAAGTAACCAGAATCAGCATAACCACAGCATTTACGGCGGTATCATCAAAAAAACCGAGGTCGTAGCCGATCAGGGTTACCGCAAGCGTTGCCGCTGCCTGTGGTATGGAGAGTCCGAAAATGGTCCAGCCTTCAGCAGATGTTAGATTGAATACGGTTTTGGTAGCTCCGGCGGCTAAAAATTTACCTACGAGCACCAGTAAAGTGAATGTGAGTGCGATCAGCCAGACCTCAAGGCTTAATAATACGGTGACATCCACCAGCATACCCACAGAGAGAAGGAAAAACGGGATGAAAAGAGCATTTCCCACAAATTGAACCCGGCTCATCAGGGTGCTGTTCTCAGGAACCAGCCGGTTCATGGTCAATCCGGCAAGGAAAGCTCCCACAATGGCTGCCAACCCTGCAACTTCGGCAAGCCAGGCCGTGAGAAACAGTACGGCGATCAAAAAAACAAACTCGGTGTTGGTTTGGTTGCGTACGTTCCGGAAAAATAAACGACCCAGTTTCGGTAAACCGATAATAACCACGGCAGCATAGAGACTCACAAAACCAAAAAACTCCATCCAAAACGCTGCATTCAGATCACCTTCGGCAGAAGCAACCACGATTGCCAATGCAATGAGGGACAAGGTGTCGGTCACGATAGTGCCTCCCATAGTCATCGTGACACCAAGGTTTTTGGTAATACCGATGCGATTAGCGATAGGGTAGGCCAATAGCGTATGGGACCCGACAATGGAGCCTAAGAGTACGGAAGTTGCCAGTGAGTATTCCAGTACCCATATACCGATAAAAATGGCAGATATCTGCGGAATAAAGAACGAAAAAAGACCGAACGTTAAGCTTTTGTTGCGAAGTTTATTAAACTGATTTAAGTCGATCGACAACCCGGCCATGAACATCAGATATAACAGGCCTACCGTACCAAGCAGAATGATGGTATCATCACGCTCAAGTAAACCGAGCACACTTGGGCCAACAATGGTACCTGAAAGGATGAGTCCGACGATTCCCGGGAGTTTAATTTTATCAAAAACCATCGGAGCAATCAGAATAATCAACATCACGATGGCGAAGATGAGAACCGGATCGGTTACAGGTAAGCTGATATCTAAGGCGTTTTTGATGAAATCCATTTATATGAGGGTGCCGGTTTGATCACCAGCGTCACAAATTTTTTTAATTGATACGATA
>SLJN01000332.1 GCA_007135115.1 Balneolales bacterium
CAATAACAGTGCCGCTTCTCTTCAAACCCGTATTTATCGGTGTTTAAACTGTTTATAGTTGTTCTGAGAGATCTCCTGATGAGGCATTTTTTGTAACAACAAGAAACAAATCGGGTAATAGCTGCTGGTAATATTTATACAAAAGCTTTAAGCCAGGAGGGAAACAGCTTTGCTTTTCACATTTAACTGATCAATTCGGATCAATTATTATCACTACCATTGCAATATTTCTAACCACCCTTTTGCGAACCGATAAAGGATCGTCGGGTTGGTTTCGTATCTAAGACGGATTTCTGAATACCAATAAAACTCTGGAAGTCAGCTACTTTAGGGACTTTACCAACAGGTGGGTCCGCAAGCTCGGTATTAAAAAAATTACGTTTTGTTCACAGTCTCATGCTCTCTCGGTTTACATTGAAAAACCGGAAACCAAAACTTGCATCTTTACAACTATATAAGTTATAGTTAGGATAGTACAAAACAGCAAGATGAATCTTGTAAATTTGAATTGAACAATTATGACAAAAATATACCAATGCCGCACTGTCATCTGCAGTGCTTTTATAGGAATGATGTTGTTGGCATCCGGATGCGAAGAAGCCGTGGAAATGAGTTTTCCGGGCGAATCGTGGGATCAATACGACTCCCCGGAAGCCGCCGGATTTGACGGCGAAATACTGAATCAGGTACGCGAATACTCGGAAGACCTCGACACCAAAGTGATGATGATCGTCCACAACGGTAAAATCGTAGATTACTGGGGGGATAAAACCGAAAATCACCGGATGCATTCCATCCGCAAAAGTCTGCTTACCGGACTATACGGAATTCAGGTTGGCCTGGGAAATATTGACCTCGATGCCACCATGAACGATCTCGATATTGATGACCGGGAAGGCCTGAGTGATCAAGAACGGCAAGCGACCGTCCGACATCTGCTACAGGCAAGGTCCGGCATTTATCACCCGGCTCTTTTTGAAACTTCAGGTATGGCTGCTGCCCGGCCCGATCGGCATTCCTATGCACCAGGTGAAAATTACTACTATAACAATTGGGATTTTAACGCATTGGGCACCATATATGAACAGGAATCCGGCGAGAAAATACACGAGTCTTTTGAAGAACGAATCGCCCGGCCAATTGGCATGCAGGATTTCACCGCGGATGACGGCCGCTATGTTACCGGCGATGAATCCCGCCATGCCGCCTATCCTTTTGAAATGACCGCAAGAGATCTGGCTCGATACGGATTGCTCTATCTCAATGAAGGCAACTGGGATGGAGAACAACTTCTACCCGAGGGCTGGGTTGCCGAGAGTTTAGACATTTACTCCAGTTTTCATACGGATCCCGACAATGACAGAATGAAAACCCGGGGCGGATACGGATACATGTGGTGGGTAGCGGTCGACGGCCAGCATTTTGATGGTATCGAAGGCGTGCCGGATGGGACCTATACCGCACGCGGAGCTCGCGGCCATGTTCTTGCTGTGGTCCCTGAACACGACCTGATCCTGGTTCACCGGGTGAATACACACGAATCCGGGAACCGTGTTCCCTACCCGGAAGTCGGCAAAATGCTGATGGACATTATCGGTGCAATGGAAACATAATGATTGAGGTCACTCCGAAGCCTTAATAACAAAGAGTTATAAGTTGTTTTGCTACGTTGTGTGCAAATCACAAATTGCAAATAAGTGCCAAATTCCAAACGGTTACCCAATCCAGCCTTGGTAACCGTTTGGAATTTCATTTATTGACACAACTGTCGCAGTTGGTTAACCCCATGACTGTACTTCTGATATTGTATCTTCGGTTGAATAAATTGAAAATTAAAGATTTAAGATTTTTTAGATGGCAGGCAAGTTGCTTGAACAAGCGAGTTGTCTTCAATTTTTAATCTGTAATTTTCAATAATTCAACTTATCAAAAAAGGGATTAAACCCATTACATATTTCAAAATGACTAACTGCGACAATTGAATTATTGATACTTGGTGCTTATTTATAATTTGCTATTTGTAATTTGTGATTTCAAATTCTCTGAACGCTTTACCCCTCCGCACGTCTATATCCACTTTGCAACAGCCACCTTTCATAAACCGGATGATGAAGATTCATGGCGAAACAGGGTTGCAAAATCTCTCAGTATCTCTAAATTAACTGCGGCTCTTGCAGCAAGACTGAACCAGGGCTGTATCATTAAAAAACAATAACAAGGCGTTGAAATCTATGATATCGAGAATACGAATCATGTTTATAAACTATGTTTTCACCCTTAAGAATCTGATGCTTCTTTTGGGGATGGCACTGTTGTTACCACTATCAGCATGTGCCCAGACCGAACCGACGGAGGCGTTGCGCTCCAGTGATTCCCCTGTAATTGCTTTCACCAATGCCACGATAGTAACGGCACCCGGTGAACAGCTGGATGATGCAACACTGGTGATCCGCGGTGGTGTAATTGATGATGTTGGAACCGGAGTTGAACCTCCGTCTGATGCCACGGTCAAGAATATGGATGGCAAAGTTATCTACCCGGGATTTATTGATGCTTACTCCCATATTGGCATGGCAGACCCTCGGGAAGAAATTGAACAGGGCGCCATTTCCTGGAATCCGCAAATTCGTGCTCAACTCAAAGCTGAAGAAGAATACGACAAAGAAGGTGATGGAAGCGAGCAACTCCGAGAGCACGGCTTTACCGTTGCTCAATCCGTTCCGCCAATCGGGATTTTCCGTGGGCAAACCACCGCATTCAGTTTGGGTGAAGGCAACGTATCTGACCGGGTAGTCAAAGCCGGTATTGCTCATGCCGCAGCCCAGCGAAGAAGCGGCGAGCTTGATTTTTCTTACCCGACTTCCATGATGGGTTCCATGGCACTGATTCGTCAAACCCTGATGGATGCTGAGTGGTATGAAGAGGCTCATCAAGCGTATGAGGCCGATCCGAATAATGTGAAGCGGCCGGAAACCAATACCGCCCTTAAAGCACTTCGGGATGTAGCAGCCGGTGAGCAACCGATTCTTTTTGAGTCCGATTACGAAAAAGATTTACTGCGAACTTTAAACCTTGCTGATGAATTTACAATTTCACCATGGATTCGCGGTAGCGGTCACGAGTATCTCGTGCTGGATGTCATAGAAGATGCCGATGTACCCTTAATTCTTCCCGTCAATTTCCCTGACGCTCCGGATGTTGAATCACCGGAAGCGGCACTTGACCAAAGCCTGGAAGATCTGCGCCACTGGTATCTGGCTCCGGAAAACCCGAAACGCCTTGCCGAAGCCGGGATAGATTTCTCCTTTACTTCCGACGGATTGGATAATCACGCTGAATTTCTCCAAAACATCCGCAAAGCCGTAAAAATCGGCCTGGATGCCGACGATGCGCTCGCTGCTCTGACTACCAATCCGGCTGAGCTTCTTGGGCTCGGTCAGACCCACGGAACCATCGAGGAAGGCAAAGCCGCCAATATCGTAGTGGCTGAGGATGACCTTTTCGAAACCAGCGCCGACATTCTCGATGTCTGGGTTGAAGGTGATCGTTTTCGCATCAATGAAGTTTCTCCGATTGAGCCGCGTGGTGAATGGGAAGTTACTTCTAACGACGGCCGGATTGACGGCTCGCTCAAAGTTGAAGAATCCCGACCGGGTCAGCTCAACGGCAACATCACCATAGACGGTGAGGAAATTGATCTCAGCAATGTAAGCAAGCGGGATCAGGCACGACGCTTCCGTGCGGACTTCCCCGGCGAGGAAATTAACATTGACGGGCAGGTACGCCTTTCAGCTTCAGTTTCCGGTGATGAGATGAGCGGCTGGGCTGAACTATCCGGTGGCGACCGTTTTGAATGGCAAGCCGAACGCACAGCTGATGCTGATCCCGACGAAGCTGATGAAATTTCCATCCCGCCTCGTGACCTTGAACTGGCCGATATTCGTCCACCAATGGAATACGGGCAGGAACGCATGCCCGAGCAAGCTGAGCATGTTGTTGTTCGAAATGCCACGATTTGGACGATGGGCGATGACGGCAAAATGGAAAATGCCGACCTGCTGGTTAGCAACGGCGAAGTTGCTGAAGTCGGGGAAAATATTGATGCTCCGGGTAACGCCGTTGAAATCGACGGCGAAAGTAAACATGTGACCCCCGGCCTGATCGACGCTCACCTGCACTCCGGAGTCGATGGCGTTAACGAAGTGGGTCAGAACATTGTGCCGGAAGTCCACATGGGTGATGTGCTGAATATCAACAACATCTGGATGCATCGTCAACTCGCAGGTGGACTCACCACCGCTCATGTGATGCATGGCTCAGCCAACCCAATCGGTGGCCGCAATCAGCATATCAAAATGCGTTGGGGCGCTCTGCCGGAAGGGTTGAAATTCGAGGGAGCACCTGAAACGGTTAAATTTGCACTCGGTGAGAATGTCTTCCGCCGGGATATGTACCCCGATACGCGAATGGGTGTAGAGCAGATCATTAAAGATCGCTTCCAGGAAGCCCGTGACTACGAAGCTCGCTGGCAAGAATGGGAGGAAACCGGTCAGGGCAAACCTCCGCGCCGAGACCTCCGCAAAGATGCTCTGCTTGATATCATGGATGGCAACACGCTCATCCAGTCGCACAGTTATCGGGCTGATGAAATCCTGATGCTCACACGCCTTGCCGAAGATTTTGATATGAACATCAAGGCGTTTCATCATGGTGTGGAAGCCTACAAAGTAGCTCCGGAATTGGCTGAGCATGGCGCCGGCGCCGTGGTTTGGTCGGATTGGTCATCCTTCAAAATTGAAGCTTACGATGCGACCGTTTACAACGCGCGTTTGCTTCATGAAGCTGGTGTGAAAACTTCGCTGCATTCCGACAATAACCAAATTGCAGCCCGCATGAACTGGGAGGCCGGCAAAATGGTCCGTGCAGGTCTGGATCCCGAAACCGCCCTTGCAATGGTCACCATCAACACCGCTGAACTCCTCGGGATTGACGATCGCGTCGGTTCTCTGGAACCCGGTAAAGACGGTGATTTCGTGCTGTGGAGCACCGACCCGCTTTCCACGACAACCAAAGCCGAGCAGACCTGGATCGAAGGCCGAAAGTTCTTCGATGTGGATGAGCACGGCGATCTCAAACAGGAAGTTGAAGACGAGCGCTCCAAACTCATCAACCTGATTTTGGAGGAGAGCTGATGACATCAACAGAAAATCGCAGTCGGACCGAAACAAAATTTCATTCAGAAAATCCCAATCTTATGGATTTTACAGAAACTCTAATGGCTAATTGCACATCAACGGTCAGAGCGTTGACTGGTGCTCTAACGATGTTGCTGTTTGCATTCGGCTTAAATCAAGCTAATGCGCAGACCCCGGCCCCACCTCAAGAGGAACCGATCGCACTGACCGGAGCCACAATTCATACGATCAGCGACGGAACCATCGAGAACGGTACCGTGCTGTTCGAAGACGGCGTCATTTCCGAGGTCGGAACCAATGTTGAACTGCCGGAGGGCACCCGCGAGGTCGATTATTCCGGCAAACACATCTACCCCGGCCTGATTGACAGCTATACCAACCTCGGTATTTATGAAATCGGAGCTGTTGATGTTACCGTCGATATTCAGGAATACGGGCGAATCAACCCGAATGCACGGGCTCAGGTTGCCTTCAACCCGGAAAGTCGTCACATTGGCGTTGCTCGTTCCAATGGTGTTCTCTCAACCGTCACCACACCGGGCGGCGGACTCATTTCCGGTCAACCGGCAGCTATGATGATGGAAGGCTGGTCATGGGAGGAGATGAACCTCAAGCCCAGCACCGGCCTGTTGGTAAACTGGCCATCCGCCGATGATGAAGATGAATATGAGGAAGAGCTGAAAGAACTTCGGGATGCATTCGAAGATGCCCGCGCATTTCATCAATCTCACAGTGCGATGGATGCTGGTGAAGCCGACCGGCACGATCAGAATGCCAAGTGGGAGGCCATGCGCCCCGTTTTTGAAGGCGATCTACCAGTCATAGTAAACGCCAATGAACTCCGTCAGATCCAGGATGCCATAACCTGGGCAGAAAACCAAGAGGTTGATCTGATCATCCTCGGCGGACGGGATGCTCATTACGTTTCAGATCATCTGGTGCGCAAAGAGATACCGGTACTGGTAACCAATGTGTTATCATCCCCTTCTCGCGCCTGGGAGTCTTATGATGGGCGCTACGCTCTTCCGGCCAAACTGCACGAAGCCGGTGTAGAGTTTGCCATCGCCGGAGAATTCAGCGCCGCATACACCAATAGACTCCCCTATCATGCCGGCGCTGCGGTAGCATTCGGGCTGCCTGAGGAAGAGGCAATTCGAGCAGTAACCCAATCCCCTGCAGAAATTCTCGGATTCTCAGACCGGGTTGGCACGCTTGAGTCCGGCAAAGATGCCACGCTAATGGTAACCGACGGCAATCCGCTCGAATACGAAACCCAAATTGAGCAAGCCTTCATCAACGGTCGCGAGATCGACATGAAGGGAGCTCATGAGCAGTTCTACGAAAAATACCGGGAGAAAGTCCGCCACTACGAAATGCAGTCGGACTAAAGGTTTGTTCTGATTTAATTTTAAAGCCACCCGGGGTTGCTCGGGTGGCTTTTTTTGTTTGTGGGGGGTTTTGGTTAATGAATAGCATATGTGATTGAAATTGATGTAGATAGACAATATCCAAGTCCGAAGCGTAGCGGAGGACGACCGAATACAGCCCTGACCGTTGAGCCGACAGACGAATAAGGTCGGGGTAAACGAAGCCAACCACCCCCAACTAAGTCCGAGCCGCCGAAGGCGGCGCAGGACGGCCGAAAGCCGAAGCGATGGCGCGTTTTCAGGTCGCCCCTCTCCGCCAGCCGGCGGACGGGGCTTGGGTAGGGGGGCACTTTTTACCCCAGCGTACATCTTCGCTTCGCTCCGTTCCACCCGCCTGTGCCTGTGGCAGGGCTTTGTTCGGTCGTCCATCGCTGCGCTACAGACTGATCCATTCAACGATGATTGAATTCGTCCCTTAGCCTTAATACGTAATGGTTATGGGTATCCTGCTGTTTGTAGATGAGCAAAAGCATACGGAGTCACACAAATGCAAGGTTAATCGCAATATGTGGCATTTATCTTGCATTATTAATAGCCATTCCAATAGCTAAATTGTTGATATTTTTGATTACTGTGACTTATTGAGGAAGCTCTAAGCTGGATCACATAAACACACTTCGAGCTATTAGTAAATTGAGTAAAAACCAAGCATAAAAAAGTTCACTTTTCAATAAAACTGTGAGTTTTAGATATGCGGGTGAGAAACTAATAAACGTTACTATATTATTGTTTTAAAATGTTCATCGGCGAGCCAATCTACATATCATGATAACAAAAAAATGGAAAATTCAATCTCCTCCCGTCCCTTGAGCGCCATGCTCCCGGCAGGAATTCTCCTGAGCCTGCTGCTGCTTGTTCTCCCTTCACAGTCCATTTCACAGCCTGACCAAACACCAAAACATAGCGGTTTGATGGATCCGGTAGAGGTGGAGACGTTTATTGACGGACTGATGCACGCTTATTTGGAATCCAATGAGATAGCAGGGGCTACTGTGGCCATAGTACAGGATGGCGAACTTATTTTTTCAGGGGGATACGGTATGGCCGATGTTGAAGCCCGCAAACCGGTGGATCCTGAAACGAGTCTGTTCCGCATTGGCTCGGTCAGTAAACTTTTCACCTGGATAGGCATCATGCAGCTGCGCGATGCCGGCGAGCTGGATTTGGATACCGACATCAATGAATACCTGGATTTCCGGATACCTTCGACCTATGATGAACCTATCACCCTTCGCCACCTGTTGACGCATACCCCGGGATTTGAAGACCGAGTTTATGGACTGTTCGGCACTGTTGAGGGTATGTCATTTTCGGAATGGCTTGAGAGAAACCTTCCGGCACGTGTTCGTCCTCCTGGTGAGCAGGCCTCCTATTCGAATTACGGCACTACGCTGGCCGGATATATCGTGGAGCGATTAAGCGGAATGAGCTGGGAAGACTATGTTGAACAAAACATTCTGAACCCACTCGGGATGAACTACGCCACGACCCGCCAGCCGGTTCCCGATTATTTAGAGCCGTACCTGGCGAACGGATATCATTACAAGGAAGGGCGCTTCGTCCCCTATGATTTTGATTTTATCAAAGCACACGCTGCGGCCGGTGGCATGAGTGCTTCAGCAGAATCAATGAGCCGCTTTATGATGGCACTGCTTCAGGGAGGTCAGTTGGAGGGTGAGCGAATTCTGTATAGCACCACACTTGATGAGATGCTCACACGCGATTTTGTGCCGGACCCGCGCATAAACGGTGTTGCTCTCGGCTTTTATGAGATGAACAGCCACGGACTAAGAATTCTGGGTCACGGTGGTGGTACCACATCATTCTTTACGGATATGGCCA
>SLJN01000208.1 GCA_007135115.1 Balneolales bacterium
AGGTAGACGATAATGTCTATAATGTGTTTCTGCATAAACTATCAGCTAACAAATGTTAAATAGTAATTTTCTTTTTCTTTCATAACGGATTTCTGCTCATCTGTTGCATCATTATATCCGCACAGATGTAACAGCCCGTGTATAAAAACCCTGAGAAACTCCTTCGACTCCGGCTCTCCTACTTCCGTTGCCTGTTCGGCAATTCTGGGAGCACAACAGTATAAAGTAGCTTCAACCGGATCATCAGGATTATCCTGATAGTGAAATGTTATAATATCTGTAACATAATCTTTTCCAAGATGTTCCCGGTTCACAGCGATGATACCCTCTTCATTCACATACACGATTTCAACTTCGGCAAATGTTCGGTTCTCTCCTTTGCTGATGTGATCAATAGACTTAAAAAATTGCTCATCGGATACGGGAATATCGTACCCGGATTCATTAAACCGGTTAAATTGGGTTGAGTAACTTTCGTGACCGGATGTTGAATCAGGAGTCGGAGTCAAACCTGAAGCCTTCAGAATCTATACTATCGGTAAGAGAAAGGGCGACCGAGCTCATCATGACTTCCTGTGGCTGTTGTGTGAAGTCGCCTTTCAGCAATTCCTCGGAAACGTTGGCATAAAAGCTGCATCCGGCCTCTTTTTCCACTATAAGACCGGAAGTGCGATTATCAGTTTTTCCGAAGAATGTAACCTGATTAAGAATATCGCTTGCCACGAAACCGGTGCAGTTGTGAAGCTGCAGAAACGTGTTTTGTGAATACACCGAAATCATGTGCATCTCTTTGCCATCCACTTTCAGGCCGACATGCATTTCAAGCGCAAGTTTCCGGTTGTTCTCTTCATTAACCAACTCAAAGCGATAGACATCGCCGGTCTTTTTAATCCGGGCTCCGAGAACCTGCCCGATGATATTCAGATTATCTTCTGTGAATTCGTGAATCATGATGTAAAAGCATTGTCGTGGCCAATGCGAAAGTTACGTAAAAACATAGCACCGAAAAAGACGGTTTTGTAATGCATTAAAATGGGGTCGGTTAAAAAAGCCGATTTACCTGCTCCAGGTTTTCATCCTTATCTCTTGGGAAACCGTATTCTTCACCGATAAGCGTATCGATGAAATCAGCAAGTTCAAGTGCCTTTTCTTCGTCGTCGTTTTCAAAATAAGCCCGTTGGACAACAAGCATATAACTGATACTACGCGACATATCCCGGAAGGTTTCCTGTCGCTCTTGTTCAAGCCGCTCAACTCTTTGGTCCAGTCTTTGACGACGGCTTGTACTAGGACCATCATCCAACTCGGCACGGGTGCGATTCAGATATCGCTCAACTTCATTGAGTTCATCCGCCTTATACTTTAGGCGCGTTTCAATTCTTGGTCTGGCCAACTCGGCTACGTTCAGGGCTCGCTCCAGCTGATCCAGCTCCATATATCGGTTGGAATAATTCATCATCGAGCCCAGGCTTCCCTGGACAGAGCTAAACGGTATGCGATCTTCACCCCATGCCAGCCAATATGCCGAACTGTCGGGCTGATCAACATTCGCAAAGGCATCGGCTTGCTGGTTGAATAGGGTGCGGTAGTTATCCAGCATCCGCCGCTTGTTTTCATCGAAATAGGCGCGTTCGTTGTCGGTTTCGCGGAATTTAAATGACTTCAAACGCTCCCCGTGAATATCGGTATCGACGGCGCCGTACGTTTCATCATGCCGCTGAGGAACCACACGGAAGGCCTTGCCTTCAAGTCGGAAGTAATTATTGAGGTTTAACTGACCGTCACCGGCAACCGTGATGGCAAAATATATCGGCCGCACCCACTGATTGGTTTGGATGATATCCAGGGCGACCTCATCCTGTACGCGGATCATGCTGCGACCGTCGCCTATGGGGGTCCCTTCGAACTGCCAGCGCATTTCATCATCCAACTCATCGAGTGGTACACCGAATCCCATTTCCTCGGTGAATTCGAGATCGGCAAATTCGGCATCCCGGAGAGGGTCATTGTCAACGAGTTCGCCGGCTTCAAAATCATCACCTTGCTCCAATACGGATTGGGGAGACTGTTCCGGCAAGGAATGGTCAAAAGCGTGCTTTCTTTGATAGAGCATTTCCTTATTCACCGGTACGCGGAACTCCTGAGGATCAAACAGGGAAGGAGAGTCCATTTGTCGCACCTCAGCATCCGTAAATGACATCGGCACCGGAGGCGCTTCGTGATTCCACTGATTTTTCATCTGCTTGATATACCAGCGGGTATTCAGCAAGCTCAGGTTAACTACACGCACATCGCGGCGGACGCCCTCAACCTCCTGCAAGTACCAAAGCGGGAAGGTGTCATTGTCTCCATTGGTAAATATGATACCGTAAGGAGCGACACTGTTCAGCAGGTTGTAGGCATAATCAGGAGCGACGTAGCGCAGGCTCCGGTCGTTATTACTGTAAGTTTGGCTGCCGACAAGCACCGGACCGCCAAGCAAACATAGCCCCAGTATGACGTAGCCGATAAATTTATTGCTATTTAAATACTGTTTTATTAGTTCTATCAGGCCTGTGATGCCCAATCCAATCCATATCGAGAAGGCAAAAAACGACCCCGTGAAGGAGTAATCACGTTCTCGTGGCTGGAATGGAGTTTGGTTCAGATAAACGACAATGGCCAACCCTGTTACCACGAACAGGGTTAATACACTGAGCGCACGTTTCCAGTCTTTGGAAAAATGAAACACCATCCCTATTAAGCCTAAAAGAAAGGGGACATAGAAAAACCGGTTATGGGCGGGGTTGTCGGAATTCAGACTTGAGCTAAAACCCGAAATCCAGTCGGCATCCTGCTCATCACTATCGCGTCCGATAAAATTCCAGTTGAAATACCGCGCGTACATGTGGCCGACCTGGTAATTCCAAAAGAATGACCAGTCACTGTTGTATTCGCCATACTTTTGAAGATGATTCGGCTGCGAGGAGTGCCGCCTCGGAAAAATACTGGATTCTTCCCGGTTGATGTTGCCGGTGGCGTCATCATAAGTAGGGCCTCTCAGAAGCGGAACATCTCCGTACTGCTCACGTTGCAGAAAACTTACAAAATCATCTATGGTATCCGGGGAGTTCTGATCAATGGGAGGATTAGCCTGAGAGCGGATATAAATAAGCCCGTAACTCGAGTAGCCGATCATGATCATCGCATAACCCACAAGGATCAGGTTTGCCATTCGCATCCCCTTGTTGTGGGTATAATAGATGGCATAGGAGAGCAGGCCGACAATCAGAATACCAAAAGTAACTGGTCCGAAAGCGCCACCGGTGGCTTGCTCAAAAGCACCTGCCATTGTTGGCAACTGGATAATGGTGATCGGGAAGATCAAAAAGAAGATACCAACGATGGTCGCGCCGGCGATCGTAAAGGTTTTTGGATCAAATTCGAATTTGCGGAAGTAGATAATCAGCCCGACAAAAAATATCGCCAGCAAACTGAGCAAGTGGACCCCGAAGGCCAATCCGAATATATAGACGATCAAGATCAACCAGCGCTCATTTCGCGGGCGGTTGTGATTTTCGCTCCATTTTAAAACCAGCCAAACAACAAGAGCCGTAAAGGTTAATGAAAGCGCGTAGGTTTCGGCCTCAATGGAGGTGAACCAGTGGCTGTCAGTGACGGCGAAGGTAAGCGCACCGATCAAAGCGCCGCCGTACATACCGATTTTGTCAATAGTCGGGTACTGATCCGGATGCCCTCTAAACTCCCGGACCAGCCGAACGACAATCAGGTATAGCAACATAATCGTCGTAGCAGAAGCCAATGCACTCATGAAGTTAATGCTGTAGGCTACCCAGTCGGTTGCCACAAACATTGAGAAGACACGCCCCAGTAATAAGTAAAAAGGTGTTCCCGGCGGGTGAGGAATCTGAAGGCCGTAGGCGCAGGCAATACGCTCACTACAGTCCCAGAAGCTTGCGGTAGGTGCTAAAGTTAGCCAATACAGAAATAGCGGAATAATAAATGCAAATGCAGCAAAAAGACGATTAAGAGATCTGTGATCGGTTTGCATCCGAGTGCGTATATGTTTATAGAGATGTAGTATATTTGAGAAGGCTTTGCAAAACCGTCATTTTGACCGATCTCTGCGTTAGCGGAATTTTAAAATCCTCACGTATGCTCAATATGCCAGCCAGCGGACTGGCCTTGATCTCGGCAAAAAAATCCTGGTTTTGCAAAGCCTTCCTGGAAATTCTGAAACGGAAACCGTCAATTATAGCAATACGCCAAGGCAACTTCAAAGTATTTAAACGCATGCAATATCGAAAAAACAGAAAACCTATTTTTAACGTCCTCGCACTTTGTGTTATTTCTATAATATTGTTAGGAGGGAGCGGCTGCTCTTGGGTTGATCGAATGACGGAAAGGGAAGAAATGCTTTCAGATGAGGGCGTGGCTGAGTTGGATGAAAAAATGCTTCAGGATGGGTGGTCAGTTCCTGAAGGACCCTCACAAGCCCTGCGCCCCCGGACCTGGAACCTGCAGCATCAAAAACTTTGGGTCCGTTTCGATTTTGATCAGGAAAAAGTTCTTGGAACAACCGAACTGTTTTTAACCAACATGCAGAGCGCCAACGACGAGCTGATCCTGGATGCCAAGACTATGGAGTTTGAACATATCGGGATGATTGATCCTGATCAGGAACTGGAATTTGAGCAGGATTCGGCCATTGTTACGATTTCACTTCCGGAATCCTACAGCCGCGATGATTCTATCTATATCGAAATAGACTATGTTGCCGAACCGCCCGAAAGAGGTTTGTATTTTGTTGATCCGCGAGGAGAAGACCCTTCAAAACCAACTCAGGTATGGACCTTGGGCCAACCAGAAGATAACTCCTTTTGGTTTCCCACTATCGACAATCCCGCCGAACGGATGACGCAGGAGGTGTGGCTATCCGTACCGGATTCGCTTGAAACGCTATCCAACGGCTCGTTGATTGAAAGCCGAACCGAGGCGGGCGACAGCCTCAGGACCGACAACTGGAAACTGGATGAACCTCATGCACCCTATTTGCTTGCTCTGGCAGTAGGTAATTATCATATCGATGAACGCCCGCATGACGGCATCACCATGCGCTACTACACCGAACATTTTTATTCCAAGTATGTTGATTTAATCTATGCTCACACCGAAGAAATGTTCGACTATATCCACGATCACCTCGATTTTCGCTATCCATGGGGGGCGGTATACAGTCAGGTTCCGGTGCACGATTACATCGCCGGGGGAATGGAGAATACCACCGCTACCATTCTGCACGACGGCGTTCAATTCGATACCAGAGCCGATCAGGACCGCTCAAATCAAGGTTTGATCATGCATGAGATCATTCATCACTGGTTCGGCAATCTGGTGACGGCTAAAAACTGGGCAAATCTGCCGCTTAATGAAGGTTTTGCCAATTATTTTGAAATTCTGTTCAGGGAACACTTGCAAGGCGAAGATGAGGCCGCCTGGAAAAATCTGAATTACAGGGAAACCTACTTCAATGAAGCACAGGATATACGCCGGCCACTCATTTGGGATCAGTACACCGAGCCCGAAGATATGTATGACCGGCACACGTATCAGAAGGCGGGTCAGATACTGCGAATGCTTCACGAATATATCGGGGATGAAACCTGGTGGGCCGCACTGAATGCCTATCTTCATGAATTTGAACATCAGGCGGTAGATGCGGATGATCTGCAACAGCTATTTGAGCGGGAAACCGGCGAGTCGCTCGATTGGTTTTTTGACCCCTGGTTTCACGAACCGGGTCACCCGACCTTGCAGGTCTATTGGGATAGTACCGCAGCTGATCCCGGTCTTCGGGTGCAGCAGGTTCAGTCCCGCGAAAAGCAGCCGCTGTTCAGGGTCGAAGCGGATGTGGAGATACATAGTGAGTCCGGAATCGAGACCAAAAATATTAGGGTAGATCAGCAGGACTCCCTGTATGTTTTTGATCAGGAGGAAATCACCGATGTCATTTTTGATCCCGAACGATTGCAACTCGCCGAATATCAGGAATTGGTAGATGAAGATCGGGCTCTTGAGCGACTTGATCATCCCAAAGTTGCTGTTCGAGCTGAAACCATTGGTCACTTCTACAGGCTGGAGTGGAATGAACGGATTGAGGAGCAGATCAAAAAACTGGCACGGGATGATGATTTTTGGGGCATCCGAAAACTGGCCACCGAATTGCTTCGCAATCGCTCTTCTGCTGATCTCACCGACTTTGCACTCGATATGACCTACGAAAATGAAGAGGCTGGCGAGGTGAGAGTGGAGGCCTTTTATTTACTGGAAGGAAATGATTCGGATAAGGTGGAATCGTTTGCCCGAAGCATGACGAGGGATACCAGCTACTATGTTGCCGCCGAAGCCATTCAGTTTTACGGACGGCATTTTCCCGATAACGTACATGAAGTGGCGCCTGAGTTCATCGAAAAATATTCCTACCAAAACCTGTTTCGCACGGCAGCCGTAAACGCACTGAATTATTCCACTCACCCGGATGCTTATCAGGCCTTGAAAAAAGCGGCCGGCCATCACGGCAACCGGGAGTATACCAAATCGGCGTTGTCCTTTTTGCCACAATTTACAGAAGAGATGGAAGTCACAGACGAGCTTGCTGATTTTTTCGTGGATAAGGCAAAAGGCTCACCCTACGCCGAAATCCGAGTCTATTGTTACGAGGGACTGGCGGAAATCAACGCCACCGGCAAACTGGATTTTTTGAGGGAGCAATTGGAAAAGCCCATTGATCAACAGGAAAGACAAGTCCTCGAAAATGTGATTGAAATGCTTGAGGAGTCGGTGTAGTAAGGCGTTCTGAAGACATAAAAAAAGCCCACAAGCAAAAACCTGTGGGCTTTTTATCGGGAAACATCCCAAAATTATACTTTCGGTCCGCCTTCCAGGATGTCTTTACTCGCCTGGTCGGCATATTTTTGAAAGTTTTTAACGAACATTTGTGCCAACTCTTTGGCTTTGGCATCGTAGGCGCTTTGATCTTTCCATGTGTTTCTCGGAACGAGTACCTCACCGGGAACGCTATCAACCTGATCCGGAATTTGAAGTCCGAAAACCGGCTCTGTTGTGAACGATGCATTGCCTAGCTCGCCGTCAATGGCGGCATTGAGCATACGGCGGGTGTATTTTAATTCCATCCGCTGCCCTTCGCCGTGAGGACCGCCGGTCCAACCTGTGTTGACCAACCACACATCCGAGCCGTGTTTTTCCATTTTTTCGGCCAGAAGTTCGGCATAAACGGTCGGGTGCATAGGCATGAACGGCGCACCGAAACAAGCTGAGAACGTGGCCTGCGGTTCGGTGATTCCGCGTTCGGTACCGGCCACCTTCGCGGTATAACCGCTGATGAAGTGGTACATGGCCTGACCCGTTGTGAGCTTTGCTATCGGAGGAAGTACGCCGAAAGCATCAGCAGTAAGAAAAATGATGTTGTTTGGATGCGATGCAATTCCGGTTTCACTTGCATTAGGTATGCTGGTGAGAGGGTAGGAACAGCGTGTATTTTCAGTGAACTTTCGGGATTCGTAAACAGGATCTCTGTTCTCATCCAGTTCCACATTTTCCAAAATGGTGCCGGGCATTTTGGTAGTGGCGTAAATCAGCGGCTCATTTTTCGGAGACAGGTCGATGGTTTTGGCGTAGCAACCCCCTTCGAAATTGAAAATACCTTTGTCGCTCCAGCCGTGCTCATCATCGCCGATCAGGGTTTTACTTTCATCCGCGGAAAGCGTGGTTTTACCTGTTCCGGAAAGCCCGAAAAATACGCTCGTATTGCCGTCATTATCCTCATTGGCGGAGCAATGCATCGGGAATACACCGCTTTCGGGAAGCAGGTAATTCATCACCCCGAAAATTCCCTTCTTAACTTCACCGTAATAGAGCGTTCCACCGATAAGAATGATTCGTTTTTTGAAATTGCAGACAATGAAAGTCTCGGTTTTGGTTCCGTCAACTGCCGGATCAGCCTGTAGATTGGGAGCGGCAAGAACGGTGAATTGCGTTTTGTGACTTTTTAGCTCCTCCTCTGTCGGCCGCACGAACATGTTCCAGGAGAACAGCGCGTGGTAAGAAGCTTCGCTGACGACCGTGAGTGGCAGCCGGTAATCAGGATCGGCACCGCAAAACAGGTCCATCACGTAGATTTTGCGGTCTTTTAGATAGTCTGTTACTTTTTTGTACAGATGATCGAAAACTTCTTCGGAAATAGGCTGATTGATACTTCCCCAATCAACTTTATCCTTAGAGGAATCCTCTTCGACGGTAAATTTGTCTTTGGGGGAGCGGCCGGTATATTTACCGGTCATAACCCGCAGTGCCATATCTTTGGTCAACACACCTTCTTCGTTCTTGATGGCGTGTTCATACAGCTCTGCCGGCTGCAGGTTACGATAAACATTAGGATGTTG
>SLJN01000135.1 GCA_007135115.1 Balneolales bacterium
ATATCATGGCTTTGCTGACCGGTGGTGAAGTCTTTACCAGCAGTAACCTGCAAGCTATGAGCTGGGCATCCGGCAGGATTTCATCACCACGGTTAATGTGGCGTTGGGTTTTGGTACTTTTTGCAAATACGTTTGGTGCCGTAGGCTTAGTCATCATGATATACTTTTCCGGAATACTCTGGGAGGGTCAGGGAGAAGTAGCCAGACACGCGCTTGCCCACGCCCATTTCCATACTGAACTCAATCGGGATGAGATTTTTTTCAGAGCTATTTTAGGTAATTTGATCATTTGTATTGCCGTATGGGTTTCATTTGCCGGCAGGACTGTCATTGACAAGTTGATTCCCATGATTTTAATCATATCGGCAGTTCCCCTGCTGAATTTGGAGCATATTGCCGCCAGTGTATTTTACATTCCATTGGGGCTGATGCTGCAAACTTTTTATCCCGAAATTATCGATACGGATGTAATTTTGACCTTTTGGCCCACATTGAAATACCTGACATGGGTAACCATCGGCAATGTCTTAGGCGGCAGTGGACTGGTTGCACTGGTCTATTACATTATATATCGCGGATAGGTTAATAAATTTCTAAAGTTAAGAAGAAGCCGAAGGAGGTGGCTTTTTTTCTTCACCCATCCCTTCCGGCATCTCACCGGAAAAAACCGATTGAGCGGTTTCTTTTACCTGATTGAACATCTCCTGCATACCGAACTGTTCAATAGGAATATCAAGAAAATTACTCAACTCGTTGATGGCAGCAGGCGTCTTTGCACCGCCAATGGCAAACATAATGTTATTACGACTTTTTCGGCCAAGTTCTATCCGTGAGCCATTGGAAAACTCAAGCAGGTATTTGTAAATCACTTTGGTCCGGCTACGTCTTCTTGTTTTAGAACTCCCACTTCTTCTCCTGCGTATTTCCTTACTGACGATAATGCGACTGGCTTCGTCCAGGGCATAGGAGTTGTAGCGGTTGCGCCCCAGTTTCTTGCATTCGTATCCGATTTTGTTACCCTCTTTATCAAATATGTAGGTATGAACTCGCGGGCCGAAAGGAGCTACGAATAAGCCAATAAGTCCCAAAACCGAGCCGATGGAAACCATAAATGTATACTCGGTCCACTCTGTCCAGTTTCCCTCAAGACCTTGTAATACAAGAACCGGTCCGATTACTAAAAGCACCACCCCACCTATAAAAGGGCCGAAGATGTTGCGGTTAACAAATTTTAGCGCGCGATCACCACGTTTATAAGCTTTCATAGGATCCCCTTGTACCTTATTGTTTTAGAGTTTGCACAGCAACGGGCTTATAAAAATCATTACGTAAAAATATAATCTCTAAGATCATATAATAATGTAATGCATTGGAAAATGAAGAGAAAGCAATCGGATGGGTTGCACAATGCTGATTGTGGAATGACGATTTTCGACTTAGGATTTGTGATTTAGATGAGTCACAAATATTGGTATACCATCAGTCAACACAGGCTCTGCACAAAAAGGCGCCGCGGTTTGTCTAAGATTGAATTAGCAATCCTAAAAATCACTGATGAACCCAAAAATGAGGCAGCTTTCTTAAAAAACTATCCACCCGTGGTTTTTAACTGATCTTGCGTCTCTTTTCGAACTTGTGGAGCAACTTTTGTCCCGAGAAGTTCAATCGCACGAAGCAGTGACTTATGCGGAACCGAACCCACGCTTAGCTGCAGCAAAAATCGATGGTGGCCGAATATTTCATATTGATGAAGAATTTTTTCCGCAATTTCATCAGGGTTTCCAACGAAGTTGGCGCCGTCCAGGGTTATGGACTGTTTAAACTGATCGCGGCTTAAAGGCGGCCAGCCCCGCTCTCGTCCGATTTTATTCATCGTTTCGGCAAAAGCGGGGTAGGCGATATCTACCGCCTCTTTTGAATCATCAGCGATGAAACCATGCGAATTGATGCTTATGGGTGGCTGGGTTTTGCCGTTTTGTTCAGCCCCTTGCTTATGAAGTTGGGAAAGCGGCGCAAACCGTGCAGGAATGCCTCCGATGATCGCCAGTGCCATTGGGAGGCCGAGCGCACCGGCACGATAAGCGGACTCCGGGTTGCCCCCAACGGCCACCCAGGTTGGGATTTCTTCCTGAACAGGGCGCGGATAGATACCAAGGTTGTCAATAGCCGGCCGGTGTTTGCCGGACCAGTCTACCCGCTCTGAATTCTGAAGCTCCAAGAGCAGCCCGAGTTTTTCAGCAAATAATTCATCATAATGATTGAGATCGTATCCGAATAGCGGAAATGACTCTATGAACGAACCCCGCCCCACCATAATCTCGGCACGGCCTTTGGATATCAGGTCCAGGGTCGAAAATTGCTGGAAAACGCGAACCGGATCATCCGAACTCAACACCGTAACCGCGCTGGATAGCCGAATGGATTCCGTCCTGGCCGCCGCTGCCGCCAGCAAAACCGATGGCGCTGAGGATACGTATTCCTCCCGGTGATGTTCGCCTATTGCAAATACATCCAGGCCAACCTGATCCGCCAGTTCCACCTCTTCCAACAGATCGGCAACTCGCTGTTGCGGAGAGCGCTTTTTTCGGGATACGGAATCCGGGGTGTTTTCGACGAAGGTATAAATGCCAAGTTCCACAGGCTTAGTCTTTTAACTTTGAGCTTTTCGGATTCGATTCAACAATGCTTGAACAATTCCGGTTTCATCAGCCTCACGCAAACCGATAATCGAAACGTTTTTATACTCTTGCAGGTCAGCTTGTCGAAACCTGTCGTAGAGTTCTTCTGCCAGTTTAGAATAGTTATTCGAATAAAGAATCACATTTTCAGGTGTTTCGGTGTCCATACTCATTTTGGGAACAATCAGATAAAAGGTATCGGATGAAAATTTCGCGGGGAGATCGGTGCTTAGTTCAACCTGCGCATCCGGAGCGTAATGCGAATATTTCATACCCGGACTTTCCGGAGCTTTGGACGGATCCGGTTTTTCAGTTTTGACTGGCAAGCCTGCTACGGATTCAATCTCTTGTGGATCGATGTGGCCCGGACGTAGCACCGTTATTTCGTTTTGATCCACCCGAATGACGGTGGACTCCAATCCCAGTTTGCAGGCACCGCCATCCAGTACCATGATTTTTTTACCGAAGTCAGCCTCTACGTGCTCGGGTTTTGTCGGGCTGGGTCGGCCGGATTTATTGGCACTCGGAGCCACAAGCGGATCGGCTTCCCGGATTAAATCCAATGCCAGTGGGTGATCCGGCATACGTAAAGCAACCGTTGGCAGGCCACCGGTGACGATATCAAGTACCTCTGATTTTTTGGGTAGCACCAGAGTCAGCGGGCCCGGCCAGAATTTTTCGGCCAGTTTTAAAGCGGCTTCCGGCACTTCTGAGGCAAAGTCAAAGAGTTGTTTAATTTCAGAGATGTGAACGATCAGGGGGTTATCTGCCGGGCGCCCTTTCAACCGAAAAACCAAGTCAACGGCATCCCGGTTACGTGCATCGGCTCCGAGACCGTAAACGGTTTCAGTGGGGAAAGCGACGACATCACCGCTTTTTATACGTTTGACGGCCTGATCAAGCAACTTCTTCGGTCTCCTTGGTGGGTTGCAGTTTTCGCAGCATTTCCAGTGCGTCTTTAAGGCCTTCAATATCCGGGACTACAAAACGGACGGCATCATCTTTTTGAACCAGTTTATATTCACCCGGTTTCAATTCTTCGAGGCGGTTCATGAATTGCTGCATGACCCCGTGCTCAAAGAAATGTTCTCCCATCTCCGTGTCGGCTTTCGGACTTTGCAACCACATTCGGTTACTGCGCACAATCACTTTTTGTAAAAACAATTGAGAGGCAATCAATTTGATGCGGGTTGCCAATACCAGATTGTGAAGTTCGTCGGGCAGGTTGCCGAAGCGGTCGGCCATCTCTTCGATCCACTCTTCGATTTCTTTCTCGTTGGTTGCCTCAGAGAGCCGGCGATAAAGATTCAACCGCTCAACATTGTCTTCCACGTACCACTGCGGGATCAGAGCGTTTAGATCAAATTCCACTTGCGTCTCCGGTTTTTCAATCTCAATATCCACGTCGCTGAACAGATCCTTGAACTCTTCCTGCTTGAGCTCTTTGATGGCATCGTTCAGAATCTTGTTGTACATATCGAAACCCACTTCGTTGATGAACCCGCTCTGTTCACCTCCCAGAATATCACCGGCTCCTCTGATATCCAAGTCGCGCATGGCGATATTGAAACCGGACCCGAGATCGGAAAACTCTTCCAGCGCCATCAGCCGCTTGCGGGCCTCCGGCGTGAGCATATCCACCGGGGGTGTCATCAGATAACAATACGCTTTTCGGTTTGAGCGGCCCACACGTCCGCGCAACTGGTGAAGCTCAGCCAACCCGAAGTGATCCGCCCGGTTGATAATCATGGTATTGGCATTGGAAATATCGATGCCGTTTTCGACGATGTTTGTGGATACCAGCACATCAAATTTGTGCTTATAAAAATCGTGGATGATCTTTTCCAGTTTCGACCCCGTCATCTGACCGTGGGCAAATTGAACGCGGACATCCGGAACCAACTCGCGGATCATTCCGGAAATTTCCTCGATATTCTGCACCCGGTTATGGATGAAAAATACCTGACCACCCCTGCTGATTTCCTGGGTGATGGCATCGCGGATCAGGCTGGTATCAAACGGATGAATCTGCGTCTGCACCGGCTGGCGGTTGGGCGGCGGGGTGTTGATCACGCTCAGGTCACGAGCACCCATAAGAGAAAACTGGAGAGTACGGGGAATCGGAGTTGCAGTGAGCGTGAGCGTATCGACGGTGGCTCGTAGTTCTTTCAACTTTTCTTTTACGGCGACCCCGAAGCGCTGCTCTTCGTCAACAATCAGCAATCCCAGATCTTTGAACTTAACGTCTTTCGAGGTGATGCGGTGGGTACCGATCAAGACATCAATTTTCCCTTCGGCGGTTTTCTGGAGAATTTCTTTTTGTTTTGATTTATCCCGGAATCGCGATATTGCCTCCACTTCAACCGCGAAATTTTGGAACCGTTCTTTAAAGGTGTTCATGTGCTGATCAGCCAAAATCGTAGTGGGTACCAGCACCGCTACCTGTTTGCCCTCAGTTATTGCTTTAAAAGCCGCCCGGATGGCTACCTCAGTTTTTCCGAAACCCACATCACCGCACACGAGGCGATCCATCGGATTTTCCTTCATCATGTCGGTTTTTACTGACTCGATGGTTTCGAGCTGATCAGGGGTTTCCTCATACATAAAGCTGGCCTCCAGCTCGGTTTGCATGCCCGAGTCATTGGAATAGGCATGCGCTTTCATCGCCTTCCGCCGGGCGTACAGGTTGATCAAATCCCGGGCGATGTCTTTGACCCGTTTTTTGGTCTTCGCTTTTTTACGCTGCCATTCACCTGATCCCAGCTTCGTAACTTTTGGTGCCGTGCCGTCTTTTCCGGAATATTTCTGCACCTTATGCAGATTGGAAACATTCACATAAAGAATGGAGTCTTCCTGATATCTCAGCGCTACGGCTTCCTGCTTAGCTCCTCGGACTTCAATGGTTTTAAATCCGGCGAATTTTCCCACTCCGTAATCTACGTGGACAACAAAGTCGCCGATTTTGAGATCCTTAAGCTCTTTGAAGGAAATTCCGCCCCGGTACTTTCGCTTGGGCGCTCGCGGGCGATGGTACCGGTTGAAAATTTGATGATCGGTATAGATGGCAACCCCGGCTTGCGGCAAAATAAATCCCTTGTGGATCGTCTCAACCGATAGCTGATAGCGCAGTTTTTCAGTCCGCTCTCCCAACAGTTCTTCAAAGCGGTCACGCTGACCGTCATTGTCGCAGAGGATGTAAACATCCATGCCTTGTTTGGAAAGATCTTCGATATTTTGCCGTAGCAGGCGGATGGTGCCGTTGAAATCCGGCTGAGGTTTGGCTTCCAGTTCAGCTACAAAGCCGGCTTCGGTTTCCTGATCAAGGCTTGCCGTGAATAGCTGAGGCCGGTTTTCCGTTTTGGATTTAAGTTCTTCCGGACTCAAATAAAGTTGATCGGGTGGCAGGGCATCTTCTCCGGCACTTTCAAAGCGGGATTCCGCAAATTGATAGCGCTCCTGCACATCACTGTAAATCAATGGACGATCGAACAGGGTGAGCAGGGTGTAGTCGCTGAAATAGTCAAAAAGGCTCTGTCGGTTTCCGGAACTGATTTCTTCAACATTGGGTACCAGTCGCGCCGAATCCAGAAACGAAACCGATCGCTGCGAGGAGGCATCAAATTCGCGGATGGAGTCAATTTCATCGCCGAACAATTCTATGCGGATGGGGTAGTCGCCGGAAAACGGGAAAACATCGATAATGCCCCCGCGGACGGCAAACTCGCCCGGTTCATCTACAAACTGCACACGCTCGTAATGCTGATCAACGAGTTTTTCGGTGAGATGATCGAACCCAATATTCTGTCCGGTTTCTATTTTGATAGAGGCCTCGGAAAAAGCTTCTGAAGAAGCGATTTTGTCAAATACCGCATCAGAGGAGGTAATGACCAGCGGGTGCTTGCGGTTGGTGATTTGTTCGATCACCTCTGAGCGCTGGACTAAGATGGAGGAGTCGCTGACCTGTTTATCCTGATGAGCATACGCTTTCTGACCAGTGGGTGGAAAAAGCAGGGTATCTTCTACGCCGAGCATTTCCAGGTCGGATTTCAGAAACTGAGCATCTTCAAAGTTAGAAAAGACAATCAGCATTTCGGGGTGATCCTGGCGCAGGCGCTCCAGCAAAAATGCCGGGGTGGATCCGATAAACCGCTTCAAACGAACGGAAGCTGCCTGTTGAAGGTGGGAGTGAATATCTTCGAGCGGAAACTCGCTCTGTATGATTGTCTTAAGTTTATCCAGCGCCATTTATTTGTTGTGATTTCTCAATTTAAGCCTGTTTAGAAACGCAGGATACACAGCCTGAGTGTATTGAAGTTCAGGAGTTTTGACTACAAGGGTTTGGCTTTTCTTCCCTGCTCGACTCGGTATAATCATTAACGCATGAGTATTTTTGATAACTTAATTTTGATTAAAACTATCCCGTCCCCAAAGAGAATACAGCAGTTTTTAATTTTAAATTGACAGATTAAGAATTGAAGATTCTGTATCAGAACAACGATGAGACCCGTAGGGTCGGCCCTATTTGTAGAAGACCAGTTACATCCTAAAACTCCGGAGTCCCGTCAGGGACGTTCCATACTTGTGGCACCCAAGATGTTAGGTAAATGAAGCCCCGTGATACGAAACCAGCGGAATTGGTATCAAACACCGTCCCCAAGGGGACTCAATTTTTAAGGGTGGGCGATAGGTTTCTACAAATAGGTTATCCCTACGGGATAAGGTCTTCGCAGCTGTGGATAAGCATATATGAGAAACCACAGGGGAGAAAATCACAAATAACGAATTTCAAATTTCAAATAAATTCCAATGTCCAATACTCAATGACCCAAACCACCCCAGGCAATCGTTTGGAATTTCGAAAATTGAGTATTGGAGCTTATTTGTTATTTGGATTTTGATCATTGTGATTTGACAATATGTCAGCTAATATGAGCATTAAAACCTCTCACCCATCATAAGCCGCTCCTGGCTTAATTTTTTTAACTTTTGCAGATCGGGGTGATTCAAATCCACAACTTTGTGGTAGACTTCATCAGCCTGTGATGCCTTACCGTTTTCTTCATACGCCCGGGCAAGGTAAAACTGGAAAATCGGGTTTTCGGGGTAGTTTTCTGCAATCGGTTTGATCGACCGCAGAGCCTCTGAAGGTTTTTCTTCTTCAAGATAAAGGTAGGTGAGGATCATCAGCGCATCGTTTGAAACTTTGCTGCCATCCTTAGCGGCTTTTTCGAGGAGTTCAAATCCTTTTTCTTTCTCACCGCTGACGCCGGCTACCGAGCTCAGCCATCGCAGAGAAGAAGGTATGGATCCCACCATGTAATTAAATACACCCTGACCGATAAGCGCATTCGGGTCGTCACTTTCCATCCTGAGCAACTTTCTGGAGTAACTATATCCCGAGGCACCGCCTTGCATGGCTGTTCGGTATTGCCCTTCGTTGGCGGCCACAAGACTTCGATAGCCGTATAAGCCACTGAGCATCAATACCGAGGTGGTGTCGTCCGGGTTGGATTCCAGTTTGCGTTCAGCAATTTCAATAGCTCTTTGGGATTGATCAAGAAAATCCTCAGCCGCTTCGGATTCTTCTCCGGCAAAAAAATAGATCCAGAAAGGGATCATCGACCGGAAAAAATAGGGGGCGGGGTCCTCGGGATGATCGAGAATCAACTTGCTGAAGGTTTCATCAGCGGATTCCCAATCTGCCTTATAAAAAGCTTCCACACCAGCCTGTAGCTCA
>SLJN01000123.1 GCA_007135115.1 Balneolales bacterium
ATTGATATCAGTAAAGAAGTTCGCGATACCATTTTGTTGAGCGTGCCGGTTAAAAAGCTTCATCCGAGGTATTATGACGAAAACGGTCAGGAAATACCTTTCGAGCAGTCTTTTCCGGATGAACCCCGCGTCGATCCCCGATGGGAATCGCTAAAGGATCTGAAAAAAAGATTAAACGATAACTAAACTCAAAACCAGGAACTCCATTTATTCATGGCACATCCTAAAAGAAAAACTTCCAAATCCCGCCGCGACAAACGCCGGACTCACAAAAAACTGGACGGTGTTACACTATCCAAGTGTGATAACTGCGATGCTGTTCATTTGCGTCATCGCGCATGCCCGGAATGTGGTTATTATCGCGGCCGTCAGATACTGAACATCACCCAGGAAGTGTGATTTGAACAAAATCATTTATTAAGTAATAAACGGTCGGATGATCATAGCAGTTGATGCCGCGGGGGGAGATTATTACCCGAAAAATCCTGTAGCCGGTGCTCTGGCTGCCCTCGACGATCGCCAGGACTTACAACTTGTATTTGTCGGTCCAAAGGATGTGATAACCAGTGAGTTGGGCGAACACCAATATCCCAAAGACAGGGTAGAAGTGGTAGATGCACCGGAGGTTATCGGTATGCATGAATCTCCGGCTCAGGCGGTTAAAACCAAAACCAGGTCTTCCATCGTAACCGGACTCACTCTGCACTCAAAAGGGAAGGCCAACGCTTTTGTAAGTGCCGGTAATACCGGAGCCCTTATGGCAGCTTCTGCTTTCATACTCGGGCGTCTTGAAGGAGTGATCCGTCCGAGTATTGCCACCGTTTATCCCAACATCCGGGGTATGGGACTGATGATCGATGTTGGTGCCAACCTCGAGGTAAAGCCCGAAATGCTACATCAGTTTGGAACGATGGGCGAGATTTATGCCCGCAAAGTGATGAAAATAGAAACACCGCGGGTTGCTTTGCTGAATGTTGGTGAGGAAGAGGAAAAAGGCACCGAGACTCTTAAAGAGGCTAATAAACTTCTTCAAAGTCTGCCAAATTTCATCGGTAATGTTGAAGGACGTGATATTCTTTATGGCAATGCCGATGTTTTTGTGTGTGACGGATATGTAGGCAATATTCTGCTCAAGTTCGGAGAAACCATCCCCCCGGCATTTGAGCATATTCTGCTGAAAGAAATTGAACGGCAGCAACTCGCCTCTGATCAGGTGTCCATAATCTCCAATTTGCTTAAAAAGGCTTTCGAACCGTTTGATTACCAGCGGGTCGGGGGTGTTCCTTTTTTAGGTGTGAATGGAGTGAGCCTGGTAGGACATGGCGGGAGCACCACCACCGCCATAAAAAACATGGTGCTGAGTGCAGCCAGAATGGTTGATGAAAAAGTAAACTCCAAGATCGTAGCTTCTCTAAATTAATAATTAATGGCAGAGTCAATTAAAGCTAATATTACAGCTGTTGGCCACTATCTTCCCGAAGATGTTCTGACGAACAAAGATCTCGAGGAAATGGTGGATACTAATGACGAATGGATCCGGACCCGCACCGGAATTTCTGAACGAAGAATTTTAAAAGACCCGGATAAAGCATCTGCTTATATGGGAATTGAAGCGGCCCGGGAGGTGTTGCGGGATCGCAATATCGATCCGCTTGAAATAGAAGCCATCATTGTTGCTACAGCCACTCCGGATTATTTGTTTCCTGCAACCGCTTGCCTTGTTCAGCGCGAAATAGGAGCGTTTAATGCATTTTGTTTCGATTTGATGGCAGCATGCTCCGGATTTCTGTATGCCCTAACTACAGGGGCAAGTTTTATTGAAACAGGCCGCTACAAGAAGGTATTGATTATAGGCAGCGACAAAATGAGCTCTATCACCGATTATACCGATCGGGCTACCTGTATTTTGTTTGGTGACGGAGCCGGTGCTGCGCTGCTTGAACCCAGCGAAGACGATTGCGGTGTGATAGATTGGGTACACCATTCAAGCGGGATCGGAGCTGAATACCTCGTACAGGAGGCCGGAGGCAGTAGAAATCCGGCATCAGCCGAAACCGTAGAGCAGAAAAAACATTATATTTATCAGGATGGTAAGGCGGTCTTCAAAAAGGCCACCGAGGGAATGGCCGATGTATCCCGTGAAATTATGGACCGCAATAATCTATCTGATGATGATATCTCCTGGCTGGTTCCGCATCAGGCCAACCTGCGAATAATTGATGCTACTGCTAAACGCATGGGGCTTAGCAGTGAGCG
This sequence comes from Balneolales bacterium, assembly GCA_007135115.1. Classification (GTDB taxonomy): domain Bacteria; phylum Bacteroidota; class Rhodothermia; order Balneolales; family Natronogracilivirgulaceae; genus SLJN01. The sequence goes on from SLJN01000123.1 coordinate 2,257, forward strand.
GGTGATGATCAATATCGATAAATACGGCAACACTACCACAGCTACCATCCCGCTGTGTCTTTATGATTGGAAACACAAACTCAAAAAGGGGGATAACCTCATCCTCGCGGCTTTTGGTGGTGGTTTTACATGGGGTGCCGTATATCTAAAATGGGGAATTGAATCCTGAATAATTATGAAAAAAGCGTATCTATTTCCCGGACAGGGGTCACAATTCGTTGGCATGGGGCAAGAGCATTACCAGAACAACCCCATATTCAAGAGGTTTTGTGATCAAGCCGGATCGGTATTGGATGTAGATCTGACCAAAATTATGTTTGAGGGGCCGGAAGATGAACTCAAACAAACCAAAAACACACAACCTGCCATTTTTCTGCACAGTGTTGCCCTGTTTGAATCCCTCAAGCAGGAACCGCATATGGTTGCGGGGCATAGTTTGGGAGAGTATTCGGCACTGGTAGCTGCCCGCGCGCTTGAATTTGAAGATGCGTTGCGTATTGTACGTAAAAGGGGTGAGCTAATGCAACATGCCGGTGAAGAGCAATCCGGAACGATGGCTGCCGTAATTGGCATGGAGGACGAAGCCGTTGAGGAGACCTGTACCAAAGCTGCCGAAGAAACGGGAGAAGATGTAGTAGCGGCAAATTATAATGCTACCGGTCAATTGGTGATTTCAGGCTCTGAGGCTGCGGTAGATAAAGCCGTAGAGTTGCTGAAAGAACAGGGCTGCAAAATGGCTAAGAGACTTCCGGTCAGCGGTGCATTTCATTCCCCGTTGATGAAGCCGGCTTACGACGGACTAAAAGAAGAACTCAGTAATGTTCAAATTAAAGAGCCTTCCTGTCCGGTATACTCGAATTATACGGCAGAGCCCGCTACCAATACCGAAACCATACGGACGAATCTGCTTGAACAATTGCTGAATCCTGTAAAATGGACGCAAACATTGCAGAATATGTACCAGAACGACGGCAGATTATTTATTGAGGTGGGACCCGGCAAAGTATTGCAGGGGCTCGTAAAGCGTACGCTCGGCAGTGAAGTTGAAATTATGGGATATCAATAAAAATTTTTATGGCTTTGGAACTTAATCAGAAAAATTGTCTTGTAACCGGCGGCGGCCGTGGAATCGGAAAGGCAATCGCCTTAAACCTGGCTGAAAACGGCGCTAATGTAGCCATAACCTACTCGCGCTCCGCGGATGCGGCCAATCAAACTGCAGCTGAAATTGAAAAACACGGAGTAAAAGGCCTTGCCCTCCAGGCAGATGCTGTGGATGGAGAAAAAGCCGCGGAAGTGGTTAATCAGATTTCCGAAGCGTTTGGCGGACTGGATATCCTCGTGAACAACGCAGGGATCACCAAAGATACGCTTATTCTGCGAATGACCGAAGAGCAGTGGGATGATGTAATTACCACGAATTTGAAAAGTGTTTTCAACTACAGTAAAGCTGTATTGCGTCCGATGATGAAGCAGCGCGGCGGTTCGATAATTAATATCGGCTCGGTAGTGGGTATTGGCGGCAATGCAGGTCAGACGAATTATGCGGCTTCAAAAGCCGGAGTGATAGGTTTTACCAAATCACTTGCCAAAGAAGTAGCTTCCCGGAATATCCGGGCGAATGTTGTCGCACCCGGTTATATAACCACCGATATGACCGGCGAACTCAATGAAAAACAACTTGAAGCTATTAATGCGGCCATACCTCTTGGCAGACCGGGTGAAAGCGAGGAAGTTGCAAAAGCTGTAAGCTTTTTGGCCTCGCCGGCATCCTCCTATATTACTGGTGCAGTAATACCTGTAGACGGCGGTATGGGAATGTAAAATCGGCGGTCGGTTTTGCAGTTACCGCATACTCTTATTATCATTGTTAAATTTAGATTTTCTACTGTTATTTAAATCTTAACTACTCAAAACCGTAACGGAAAAAGGTACCATCATGGCTAAAGACATCGAAGCAGAAGTAAAAAAGATCATTGTTGACAAACTCGGAGTTGATGAGTCTGAAGTTACTACCGAAGCTAACTTCACCAATGATCTTGGTGCAGACTCTCTCGATACTGTTGAATTGATTATGGAATTTGAAAAGGTGTTTGATATCAGCATTCCTGATGAAGACGCTGAGAACATCACCACTGTTGGTGATGCTATTAAGTATCTTGAAGGAAAAGTATCCTAAACACCATTGGTAATTGAATGGCTGAAAAAAGAAGAGTTGTTGTAACCGGTATCGGCGCCCTTACTCCTGTGGGGAAGGGCGCCCCGGATTACTGGAATGGTCTGGTTTCCGGGAAAAGCGGCTCCCGAACTATTACCCATTTCGATACCGAAAAGTTTGCAACCAAATTTGCCGCGCAGATCGAAGATTACAAGGCTGCTGACTTCATGGATGCCAAAGAGGCACGTCGCATGGACAAATTCTGTCAATATGCGATGATAACCAGTCAGGAGGCTATTGATGATTCCGGATTGGATCTGGAATCTATTGATCTCACCCGTGTGGCGACTATGGTTGGCTCCGGCATCGGCGGAATGGAGACGTTTTACAAGCAGGCTGTTGACTTTAGCAATAACGGACCTCGGGCCGTTTCTCCTTTCTTTATTCCGATGTTGATCCCGGATATTGCAGCCGGCCAGATCTCAATTAAACACGGCTTTCAAGGGCCAAACTTCTGTGCTGTTTCAGCTTGTGCAACCGGCTCCCATAATATTGGTCTGGCCTATGACTCAATTGCTAACGGGCAGGCCGATTATGCGGTGGCTGGTGGAACGGAAGCACCGATTTTCGGCATGGGGGTCGCCGGTTTTAACTCTATGCGTGCTATGTCTACACGTAATGACGAACCGGAAACAGCTTCCAGACCATTTGATTCTACCCGGGACGGTTTCGTTTTGGGTGAAGGTGCCGCAATGCTTATGCTTGAAGAATATGAATCGGCACGTAAGCGCAATGCCCGGATTTATGCTGAGATTTCCGGCTATGGGTTTTCGGCTGATGCTTATCACATCACCGCACCGGATCCGGAAGGCAGTGGAGTAAAACAAGCATTGAGCGATGCCCTTAAATCAGCCGGAATCAAACCGGAAGATGTTGATCACATCAATATGCATGGAACCTCAACACCATTAGGCGATGTGGCCGAGACCAATTCAATAAAAAAAGTCTTCGGAGACCATGCTTACAACATCAACCTGAATTCCACAAAATCGATGACCGGTCACATGCTGGGTGCAGCCGGGGCAGCAGAATCCGTTGCTACGATTCTTGCCATTTACCATGGTATAATTCCTCCTACCATTAACTTTTCTAATCCGGATCCGGAATGTGATTTGAATTATACCTTCAATGAAGCCCAAACCCGGGACATTAAGTATGCGTTGAACAACGCATTTGGTTTTGGTGGACATAATACCTCTCTGGTATTCAAAAAATTTGAGGGATAAGTTTTGATTGCCGGTATTCGGGCGTTTTTTAAAAGAAAGTCGCTCGATTCGACCAGCCGGTCGATAATTACTCATTTGGAAAAGCAAATCGGGACGAGGATAACTCGTCCTGAGCTTTTCATTAGAGCATTACGTCATCGTTCTTACATTATCGAACACGATCTCGCTGCCACCGAATCCTACGAACAACTTGAGTTTCTGGGAGATGCGGTACTCGATCTTATTGTTTCCGATATTATCTTCGAACGTTATTCCAACGAAGATGAAGGTTTTATGACTCAGCTACGCTCAAAGTTGGTCAAAGGAGAGCATTTGGCCAAACTGGGCGGCTATCTTGATCTTGAATCTATCATTCAAGTCGGTTATCGAGTTAAGAATCAGGGCATCGAGCAGTCTAAAAGTGTACAGGCCGATATATTTGAGGCTATAATCGGTGCTTTGTACAAAGATGCCGGATATGATAAAACCTATCGCTTCGTTAGCTCCCTGTTCGATCACCATATAGACCTGGATTCTTTGATAGCGTCGAAAGACAACTATAAAAGCATGCTCCTTGAATATGCCCAGGCAAATAAGATGGCTATACCGGAGTATGAAGTTATTGATGAATCCGGCCCCGGACATGACAAAACATTCCGGGTACAAGTTATTGTAAATGGTGAAATTTGCGGGCAGGGTGTGGGCAAGAATAAAAAGAAAGCTGAACAACTTGCTGCCCGCGAAGCATTGCAAAAGTATTTTAATTTGAACTAATACTGAAGGTTATTTGCCATGAGTCAAGCGACCCGCGAACCATTACTTTTAGAAAAAAGTAAACCGGGATGCAAAGGTTATTTACTTCCGAAACTTGATGTACCGGAAAAACCTCTTGAACAGCTCGTTCCTAAAGAATATTTGAGATCCGATCCTCCGGAACTTCCCGAGCTTCCTGAAAATGAGGTAGTACGTCATTTTACCCGCATTTCTACCAAGAATTATCATATTGATAAGAATATGTATCCTTTGGGAAGTTGTACGATGAAGTACAATCCCAAAATCAACGAAAAAGCGGCGGCTATGCACGGCAACCATGACGTTCATCCGCTGGCTCCGGAGTTCGCTTCTCAGGGAGCACTTCAGATTCAGTATGAACTAAAATCCATGCTTGCCGAAATTTGCGGATTGGACGATGTTTGTCTGCAACCGGCAGCCGGCTCTCAGGGAGAGCTGACCGGTATTATGCTGATCAGGAAATACCATGAAGACAAGGGGAATTCCCATAAAAAATATATTATGGTTCCCGATTCAGCTCATGGCACCAATCCGGCTTCAGTGAAGATCAGCGGCTATCAGGTCATCAACATCCCTACGGATGAAAACGGCCTTACCGATATGAAAGAATTCCGCGAGAAGCTCAGTGATGAAGTGGCCGGTATTATGCTTACCAATCCAAGTACCGTCGGGCTTTTTGAAAGTAACATTGAAGAAATCCGTGATCTCCTTCATGGTGTGGATGCCCTGATGTACATGGACGGCGCCAACCTGAATGCGTTGCTTGGTATCGCCCGGCCGGGTGACATGGGATTTGATGTAGTACACTTCAACCTGCACAAAACCTTTTCAACTCCACATGGTGGCGGAGGTCCGGGAAGCGGACCGATTGGCATCAGCGAACGGCTCCGGAAATATCAGCCAGGTCCGGTTGTGGAATACGACGAGAAAAACGACCGCTACTATTGGGATCATGACCGACCGGAAAGTGTCGGTAAAGTGCATGGATTCTACGGGAGTTTTGGTATGATGGTTCGGGCATGGGTTTACATTCGTATGCACGGGGCCGAAGGATTGCGTGAGATCAGCGAAAATGCCATCCTCAACGCCAACTACCTGATGCACAGGCTCAAAGATTACTATGAGTTGCCTTATGAAGGTCCGGTTATGCACGAAGTCGTATTTTCAGGCAACCGCCAAAAAAAAGAAAATGGCGTAAAAACACTCGACATTGCCAAGCGCATTCTGGATTACGGCTATCACGCACCAACCGTTTACTTTCCGTTGATTGTGCCGGAATGTATGATGATTGAGCCGACGGAAAGCGAATCTAAAGAAAATATTGATGGCTTCTGTGATGCAATGATCAGCATTGCCCGGGAAGCCAGTGAAAATCCGGAAATAGTAAAAACGGCTCCGCATAACACCGAAACCCGTCGTCTTGACGATGCTTATGCGGCCAAGAACATCAATATCAGATGGGAGCGGGACACTTCTGAACCCAAAGAGGCGAAAGAAGCTACCGTTGCCTGATCTTATCTATCGGAAATGTAAGCCCGGCTGATGTTGTGTTGGCCGGGCTTTTTTTATAGTCGCACTTGACTTCGGTAACCTGGTAAGTGAATTTAAATTTTGTTGTGAATCTCTGGCAAGCATTAGTCACGGGTTATCAACCTTTTTGGCAAGTGGTACCCATTGAAGATTGTATCTATTTGTACTTATTCTTGTTGTTGATCAAACATTCGTTGTCTGAATTGACGCGTTATATCCACTTGTTCATCAGACTCCCTTAAAACTACGGTATCACGGACGACTTCTTCCTCAAGGATAATGGTACTTTGCCTATGTCCGGCTCCCCGGCCTTCAAACCCGGACTTATCCCGGTAATATTGTTCTATGGCCTCATGTCCTTCCGGTAGCAGGCTAAAAGGGTAAAGTATC
>SLJN01000124.1 GCA_007135115.1 Balneolales bacterium
ACTACCGGCGGATCCCCGACTCGGCCGATTATCGCCACGCGTCCTCGCGGAGGTTGTGTTGGCCGACGCTTTCCCGTGCATCCCTCGGCTACCCATGATAACAAGTTCTACATTACCGCCTCGGGATGTTTGGCTGTGGGCGTCTTGAATCCCGGGGTTGCGCTTCGCTTAACCCCGGGCTATTCATGTTTCGTCCTTTCAGGACGTTTTTGCACCCATGATCCGAATTTGATTTAACCCGTGTCGTTCCCCGACCTCATTCTTCGGTACGGGGCATGGCGCGGTTAAAAAATTTGTCAATGGCTGCCAGATCGTAGGGACAAGGCATGCCTTGTCCCTACAGTTAGCCATTTTAATAGAATTATATTTTCCATTCCAAACCTTGAACTCGAGTCACTCCTTTTCTTGATGCACAAGAGAAGGGGCCGGGGGATGAGTTTAGCCCCGCCAACGCTTGAGTTGGATCTGCCAGGTCTTTGGGACCTGGCAGATGTTAGGGAGATGTTAGAGTGATGTTAGTTTGAAGCTACTTTTTATTCTTAAAACCGGTGCGGGTCATTTTGCCCCATTCCTGGTTGCCGCGGAAGAAGTCGATTACTCCGCGGAGGCGCCACCAGGCGTGGATCTGGCGGTAACCGAAGTTTTCGATGAAGGCGTAGAGGGTCATGATTAACACGTCCCGTATGCGTGGATATCGCCGGAAGGTCATCTCTTCACATATCACCGATGCCAGGGATAAAATCACCCCGAGCAGTATGGCGACGGTCAGAAACAGAATGGCAAACTGGATGTTGACGGCTCCGGTTAACAGCGCAATGATTACGGTGATATAACCGGCGACTTCGATGATGGGGCCAAGACCTTCAAAAAATAAAAAGAACGGGACGGCGAAAAAGCCGAGGTGCCCATAGCGCGGGTTGAACAGCATTTTTTTATGCCGCCACATGCTATCCAGGAAGCCCCGCTGCCAGCGGTTGCGTTGCCGGGCAAGTACTTTGCCGGACTCCGGCACTTCTGTCCAGCACACCGGTTCGGCAACAAAACGGACCTTGTAATCGAGATTATGCTCCCGGTAGTAGCGGTGGAGTCGAACCACCAGTTCCATATCTTCGCCAACGGTATCATGCAGATATCCTCCCACCCGCATCACAGCATTGCGATCAAAAACACCAAAGGCGCCGGAGATGATCAGCAGTGAATTAAGGTAATCCCATCCAACTCGTCCGAACAGAAAAGCCCGGAGGTATTCGACTACCTGAATGCGTGCCCAAAAATTATTGGAGATAGCGATATCCGTAAGTTCGCCGTTTGCGAAGGTACACCCATTGGCCACACGTACAATTCCACCGACAGCAATGCAGTCATCATCCTCAATAAACACCCTTAGCATTTGCTGCAGCACGTTGGACTCTAATACCGAATCAGAATCAATGGCACAAACCAGATCATAAGAAGCTGCATTGATACCGGCATTAAGGGCGTCCGCTTTTCGACCGTTTTCTTTATCAATAACCAAAAGCTCCGGGTAACGCTCAGACTCATATACCGCACGGATGGGTTTGTGATCAATGACCGGAGGCACGTATCGATTGCCCGGTTTCAGTTCAAATTCTTCGATCATGACTTCCAGGGTCCGATCAGTGCTGCCATCGTTGATCACCACAACCTGAAATTCCGGGAACTCGAGGTTAAGCAATGACCGCACCGACGCAACGATGCTCGCTTCCTCGTTAAATGCCGGACTCAAAATACTAACCGGTTTATAGAGATCAGATTGAAAAATGCCGGACAAATCAAATACATTTTTCGTCTTGAGCTGACCGCGGATATAGACAAACGATACCGTAATCAATAACAGATAGATCGTGTTGATCGAGAAGAAATAGACCAACACCATGTTGTTGAACCAGTAGAGTAAATCACTTAAAAATCCGAGCATTAAGCCACCTGACGATTTTCTCCGTTGCGGGTGAGAACATCTAAGGCCATGTAGCGCAAGTGTCCTTCTTCGTTCGTCATGCGTTCAAGCAGCTCCTTTCCTTCCGGGATGATTTTCGCCAGGGCCAACACGGCTTCCATTTGAACTTCAAAGGTTTCATCCGTGGCAAGCTTCTCAAGGGTATCGATGTGCTCCGATGATTTCATCCTCCCAAGCGTTCGTGCGCAGGCTTTCCGGATAGATGGAAATTGGGAGTCGGACTGTTGAAGTGCAATCGACTTGGCGGCATCAATATATTCAAACCGGCCCAATACATTGATCAGCGCTTCACGAAGCTCTCCGTTCGGATCCTTTCGGGTGTTGTTGAGGTAAAAATCATAAATAAAATCTGCAAGCATCATGTAACCCATATCAGCTATCGATTCGACCATGATAGCGGTGTTGCGTTCGGGAATGTAGATATCCTGAACCAGCCGCTGCAGCGCTTCAGCCTCTTCCTCTACCTGATCTTCATCCTGCTGAATAAACTTGTACATAATTTCCAGCATCGCCATCCGGCTAAGTTTACCCTGGCGTGCAACGGTAGTGACGGCCTGCTCTCTGAGGCTGATATCCGAAAGTGATAACAGCGCCGTGGCAGCCGCGTGTGACATCAGGTTGTCTTTATCTTCAATCAGATAAAATAGCCGGTTTTGGATATCCTGACCGTAGTCAGAAAGACTTCTAAAGTAATAACAAGCCTGGATGCGATCGCCGTTATCCTTTGAGAAAAGCTGCCTGTGTCGGTACTTGTACAATACCGGAACTTTCAACAGATCCTGAAGTTTATCGAATTCACTACCTCTTAGCTGATCGATATATTCAAAAACCAACTCCTCAAAAACGATCATATCTTCTTCGTTTTTGATTTCAGCAGCGACAACCTCCCTCGATTTCCCCTCCTCTAAAAAAGCCAGTATATAGGGATAAAAACGTTCTTTCGCCTGCTCAATACGCCGTTCGGTTTTCTGATTGGAAACGCGCACCCAAACTGAAATAAAAAACAGGTAGATGGTAAGGACCAGCAGAATCAGGACGACCGAGAAAACAAGAACCAGTGCCCCGGTATCCAGGTTAAGCCAGGCCGTTTCGACATCAAGCATTATCCTTTTACTTTCATGATGCGATTAACCCGTAACATGAACTCTCCGATCTTGAAGGGCTTGGACATGTATTCCACCACTTCATGATCGAATCCGCGCTGAATGTCTTCCTCACGACTTTTGGAGGTCAGCATCATGACTTTCGTACCTTTGGTATTTTCGTTGTCTCTCATCTTATACAGAATGTCAAAGCCATTCATTCCCGGCAGCATGACATCGAGCACAACCAGGTCAGGCGATTTATCTCTGATTGCTTCCCAACCTTCGATGCCATTGGCATAATGTTCCAACCTGAACGGTTCACGTGAAAGCTTGAATTCAATTAATTTTGCAATACTTGGATTGTCTTCAACCAGTATGATTAATGGATGTTCGGATTCGCTCATGTTACCCTGTGCTTTTACCAAAATGTTCTTCTATGAAGCCTGCCATAACTCTTCCATTGACAGATTGTTTTTGCCACGGATTTACACGGATTGAACGCGGATTTTATGTGAATATAATTCAAAAACATAGCCAAGATTTTCCGGGTTTAACCGAAGAAATTTTCAATCTTCAATTTTCTATTGAATCCAATTATCTGTCACCTCAACAATAGTGCACCGGTACGGGGGATTAAGAGCTGCTTCAGTCCGTGCTCTGACTCCCATCACCCGCAATTCTCCGTGTAGTGTTTCGGGTGATACTGCTGCAGTCCTGTAAATTATGATTTATGAATACTCTGAGATTGCTATCAAACACAATTTAGATTCAGAAGCACTCAATTTTTTACCTCTGATAATATTGATTATCCGTATGAGCAATAATAGCAGAATTCGGGCAGGGGTTCAATGATATGCCGTCAATTAATTAGAGTCTGTAAGAAAAAGCCAATATTACCCATTGACAGATTTTATTAGCCGCGGATTTTCGCGGATCCGCCGATAGTCGGACAAGTTTCACACGGATTTTATGTGGCTGTAATCCAACAACTTACTATTGAAAATCATAATCTGTCACCTCAACAATAGTGCACCGGTACGGGGGATTAGGAGTTGCCAATGACAAATTGCTTTAACCGCGGATCTACACGGGTTAAATCGGATTCGGATCATGGGTGCAAAAACGTCCTGAAAGGACGAAACATGAATAGCCCGGGGTTAAGCGAAGCGCAACCCCGGGATTCAAGATGCCCACAGCCAAACATCCCGAGGCGGTAATGTAGAACTTGTTATCATGGGTAGCCGAGGGATGCACGGTAAAGCGCTGACCAACACAACCTCCGCGAGGACGCGTAGGGATAATCGGCCGAGTCGGGGACGACTACGGCCGGCAGTTGGGAATTAATAGATTACAATATCTGCCAAAAGCAAAATGCCTGAACAAAACAACCAAACAGTCAAACATTCAAACAATCAAACATAATCCCCTTGCCCTCTGTGTTCCCTGTGGTCCCCCCCCCCTCACACTGCGCCCTCCGCGAATACCTCCGTGCCTCTGCGGTTCACTCCCCTCGGTTAATGTTGATTAGCGATTTAGGAATGGCGAACTTACCTACAGTGTGAGTGCAGAAAAAAAAGATATCAATGTAATAAAGACCAGGATGCCGGTGTGGATTATAAAATTATTATAGGGATAATATCGCCAAACCCGGAACCTGCTCAAAAGCTTTTGGCCGGCTATGAGGTGAAAACCGATGTTAAAATTCTGGAAAACCCGGATGAAAATATCTATCAACAGATCCTGAGTGATACACCTGAGCTGTTACTGTTGGATTTAGATATGAAAGAAACGGATCCATTGCAGGTCTGCCGCAAACTCACATCTGAGGTGCCGATACCGGTTGTGCTTTATGGGGATCAACCAAGTGAGGATACCGTTCAATCAGGATTTCAGGCAGGTGCTGATGAGGTAATTTCTATTGGGACCAATGATACCATCAGCAAAAAAAGATTCGGCCGGGTTTTGAATCAGATAAAATATAAACTCGATAACCGTCAACTCTCCGATCAGCTCAGAGAAAAAACGCGTCTGTTAGAAGCCTCAGAAGCACTTAAAAAGAGAATCCTCAAGATTGTCGGCCATGACATGCGCAATCCTTTAAATGGCATCATCGGCATCACCGACTTGATCCTGTCAGAAGGGATAGAAAATCAGGATGAATTAAAACAGATGCTTCAGCTGGTGGAAAACAGCGGTGAAAACTTGCTGGACTTGGTCAATAAGCTGTTAGAAGTTATCAAATCAGAAAGCTATGATGAAAGCTTATTCCTTGAGAATACCGATATGGTGGTCCTTACTGAAAAGGTTTATCAACTGCAATTACCATCAGCCCGCAAAAAAGGAATCACGTTAACCCGGAAAGTGGATCCGGAACTAAAGGCCGTTCGGGTTGATCCGGCAAAAGTAGAACACATCATGGGGGATTTGGTAAATAATGCCATAAAATTCACCCCTACCGAAGGCCGGGTCAGTTTGGAGATATCAAGAAAAGACAGAGATACCCTTGAAATTATCGTGGAGGACACCGGTATTGGAATTCAGGCAGCTTCTATTCATCAGCTGACACAGAAAAGCAATAACCGAATGGGTACAGCCGGAGAAAAAGGCCACGGCATAGGAATTCCGGTTGTACAAAAATTCGTGAAGTTACACGGGGGAGATTTCCATATTGAATCAGCAAAAGATCAGGGGACTACCTTCAAGGTAAACCTGCCAATTCCTTAATTAGGGATGGGAACCGCAGAGTGCACAGAGGAAATCGCAGAGGGGCGCTGAGGTGGAGGTTTGTTTTTTAATTGCCAATAAATAAAAATCCATATTTGATATTGAAACCGCAGATCAATTACATTCACCTGTAGCAGAAATCGGGTAAGGGATAAAACCCGCCAAGCAGGCTATATGTCGTTTTAATCACATGGGGAGCAATTATGAAAGCGTATCACCAATTAGTGCAGAATGTATTGGACAATGGAGTATGGAAGTCCAACCGAACCGGTATTGATACAGTCTCATCATTCGGAGAGTTTTACAAGGTAAATTTGCAGGATGGGTTTCCGCTATTGACGACTAAAAAAGTCAATTTCCGCTCCGTCATCCTGGAAATGTTGTGGTATCTGCGCGGGGAGGATCATATCCGCTGGCTCCGGGATGTCAATGACTGCCATATATGGGATGCGTGGGCAGATCAGGACGGTTATGTAGGTCCCATCTATCCGGTACTTTGGCGACGGTTCCCCTATTTTGAAGAAGATGAGGTCAGCTTTGAAGGCAACGCGGCCAACATCAAACGCAGCACGATGGTCAAAAAGGAGTATGATCAGATCAAAAAAGCGATCCACATGCTTAAGACCGATCCGAATAGCCGCCGCATAGTAGTCAGTGCATGGCATCCGGGTTTACTGGGTCAACAAGCTCTGCCCCCCTGCCATGTGATGTATATTTTTAATGTCACCGGTGGTCGGCTTAACTGTCATCTGACCCAACGCTCCGGCGACATTGCTCTCGGGATTCCGTTTAACCTGGCTTGCTACTCCGCACTGACGATGGCCATCGCCCAAATCACAGGACACAAACCGGGCACCTTCGCGCATACCATTGTTGATGCTCATATCTACGAAAATCATATTGAAGGCCTCAAAGAGCAGCTTAAACGAGAGCCACGACCTCTGCCTGAATTGAAAATCGCCGATAAACAGCTGGATGCCCTCACGCTGGATGACTTCGAACTGTTGGATTATAACCCACATCCCTCCATCAAGTTTGAAGTGGCGATATGACCCTCACGCTGATTGCCGCCCATGATCCCGACCTGGTAATCGGATATCAAGGCGGACTCCCATGGCGGATTCCTGAAGATCTCAAACACTTCAAGGAACGAACCTACGGTCACCCGCTTCTCATGGGACGCGGCGTTTTTGAAGAGCTCGGAGAAAAACCTTTACCCGGCCGCACTAATATCGTACTCACGCGAAAGCAATTCACCGGGGTGCAAACCTTTGAATCTATTGAAGACGCGCTGCAGCACCTTCAGGATCAGCAAAAAGTGTATGTGATCGGCGGCGGTCAGATTTACCGTCAGCTTATCGATCGTGCCGATCGTCTGGAGATCACTGAAATCCATGCCCGGTATGACGGCGACGTCTATTTCCCCGAATACCGCGATCAAATAGGCACCACCTGGAAAGAAGTTTTCCGGGAGGATTATAAAGATTTCAGCTTTGTGGATTATGAGAGAGTAGGTGGGTGAGTTTTTGAAACCGCAGATTGGGTGCTGTATGTGTTAACCACAGGGGACACGGAGATTGTGTTTGATTGTTTGACTGTTTGGTGTTTGGTTGTTGTTGAGGCATTTTGCTTTTGGCAGGCATGTCGTGGAACCACAGAGGGCGCAGAGGTAATCACAGAGGCACAGAGGCACAGAGTGAATTTTTTGATCTAGTAATCTTTGAATTGCTACTGTAGTCAAACTACAGCGAGTTTGCCAGCAGGGTAACCGCAGGGGGCCGGTGTTATCCGCTGAGGGGCACAGAGATTATGAAACGCCGGCCGAGTGCCCGGTGTCCGGCTGCCGGCCGTGTGCGCTATGTCCGATCGCCGGCCGCGTGCGCGGTGTCCGACTACCGGCGGATCCCCGACTCGGCCGATTATCACCACGCGTCCCCGCGGAGGTTGTGTTGATCGGCGCTTTCCCGTGCATCCCTCGGCGGCTATTTATAGCAGGTTCATCAGTTTTGCCTCGGGATGTTGGGTTGAGGGTGTCTTGAATCCCGGGGTTGCGCTTCGCTTAACCCCGGGCTATTCATGTCACGTCCTTTCAGGACGTTTTGTAACCATGATCAGAATCCGATTTAACCTGTGTAGATCCCCCGACCTCATTCTTCGGTAGGGGCACGGTGCGGCTAATAAAATCTGTCAATGGCTGCCAAATCGTAGGGACAAGGCATGCCTTATCCCTACAGTAGCCATTTTTGCCGGGATTTCAATTTATAATCCAATAGTTGTACATGAGTCACCCCTTCTCTTGATGCACAGCAATGAGTTTAGTCCCGCCATCCGATTAAAACTTATCCATAGCTACATCACAAAGTACCACGATTTCATTTAAAAAATCCGCGTGTAACTTGTCCGACTGCCGTGTGTGTTGCACAACTCTTACAAAAAAAGTTTTCCAGGAAAATGAAGTACTAATTATGCGTTATTTGCGCGGCGAAGCCGCGCCGTCTCCCCCCAATAGTCATGTCATTCCGACCGAAGGTGAGGCAACCCTGTGAGCAATTATTTGGATATTAGCCGAACCGTAGCGGAGGAATCTACAAC
>SLJN01000127.1 GCA_007135115.1 Balneolales bacterium
AAGGGGCATTGTTGCAGATGGTTAATCACGGACTTGCAACCGGGGCATTATTCCTTATTGTGGGGATGATTTATGAGCGTCGGCACACAAGGATGATCTCAGACTTTGGTGGCGTTGCTTCGGTCATGCCGGTATTTGCAGTAATGTTCATGATTGCAACGCTTTCGTCTATTGGTATGCCGGGTTTGAACGGGTTTGTCGGCGAGTTTTTAATTCTGCTCGGCACTTTCAATTCCGATATTCTCGGCTCGGTTTGGTTTGCCGTACTTGCAACATCAGGTGTAATTCTTGCCGCAGCATACATGTTGTGGATGTTTCGCCGGGTTATGTTCGGTAAACTCGACAAAGAAGAAAACAAGCAGCTCAAAGATATCAACGCCCGCGAAATTGGCCTTTTAATACCGCTGATGCTATTTATGGTTTGGATTGGTATCCGGCCGGGTGATTTTACCCAATTTTCGGAAGATTCAGTGAATCAACTGCTGGATGAAACCATGCATAAAGCCACAGTTATAAGCGCTCAGGCGGAGTCGGAAGATCTTCCTGATTGGGCAAATTGGTTATACGATCACGAAGATATAACAGAAGAATATAAAGCTGAACAAACTCAAAGAGGAGAGTAAATATGGCTTCCGCATTATCAGATGGTCAAATCCATACCAAACTCAAGGAAGTTGACGGATGGAAAGCTGAAAACGATAAACTAAAAAAGGACTTTAAATTTGCCGACTTCAGACAGGCAATATCATTTATCGTTCGCGTGGGTTTTGAAGCTGAAGATGCGATGCATCACCCGGAGTTATTCAATGTTTATAACAACGTAACCATTGAACTTGCCACTCATGATGCCGGTGGCAAGATCACAGAAAAAGATTTTGATCTGGCAAAACGTATTGACGCAATTCAGTCATAATTAGTAAATGGAATCCATTAGCCAACTTTTATATTTTTTCCCACTCATTATTGTCACCATTGGCTCTTTGGTGGTAATGATGGTAGATGCCTTTTCGAAGGATACCAACAAACTGTATTACCTTTCCAACTTCTTTCTGATGGCTGCCCTTATCGCTGCCATCGCCGATGTGTTCGGTCCTGCCGGTGAAGCGTTTTACGGGATGGCTGTCTATGGTGGTACAGCTGCCATGGGAGGTGTTATAGTTCTGCTCGGAACCTTGTTTGTGGTACTTTTGTGTAAAGAGTATCTCACCGCAATTAAGCACCACGTAGGCGAGGTTTATTCCCTCATATTATTCTGCACCGTCGGAATGCTTGTTCTTGTCACAGCAAATGACCTGGTAACTCTATTTCTTGGAGTAGAAACCATGTCTATAGCCCTGTACGTATTAGCCGGGTTGATTAAAAGAGACAAAGCCGGTGCTGAGGCCGCTCTCAAATACTTTTTGCTTGGTGCGTTTGCAACAGGTTTTTTCTTATACGGAATTTCGCTTCTCTATGGAGCAGCCGGCTCCACAAATCTGGCAGCCATTGCTCAGGTAACCGATGGAGGCATATTATTCTGGGGAGGATTGGCAATGTTGCTGGTCGGTATCTTTTTCAAAATATCGGCTGTTCCCTTTCACATGTGGACTCCTGACGTCTATCAGGGTGCTCCCACTATGATTACTGCCTATATGGCTACAGCTTCCAAAGCGGCTATGATTGTCGCGGTTATTTTACTGCTGGGCCGTGCATTCCCGGATGTACATTCCGAATGGACTGAGGTATTCCAGGTCATTGCGATTCTGACGATGATTCTCGGTAATATCATCGCCCTCGTGCAGGATAACATGAAGCGAATGCTGGCATATTCCAGTATCGCTCACGTCGGCTATATCATGGTTGGCTTGGCCGCCGGTACAGCAGCCGGTTACAGCGGTGTGATGTACTATCTTTTTGCCTATACCCTCATGAATGTCGGTGCCTTTGGAATTGTCGCATATTACGAGCGGCAAAAAGGACTGGACTTCACCAATATGGAAAACTACGGCGGGCTTGGTTTCAAGCAACCGATGTTCGGTGTGGCAATGTCCGTTTTCATGTTCTCCCTCGCCGGTATCCCGCCGTTTGCCGGTTTTATCGGTAAGTATCAGGTGTTTGCGGCAGCTGTAAACGAAGGGCTAATCGGCTTGGTCCTTGTTGGTGTAATTACCAGTGTGATTGGCGTTTACTATTACATCCGGGTACTGGTTTACCTGTATATGAAAGAACCTGAAACGGATCAAGTATTTGTTGAACCCGGTACGGTATATAAGTACACCATTTTGCTTCTGGCTATTCTGACTGTTTATTTCGGAATTCAGCCGGGAGATCTTTCAGAAATTTTTACTCAGGGATTTGAACAATTGCAAATAATGGCTTCTTCAGGCCGTTAATGTCTGCGCTTATCCGTTCTTAAACAACTTAAACCTGTCGGCAGAAAGTCTGTCGACTGTTTTTGACTAACAAAAACAACCAAAGGAATCATGGCAGTAAACTTCTATGAATTGACCTATGTGGTCAATCCTGTTCTCGAAGAAGATCAGGTTCAGAATGAAATAAAAAAGGTTGATGACCTTCTAAGTAAGCATAAAGCTGAAGTCGACCAAAAAGATGAGTGGGGAATACAAAGACTCACCTACGAAATTGACGGAAAGAACAGCGGTTATTTCGTCAATATGTATTTTGAGGTGGATGGAAAAGCGATTGAAGAGCTTGAACGCTTGTTCCGGATTGAAGATAACATCATACGCTATCTTACCATTAAGTATGATAATAAAATGAAGCGGCATTATGAGCTGAAAAAGAAAGGCGAATTGCCTGAAGTTTTCCCGGCCGTTGAAGAAAGTGAAGAAGCTCCAATCCCCGAATCTTAAAATTTATAGTGAATTATGCTTAAGAATCCGGCACACCCGAAAAAAGCAACCCTGCGCGATAAAGAATGTGTATTCACAAAAGCAGGTATAGAGTATATTGATTACAAAGATGTCGATACCCTCCAGAGGTTTATCAATGATCAGGGTAAAATCTTGCCCCGCCGCGTAACCGGCACCAGTGCTAAATATCAGCGCCAGTTGGCTAAAGCGGTTAAACGTGCACGCCATCTTGGTTTGCTTCCATTCGTTTCAGAAAATCTAAGATAAGCGGAGGAGTTGAAGTGAAAGTTATACTTAAAGAAGACATCGAAAAACTTGGAAGCCGAGGCGAACTTGTTGATGTAAAAGACGGCTTCGGGCGTAATTTTTTAATTCCGAAAGGAAAAGCCCTGCTTGCTACCAAAGGAGCGATCAAAGCTTATCATGAGCAACAGCGCCGCGAAGCTGAAAAGCAGGAGCTTGATGTTGCCAAGGCAAAAGAACTGGCAGATCAGCTTTCTAACACCAGCATCACTATTCCGGTGAAAGCAGGTGAAGACGGTAAACTTTTCGGTACCGTAACCAACATCCACGTTGCTGATGCACTGAAGGAAAAAGGTTTTGACCTGGATCGCCGTAAAATCAAAATCAACGAAGATGTGAATGCTCTCGGCGAGTATTCTGCAACCGTTGATGTTGCCCCTGAAGTGTCGGCAAATGTTAAACTCTGGGTTGTAAATCAGAGTAGCTGATTCGTCTTTTATAAAGACTTCATAATTTAAAAGGCATGTTGGGTTATTCACTCGGCATGCCTTTTTTGTTTCATTAGGGTTTGAACCAACCTAATGATTGTGTGTTAGACTTTACTGTAATACCTTATCGTTAAGGTTTCGAAACACCAATACAGGGGGATATATGATTTCGCTAACAGTACTGATTTCACTATTTCTGATTACCGGAACAACTCCGGTTGATAACGACAAAATTGATCAGGCAAGAGAGTATTTAAGAACCGACTATGAGCGGGCTATAACGCTATCCGAAGAAATTCTTAATGATGATCCCGATAATATTGATGCACTGTGGATTAAATCCGTCGCCTACAGCAATGTTGCAAATTACCGGGAAGGTGCCGATAAAGAAGAGTTATTTGAAAAAGCTGATAAACTTGCCGATAAAGCCCTCTCCATTCGTGATGATTATGCTGATGCTCACTATGCTAAAGCCGTTGCTTTAGGTCGAAAAGCCGAGGCAGCAGGTGTCCGTGATGGAGTACGGTTGAGCAGAGAAATCAAAGAATCTGTAGAACATGCCATTGAACATGACCCCGAACACGGTGGGGCGTGGTACATCAATGGGATGCTGTTGTACAGGGTTGCAAATCTTTCCAGAATGGAGCGAATGGCAGCCAACGCATTGTTTGGTGGGTTTCCATTTGAAGCGAGTGATGAAGAAGCCATAGAAGCTCTTGAGAAAGCCATTCAGTACAGTCCGGGTAACATTTATTATCATGTTGGATTTGCCGAAGTTTTGAAATCAAATGATAAAAACGGCGAAGCACGCAGAGTTCTTGAAAAAGCTCAAGAGTTGGAACCTGTCACTCCGGAAGACCCTGATCATCTTGATAGGGTTAATGAGATGCTTTCGTCGCTTTAGTTCGTAATTATAGCAGATATTCTGCACGATATTCCGCGAATTGCTATTTTAAGATATCAGACGATAATCAAACACCTTTTTATTGGCGCAACGGTACGAATTACCAACCGGATATCAGCATAAGCAACTCTATTTTTGATTAAGCGGACCGTTTCGATTGCGGGTTTTTTGCTCGTATGCATCAACCCGGCAAGCTGGGCACAGGATTTTACGATACCTGTAGATACAACCGTAACCATATCGGAGCCGGATAGCACCTACCAGCTCCATCAATGGATTGAGGAAGAATCTGTAACCGTCGCCTTCAATGATTCCATCCTGAGTCCGGACCATTGGTATTTAAACCACCGCGAAGGAACCTGGAGACTCAGAAATCCGGATCAGTGGGATACGGACATCACCGAGGTACATTTTTCATACAGATATTTTCCGACAGACCTGCAACCGCGTTACTTTAGAAGAGAGCTTGTTCGTCCTGAAACACCTGATGATGATTTGACGGAAGAAGAAGACACCCTTGTTGCAAGAGAAGCGATTGATGATGTAGATCTATTCGGAGACACCGAGCTTCAGCGGTCGGGTAGTTTATCAAGAGGGGTGACGGTGGGATCTGCCCAGGACTTCTCTCTTGAAAGCGGTCTTAGGTTCGAACTCAGTGGGGATATTACCGAGGATGTTCATGTGGAAGCTACCTTAACGGACCAAAACACCCCCATTCAGCCCGAAGGAACCACACAACGCATTCAGGAATTTGATCAGGTACTAATTCAACTTGACGCCGGTGCGCAATCCCTTCAACTTGGCGATATAGACGTCAATATGGAGGAAAGTGAATTTGCCGTAATCAATCGAAGGCTACAGGGGCTTGATCTTGCTACGAATTTCGGTCAATACGGTAATTATGATGCATCTGCCGCGGTCGTTCGCGGACAGTTCAGATCTCAACGGTTTGAAGGAGAAGATGGCATCCAGGGACCTTATCGACTGACCGGTAATCAGGGCGAGCAGTTTATAATTGTATTGGCCGGGTCCGAACGTGTTTATATCGACGGCGAAAGGGTGGAGCGGGGCGAAGAAAACGACTACATCATCGATTACGGACTTGGTGAAATAAACTTTACCAGCAACCAGATCATTACAGATGCCACCAGAATAACGGTAGAATTTCAGTACAGAACCGAAGAGTATACGCGCACGCTGGTAGGTGCTGAAGCCGAGCAGACCGAATTATTGGATGGCCGGCTCAAAATCGGTGCTTCATTTATTCGTGAGGCTGATAACATCAACTTGAGTACTCAGCTCCAGTTAAGTGACGAAGAGCTTGAATTACTACGTGAAACCGGAGATGATCCCGACGGAGCCATTGTAGACGGAGCCGACTCTGTTGGTTTTAGCGAAGATTCAGATTTCGTCCTCTATGCACGAGTGGACACTACCGTTGACGGTGAAACCTATCAGATTTATGATAACAGACCGGGTGATCCGGACGGTAAATACCGGGTACAATTCAGCAGGGTGGAAGAGGGAGAAGGAAGCTACAGCAGAGCCGGTCGCTCCGTAAACGGAATTGTCTTTGAATGGGTTGGCCCGGGTCAGGGAAGTTATGAACCTTTCAGACGGATAAATCCGCCGAGGGAACAAAATATGATCGCATTGCGGGGTTCCTATCAAGTGGCGGATAACCTTGAATTCTTTGGGGAATGGGCCGGTTCACAAATGGATAAAAATCGACTTTCTCCACTAGATGATGCCGATAACTTCGACAATTCCTATTTATTAGGATTTAGCCTCAATGAAATTTCAGCGCCGGTGGGCTCCATTTCAGCGGGACTTCGCCAGCGATACATTGGCAGGGATTTCGAATTTTTTGATCGAGGCAGAGAAATCGAATTTGAACGACGTTGGAATATCGGTCAGCAAAGAGATGACGTGCAAGAACGAATTACGGAAGGAACCCTCGATTGGCAACTGACTGAAAATTCCGATTTAGATTTCATCGCAGGAATCATAGACCGGGATGATGTTTTCGGCAATCGCCAGGAAGTAAACATTTCTTCCTACGAAGAAGGCTTGCCGTTTTTGTCGTTAAGAGGTGAACGTGTAGAAAGTGAAGACCGCCCGCTTGATGAAACCGGCGTGTGGTATCGGCAAAGGGGAGAGGTAGGGTATGATTTTGAATTCGGTGAGCTAACGCTAACACCATTAGTCGGGGTTGAAGCTGAAGATCGCAGGCAGCGTTCCATCACGCAAGACACCTTAACCCACAACTCGCAACGGTTTTATGATGTAAAACCCGAAATCATTGCAACAAGAGGTTCTGTAGCACTTTCAGCAGGTCTTTCTTACAGGAGAGATCAAAGAGTTTTAACCGATGATTTTGAAGATAAAGCATACGGCATCACACAACGATATTCCGTGGATTGGTCACCGACGGATCGGTTCAGGACCGAAAATACATTGTCGTTTCGAAGCAGAACTTTTGAGGAAGTGTTTCAAATAGAGGAGCAAAGAGAGAATAGCAGAGGGGTGTTACTGAACTCCGTGACGAATTATCGTTCTGAAAACCGCCTGTTCGATACTCGGCTTCAGTATGAGGCCAACACCGAACGTCGTCCGATTATGGAAGAAACCTTCATCGAAGTCGGACCGGAAATGGGGGAATATGTTTGGGAAGATACCCGCGAAGATGGCGTAAAGCATGTAGATGAGTTTTTCCCGCAACAATCACCCAATGAAGGGACATTTATAAGGCAATTCGTACCGTCTGATGAGCTGTTTCCGGTGGTGCTGCTTCGCACCCGGCTTCGCAATACGCTTGAACCTGCCGCGGTCATTTCATCTCCCGAAAACACGATACAAACATTGTTAGAAGGGCTTCGGTTGAACTCCACTTTTGAAGTACGCGAAGAAAACCGAACCGAAAATATTGCTGATATTTATCTGATGAATATCGATGCTTTTCAGGATGATTCTCTCACCATTCAAGGTCGTTTTTATTGGCAGCAAGATGCTGAGTTTTTTCGGAATTCCACAGATTGGGATTGGCGTCTGCGTGTTGATCAAACAAGAGGATTGAATCGCCAGGCACAAGGACTTGAATCGCGTTTTAGCCAAAATATCCGAAGTGAAAAACGATATAGGTTGCGCAGAAGATTTATAATTACCGGTGAATTTAACCGGCTCTTAAATCGCAATACCAGTGAGAATCTTCCGAGCAGGGATTACGATATTTCAGGATTTGAAATTAAACCTGGTACAGAAATACAATTCGGCAGAAACTATCAAACCTCTCTGTCGCTTGGTTACGTCGATCGTGAAGATGCTGCAGGTGAAGGTGCTGCTTTAACGGGGTGGCGAATCGAAAATAACTCCAGGTTTTATATTACCGAGCGCTTACAGGGAAATATTCAGCTTCAATGGAGACGAAATGAAATAGAAGGGACGCCTTCGAGCCTTGGTAATTTTGAATTAACAGATGTTGAAATAGAGGACAAAAGAATCGTTTTACCAAGTACTCCAATTAATGCGTCAACTGTACAATTAAAAATAGATAACATGAATGTTCCTCAAAGATATGGTTATCATTATGTGTTATTATATGGGGATAGTGGTGAACAAAATATTATATCTTGGGATCCAAAAGATTGCTTCAATGATCTTGGTGGAATGGAATCTTTATTAGAAACAGATATGGTGTTACGAATTAGTTATCTTTTTGAGGACGAGGAATGATTATTAAAGAAAGATTTGAGTTAGTATATGGCCGACATGGTTCTGTTTTTAATGTAGCATCAGCAAGTTCACGAGCATTAAAT
>SLJN01000244.1 GCA_007135115.1 Balneolales bacterium
CGAGCGAAAAAAGTATGGGGCGGGGTCCTCGGGGTGGTCGAGAATTAACTTGCTGAAGGTGTCATCAGCGGTTTCCCAATCCGCCTTATAAAAAGCTTCCACACCTGCCTGTAAATCAGATTCAGAGATCGAAGTAGGTGCGGAAGCTTTTAAAGTTGATTCATTGGTAAAGCCTGATATAATCAGGAAAATTAATGATAGAGTTAGCATGTGCAGAGCCGATGAAAGTTAATCATATGATTATAAAACTATCGGCTCTGCTCTTCTATTATTCGGAATCTTCGGTGATATAGGTGTCGCCGATTTTCCCTTCCATGCTGGCGATAGCGACTGTAACGGCACAGTTCCCGATGACATTGACGGCCGTTCGGCACATGTCCATAATCCGCTCGATACCCAATACCAGTGCGATGCCTTCAACCGGTACGTTGATGGCCTGCAATACAATCACGAGCATGATGATACCGGCAGCGGGAACACCAGCGGTACCAATGCTGGCGAGTACGGCAGTCAGGATAATGGTAAGCTGTTGTGCCAGTGTTAAATCCATTCCGATCGCCTGGGTAATGAAAACGGCGGTTACCGCCTGATAAACAGCGGTTCCGTCCATATTCAATGTAGCGCCGACCGGAAGTACAAAGCTACTGACTTCTTCTTTAACTCCAAGACCTTTTTCACAGCGCTCCATCATCACCGGCAGAGTAGCCAGGCTGGAGCTGGTGCTAAAACCCAAAAGTATAGCCGGTCGGATGCCTTTGAGAAACCGGATCAACGACATGCTGCTGAAGATCTTGAAAAGTGTGAAGTAGATAATAAATGTATGGAGCAGCAGAGCGATAATAACGGCGATTCCGTAAAATCCAAGTGCTTGTAACAGCTCAATGGTGCGCGACATATCGTCGCCCCCGAGTTCAACGATTACATTGGCGATGAGAGCGAAAACTCCGTATGGCGCCAGTATCATGATGAAATCAACAATTTTTATGATTACATCATTGAGGGCGTCAAAGACATTAATAAGCGGTTGGGCTTTTTCCTGTTTTACATAGATCAACCCAATTCCCAGCAGAATAGCTACGAAGACCACCTGAAGCATGTTGGCGTTTTCAGAAGCGGCTTC
Organism: Balneolales bacterium; assembly: GCA_007135115.1. Taxonomy (GTDB): domain Bacteria; phylum Bacteroidota; class Rhodothermia; order Balneolales; family Natronogracilivirgulaceae; genus SLJN01. The sequence continues at coordinate 1,121 of SLJN01000244.1, forward strand.
AAAGAAGTTTTCCGGTACGATATCGACCAGGAATTCCAGCGGGCTTCGATCAACGACCGCTTCGGCATCTTCATCGGTCCCCTCAATATCCTGCTGATAGGATTCCATTAGGGATTGTTGGGTTTCCGGAGGGAGGAAATCTCCCGGTGCCATGACATTCACGACAACAAGACCGATAATAATCGCAAAAATGGAGGTAACGATGTAAATTCCAATGGTTTTACCTCCCATCCGCGACAACTTGGTAACGTCATTGAGATTGGCAATCCCTACCACAAGCGAGGCAAGTACCAATGGAATGGCTATCAATTGCAGGGCATTGATAAAAATATCACCAAATGGCCGGATAAAATCATCGGTAAATTCGGCAAGTCCGGCCTGAATGGCGAACAGTCCCCATACCAGTCCTAAAATAAGTCCTATTACAATTTGCCAGTGTAACTTTTTATACCAGGGCATATCCTATTTTTGTTAGATCACATGATAAAGCAACCAACTCACCACAAATCCCCATCCGGTAGCCACAGCATTAACTGTGTTATTGCTAAAGTAAAATGGGTTATCCTTCTTCAAGGGTAATTTGATTGCCCGGTTCGGGTATTGAAAAATCGCTCCAAGATAGGAATCCACAATACAACCTGAAAACCCGGCGATTAACACTACAAGGATTATTTCAAATTGATAGACCGGCGCTAAGAACATAGCAGCCGTAGCCACAACAATCGCAGCGAGAAAAGAAGATGTTGTTCCGATCAGGCTAATCCCGCCATCGACGCCTGGGGTTACTTTTTTAAAGTTGAGAATGGAAACGACTTTGCCTGATGAGAGGTGGGTTCCGGTCAGTGTAGCCGTTGTATCAGCCGCTGCCGTTGCAATGGCCCCCGCCGATGCGATCAGCCAAACCGGATTTTCGGTAATACTCCACAATATGATTCCAAGACTAAACCAAAAACCGTTGCTCCATACCTGTCTGCCGGTGCGACGTTCAGAAAGGGAGCCGGTTTCTTCTGTTGAGATCAGTGCCGCTATACCATAACTGCCAAGAACGAAAATCAGCAAAAGTGCAGCTCCGTAGATCTGGCCCAGCCCAAATGCCACGGTTCCGTGGATGAGAGCAGCAAAGGCGCCGTCGGTACTAAACCAATTGAAAAGCAGCGCGGTACCGGCGACAATCAGCCCGAGGATGAGAGCGGAAATGATCCAGATCTGGTCGGTTGAGTCCGCCCAAAGCACAAAATAAAAGAAGAGATAAACACCGACCAGGTAGTTGATTAGCCGGTGGTTCACTTGGCCTGGTCCGCTTGGTGCTCACCAAATTCCTGATTCGGATCCGTTTTCATGATGCCATAAGCTACGGTGCCAAAGCCACCAACGATCATGAGCGGGGCGAAATACAGCGAATAGATTCCATGAATCTCATTTTCAATCGCCATTCCGGCAAATCCGAGGATGATTAAGCCGATTCCTATCAGCATAATTTGATAATTCTTTTTGCTGAACAGCATTGGCTCTTTCTTCTTCCGGTAATGCTGACCGCGTTTTTGTCCTCGTCGTCGTTGTTTTTTACTCATGGTCTATCTGTATCAAGGGTTTAAGCCGGTTAACGGATTAAGTATACGTTTTTGCATCAGAAATTGCCAAGCTTATGATTATTTGAATTGCGGCAACGGGTCGATGGATCACAGCAAAGAAGTTGATCAGTCCCCGGAAAATCCCTCCGGAGGCCACACAAAAATGTGGAATGAAGCTCCTGCCATCGCTCCGAATAATCCGGTACCACCTTCCACATGGGTAATTACATTTTCAATTTGGCCGGGCGCCTGTGTGTTTCCACCTAATTGGACATCCTGCGAGCGAAAGAAATCGTAGGTGTTATCATCCAAAGCATATACGGTAACCCGGTTCGGTCCAAACCACGCCACGGCAAGCCATGGGTATTTAATGGTGATCGTGCCATCGTCATTCACCTGATAACTCCCCTCCGATATGATGTTGGATCGTAGCTGTTTTGCAATCTCCCGGTCTTTTTCATCATCGGTCTGATATAAAGGAGTCATCGGATAAGTATCCGGCTCTAATGCTACAGTCGAGAAAATGTAGATGTTTTGTCTGCCGGGGAATGTGCTCCGGGTAAGGTCCACTTCAGCTTGTTCTTCAGATTGATATGTAACTTCCTGAGCAGCATTTCTGGCAACGCTAAACGTATCGGGAACGGATGTGAAGGCTCTGAGTGTGTCTTCACTTGGTGTGATAACTTCAAGTTCATAATCCCGAAGTGGTTGCACCTTAACATCTTCCCCCGGTAAATAGACTCCGTTGCCTTGATCAAAATACGGTATGGAATTCTTTCGGGTGCTATCTTCATCTAATTCGAAAACGGTTACCGATGCTCCACTGACCGTGTTTTCATCAAAGTCATACTCTTCTTCAAAAGGGAGGGTTTTGGAGAGCAATACTTCTTCCATCATCTCTCCGGCAATCAGGTAACTTTCCACGACATACTGTTCTTCAAAATCATCCTGAGGGTATAAATTGCAGCTGTTCAGCATCAGCCATGGGATGATAAGACAGCAGGACCAAAACACTACCCTGGATATTTTGCTTCCCATACGCATTAAAAATTTAAGGTGTAGGTGATGGAAGGTAGTATTGGCAGAAGCGGCACTTCCTGGACTTCGGGTGGATTTTCCTCGAAATCATAGTTGAAAAACCAGATGTTTCTTCTTGAGTACAGGTTAATAATCTGCAATTGCAGCTCAGTATCGGCAATTCCGAAGAATTCACCCTGGCGGGATGCGGAGAGGTCAAGTCTGTGATAAGCCGGCATGCGCGAAGCATTGACTCTACCGACGATGAGCGTGTTCGTACGGGTATTTTGAAATGGACTGTTTACAAGACCGGTGCGACTGGTGGGTTTGGTGTAAGCCTGACCGGTTTGATATGTAAATGTTGTAGATAGTCGCCACCGGTCACTCAGTTCATAGTTGACCAGTGCCGTTATATCATGGCGCCGGTCGTATCTTGGGGGATAGTACCGGTTTTGGTTGAAATCCGGAAATCGTCGCCATGTGTTGCCGAATGTATATCCGATAAATCCGTTTACAGTACCTCTTGTGCGTTCTAAAAGAACTTCGGTGCCGAAGGCATAACCATCTCCAAACCGGAACTGCTCATGATACTCCTGCCCTCCGGAGTTTCCCAGAAAAGGGTCAAGTTCGAATAAATCTTTCATCGTTCGATAGTACCCTTCTACCTCAAGCTCCCAATCATCGGTTATATCGTATTTAAAGCCGGCAGCAAATTGATCACCATAGGCCGGCGGAACCTGATCTTCGGTCATCAGCCAGACATCAAACCCTGAAAATGCTTCATTGGTTACCAGGGTCAGAAACTGATAATATCGGCCATAGCCAGCCTGAAGCCGGAAGTCTTCGGTCATATAATAATCGGCGGAAACTCTGGGGCCGAAACGCCAGTAGTTGCCTTTAGAAAAATATTCAGCCCGAATGCCGGTATTGATAATCCATTGAGGTGTGGGTCTCCAGATGTTTTGAATGTAAGCTGATGTATACCAGGAATTGAGACTGGAATCCAGAATTTGAGCTCCATCAAAACGGTCTTTCAAAGAGAAATTCATTCTGCCCGCCCAAAACCCGGCGTTGATCTCGTGCCGGGTTGCCGGCAGCCATTCGACATCGCCGCGTAAAGAGAGTTCGTTAATTCGGTTATCGCGTTCGAACGTTGTGCCACCGATATCTGCGAAAGGGTAGTTGAAATATTGGGAGCCGGTAAGCCGAACATTGGCAAATAAGTTGGAACTCGCGATATGACTCCAGGTTGTGCTGAAGGTGCGGTTACCGTAGCGAAGGTCAAAATTCAACTCATCTTCGAAAGGCAGAACTACATCATCGGTACCGGAGTAAAATGCGGTGCTTATTCGGTTGTTATCATCCAAATCATAATTGAATTTGGCATTGAGATCATAGAAATAAAAACTATCCGGTACGCCTTCGACCTGATCACGCAGCACCGAGAGAACGGGTTCGAGCGTGGAACGGCGAAAAGCGACCATATAGGAGCCGTTCCCGACCGGGCCTTCTACCATCGCCCGGGATGAAAGAAGTCCAAGGCTGAGTACTCCGCCGTGCTCATTTCGGTTACCGTCTTTGTTGTAAATATCTACTACCGAACCGAGTCTGCCGCCGTACTCAGCTGGATAAGTTCCCTTATAAACCTGCACGTCTTTGATGGCATCGGGGTTAAACGTGGAAAAAAAGCCGAAAAAATGGGTTGGATTGTAGACCGTGGTTTGATCGAGTTGTACCAGTGTCTGATCGGGGCTCCCGCCGCGGATATACAATCCGCTGGAAAAATCAGATGCGGCGGCGATACCCGGCAGCAACTGTATCGATCTGAATACATCATCCTGTAAAACACCGGGGCTTTGGGTAATCTGTTCGATTGAAATATTGCGGCGGCCGATATTCCGGCGTTCTTCACGTTCTCTTTCGGATGTGACCAAAACTTCATCCAGTTGAAAACCGCTGGGTTCCAGTTCTACATCAAAGCGCTTATCTTCTCCCGGCTCGAAGGTTATTTCTTTTTCGAAGGAGGAATAGCCGAGGTATCTTACGCGGATGTTATAACTATCGGGCGGTATGTCACGCAACTGGTAGTATCCGGAATTATTTGTGGTAGCTCCAAAATCTGTATCTTCGAAGAGTACCGTAGCGCCGATGAGTCGTTCTCCGGTTTCTTCATCTGTGACATATCCATGCATGGATGCACGTTCGTTATCTATAGTATAAGCTGAGATAGCCCCGGGCCACAGAAAAAGTAAAAACAGCAATAAGTTGTTCATAAACCGGAATCACTCATAAACGGTATGACGGCTTTGAAAAAAGAATGTTTGCCATACTTTACATCAACATAAAGATGTGATACAACTGGCAGTGAATATCTCAAAATGTCCTTGTTTTTCAGAGCCTCTTGATAATTTGAATTTTAAAAATTCAGTAACCTGACCGGTGAAAATACGTATTATGAATCATGTAAACAGTAATTATTTTCATACTGTGTTAGTATTTCCTGTATTTTATGGCATTAATGAAATAAATAAGCAGAGGGGCTGATGAAGGTAAAAAGTTCCATGAATCCCATTATGAAAACCATAGCTGCCCTATGTGTATTTCTGTTAGGTATGGGTATGGCTGATCAAGCCGAGGGGGCACAAGAGGTTTACGTAGTAAAAGTAGAAGGGCTGGTAGACAGCGGCTTGCATGCCTACATTGAACGAAGTTTGAGGGCGGCAGAAAATGATGGTGCCGAAGGAATCATCCTGCACATGGATACATTCGGAGGCTTGGTTGATGCTGCTGACAAAATCCGCAATACCCTTCTGGATGCCGAAATTACCACGGCAACATATATTGATAAAAACGCGGCATCGGCAGGTGCATTGATTGCCATCGCTACCGACTCTATTTATATGGCTTCCGGATCTGCTATTGGTGCGGCTACGGTTGTAGGAGGAGACGGGCAAAAGGCGGACGAAAAAATGCAGAGTTACTTTCGCAGTATAATGCGCTCAACTGCTGAAAGTAAAAACCGCGACCCCAGAGTTGCCGAAGCTATGGTTGACGAGCGCATTGAAATTGATAACATCATCGCAGAAGGAGAGTTGCTCACCCTGAGTACCAGCGAAGCTATTGATATCGGGTTCGTCAACGGTAGTGCGAATAACCTGGATGAAGTTAAAGAAAAGATGGGGTGGGCGGATCGTAATTTTGTTCACATGGAAGAGCGATGGCAGGAATCGATTCTGCGTTTTCTGGCAAATCCGGTTTTGACGGGACTTTTTATGATGATGATGCTCGGGGGGTTATACTTTGAGTTGCAATCTCCTGGTGTCGGATTTCCCGGTGCGGTGGCAATGGTAGGTGCGCTGATGTTCTTTGCGCCGCATTTTATTCTTGGGTTAGCTTCTGTATGGGAGTTAATGTTTATCCTGGCAGGTGTAGCCTTAATAATGATAGAAATCTTCGTGCTACCCGGCTTCGGTGTCCCCGGAATTCTCGGAGCGTTGTTATTGATTTTTGGATTGTTCTCATCATTGGTGGGGAACGTGGGTTTTAGCTTTCCGGAGCTTGATCAAATGAGTAGTCCGATCTGGACGATGGCTACCACGCTGATCATCGGGATTTTACTGATTATATCAATGGCCAGGTATCTGCCGCAAAACCGGGCCTTCAGCAAATTGATCCTTGCTACAAGTACAGACCAGCAATCCGGTTACAGCTCTTTCAAAGAGCGGGAGGATTTAACCGGAAAAGAAGGCATTGCTTTGACGGCACTTCGACCATCAGGAACGGTATTAATTGATGATCGTCGCTTTGATGTTGTTACCGAAGGTGATTTCATTGAAAAAGGCGCCAAGATTAAAGTGGTGAGTTCATCAACCAGCACCATTACCGTTCGCAAACTGGAAAAATCTCCTGCCTGGTCTCGTTAGCCTTTAGATAAGAACAGCCGGGTTTTCATCTGAATTTCAACCGCATGCATCCAACTCCGCGCTGGGGTTGGGTGAAATTAGTGGATTAACCTTGTTTTTCGCCGCAGATTACCGCGGATCCGACTAACGTTCGTGTTGCACAACTATCAAATACTTACTCTTCTTGCTTAATTGGAGATTTCCTTTCCTTTTGCCTCGCAATAAGTAAGATAGTTTTTAAATTAGATTTTATTGGCCACTTTGGATCCAAATCCCGATATCCAACAGTCCCGGAGCGTTTTGTGAACACCCAGTGCCTAATTGACCTCATTATAGCTTTAATTCTCCCCTGTCGTTCAAAAGATGTTACTAACGTAACATTGAAGTTGCTTGATCAACCTTATTGCTACCTACAAAATGTCTCTACGAGACATCTTCTTTAACAACTATTTAATCTTTATTACCGGTTATCTTTTTTGTAGGAAATATTAATTATCGTTGGGTTGTGCAACACGCACTACCGGCGGATCCGCGATAAATCCACGGCAAAAACTTCAGTGGGAATAGAAACTCGAGACAGGGGCGCATAGAAATAAATATA
>SLJN01000226.1 GCA_007135115.1 Balneolales bacterium
TAAGGGGAAGCTGAACCCCACTATACCATATCAATAAAGGAGCAGAACGATGGGGAAGATGTATCGATTGATTATTTTGATGGGCGTCCTATTCATGCCCTATACACTGAGTGCCGAAAACCTACCAGTTGAAGTTAAACTGGACTCCCTAACAACTGCTGTTACTGAGCAGGTTCAGATTGTGGATCCGGTACAACCATTCAGATACGGTGTTGGATTTCAAGGCACCTTTCCGGCCTGGGGGATAAGCGGGACCATGATGTTTACCGATGAAATTACCGGACAACTCATTCTGGGGCCGTTTGGATACTTACAAACCTATGCGGCACGCGGATTGTATCAGTTCCGGGATGAAACCTATTGGGATTTATATGGTTTTGGCATGTTAGGTCTGTGGACCTACAATTACGGATTTAACCGTCAAAGTACCGAATCCAGTCTTGGATTAGGCGCCGGAGCGGGAATCCAATACGACTGGCGTGCCTGGAATGACGAGTTACCACCCATTTACTGGAATGTTGAACTCGGCTTGGGTTATGTAAATCTGGATCGCTATAACTTCGGAAGCGTATTATTCGGAACGGGTGTGCATTATCGATTTTAAGCAGTGATATTGCGTTAGGTTTTTGCCACGGATTGACGCGGATTATCGCGGATTTTTCCAGAGTTATATGGGGGATACAGGGTTATAAAGAATCGATTATGAATGATTCTAATAACATCCTGTATCTAAAACCGCGACCTCACCCCGAAATGAACCAGTCCGTCGGCGGGGGAGCTGTCGCGGGAGATAGCATAGGAAAAGCTGACAAATCCTACCGGTGTGGCGTAGGAAAACCCGACTCCCCAGGAATACAGCAGATTGGCGTCGGTGCCTCCCGTTTGTTCGAGTTCATCTTCGGTGATGTACGGATCACGGTCATAAGTGCCCAGAGCACCAAATGCAAAAGCGTAGGATCGTGGGGCTAACAGATATCGATACTCGGTATCAGCCCAGGCAATACGGGAGCCGAGAAATTGATCCTCACGATATCCTCGTAATGAACGCGCCCCGCCGAAGCGCTCCATATCACTTTCCGTGAAGTCGGAACCTTCCAGATAAAAACCGTTCAGCCGAAACGTCAATACATGGCGCGGCAACAGATTGAAGTAGGGTTGAACGGATAGCTCAACCCGTTGCCGCCGTTGGTTTTCATCCAAAGTAAACTCTTCTGCTCTGGGGTCTGTAATCCGGCGCCATCCGGTTTCGGCAAGTATCCGGAATTCCACCCCCGTAGTCGGGCTGTAACGGTCATCGATATTTCGGTATCTGATTCCCGCGCCGGCAAATGTTGAAGTACCGTCCAGAGCGCGGATAGGCAGGTCAGGATTCACATTGGCCGAGGTATTCTGGCGCCGAAATGTCGTTTCAATGGAAGTCGTGGAACTGAGCCTATATCCGCCATCCACTTTAAGGTTCCGCACCTGATACGTGGTATCCTGCTGGAGAAAATCGAATTGACCGCCGGCCGATATGGGTGTTCCCATTACCCACTCCCGACGGTAACCGAGGTCGAGACGAGTAACCAAAGGCTCCATGCGTTCAAACGCCATGCGCATCGTACTGCCCTGGGTAAAAATATTTCGGATTTCAAGGTCGGCTTGCCCGACAATGGTATTTCCATCACCTTCCGGGCCGCCGCGATCGGGCATATATCCCAGCAAAATATCAAAAGAAGTAGCCGGCAGTTCATCGACATCAAAATGGAGGCGGGAGCTTCCATCCTGAATTTGAATTTCGGGTTCGCTTACATAATCAAACATCCCGATCTGATCTAACTTTTGTCGAGTGCGCTGCATCACTTCCGGCGTAATTAAAGTAGAGTCACTGATGCCGGTCACTCGTTGCAGCCATGCAGAACTCAGGCGGTCTAATCCATCAAAAGAAAGTCCATCAGCATACGCTCGTTCACCGGGCATGATTTCCAGGGTCAAATCCACTTCTTGATTTTCGGGATTCGGAGAAAATCGGTCAATGGAAACCTGAGTTAGCGGGTACCCCTCATCCTCATAAAACGTAATCAGCGTAGCGATATAATCCTCAATCAAGTCATTGTCCCACAACGCCCCTTCAATCGGGAATTCATCGGGAGGATCGGGGGGATCGTCATAACGAATGACTTCTTTGGAAACCGAGCCCACCCGGTATCGGTCTCCCAACGATACATGAAGCACGGCCTCATCAGGATTTCCGGATTGCGGCAGTTGAAGGGAGTCAATCTGCACATCGAAATACCCATCACGGCTGAAATGATTTTTGAGTTGCGTTAGCGCCCTATTGGAATAGTCATCCGGATCAGACGGATTAACCGAGTTGAGATCTCCCTCAGGAAAGTCATCTGAAGGTTCACCGTCAATAAGCCAAATGACTTCTGCCTGATCATCCGCTGTAGGATACGATGGTAAAGCGGGAACATCAGTTACCGTAAACAGCAGTATCGTGCTAAGAAATAAAAATTTCACGTACAAAATTAGGCAGAGAAAAGGCTGATCGGTGAATATCCGGATTATAGTACCTTAACGACCACCCGGTATCGGTAGTGTTGATTCGGGCGCGTTCGAGCGACTCATCAGAGCAGGGATCTTCAGATTTGGAACCCAGCATAAAACACCACAGTCCGGCCGGATAAAGCGGGATGGATGCAAGATAGGGGCGATGCACGAGAAACAGCTCTTTCATGGCATCGCTGACTTCCTTCATGTGCGGGTGATAGGAGTCCACCCAGGGACTTTCGCATTGCGTTGCCATAACACCATCGGCTTTAAGCGCCTGATGACAATAGCTGTAGAACTCCTTGCGAAATAAATCAACAGCCGGACCGACCGGATCGGAGCCATCTACCAAAATCACATCATATTGATTTTCCGATTGCTTGATGTGATCGATCCCGTTGGCCACCTTTACATTCAGCCGGGGATTCTCCCAATCGCCGACCTCCGGCATGTGTTCCCGGCATGCGCGGATGACGGTCTCGTCAATTTCAACCAGATCCACATGCTTTACTGAGGGATGTTTCAGAACTTCCCGGGCGGTGCCTCCGTCTCCACCGCCGATAATGAGAACCTGCTCCGGGTTGGGATGAGCATTCAACGGAACATGCGCCAGCATTTCGTGATAGACGAACTCATCCTGTTCTGACAACATGACCATCCCGTCTATCACCAACAACTTACCCCAGGTATCGGTTTGATATATCTCGGTTAGCTGAAAAGAGCTTCGTTCGCTGAATAAGGTGTTTTCAATACCGATCGTCAAACCGGTATTACGGTGATAAAATTCGTTATATTGAAGTGCCATATCGTCTATTATTGGAGCAGGTTATACCGGGCAAATATAGTTTATAGTTGATATACTTTCACAATATAATCCGGACGAAGGTTTGAGTGCGTCTTTTGGAATTACAGATATAAGTTTTACTGTTTATCAAATAACAGATCGTTACTAAAAATTATTCAATGACAAGACCACGATAATGCATGTTGCAAAAATATCGGGATCTTCAAAAATCCGGGTAATGTGCTTGTCAATCAGGACGTTCTTTGTATTTTCTTTCACATCTTTATAAAAAAATATCGCGGATGAAAGCCCTTGGCCGTCAATTATTGGTAGAGTTATATAATTGCGATTTTGATCGCATCAACGATACCAAATCAGTAGAAAAAGCAATGATTGATGCTACCGAGCAATCGGGGGCAACGATCGTTAATTCAGATTTTCATGAATTTTCCCCTTACGGAATCAGTGGAGTGATTGTGATTGCGGAATCGCACGTATCAATCCATACCTGGCCGGAATATAACTACGCTGCTGTTGATGTATTTACGTGCGGAGATCACATAGATCCCTGGACGATTCAGGAAGCACTTAAATCCTATTTTAAATCCGACTCGGTCTCCAGCATGGAAGTGAAACGCGGACTGTTCAAAACACAGCCCGGACAGGACTTACCGTTTAAGGCGGATGAATCTTCGGTGCTCGGTGGCCACAGCCAGGGACATTCATCCTGACCTATAGCAATACTTTATTATGACTCCGGAAATTAAACCTAATGTTTTCAAGCTGGTTAGTGGTACCGGCGAGGGTTTCATGCCCCTTAACGCATTTGATCAGGCACTGCTTAATGCGGGGATCGGCGATACTAACTTGATGCGGATGAGCAGTATTATCCCCCCTCATGCTCAAGAGGTTGATGAAATTGACTTACCTGCAGGCGCGCTTGTGCCGGTAGCTTACGGTTCTATATCATCCAGTAAACCTGGTCAGGTTATCTCTTCGGCAATTGCAGTTGGTTTGCCGGAAGATCCCGCTGAAGCCGGCGTAATCATGGAACACGAAGATGAAGCGCCCTTAGTCAATGTTAAAGATACCGTTTATAACATGGCACTGGAGGCATTCCGCTACCGCAATCGAAAATGCCGGCAAATAAAAACCATCGGTGCTGAACACACCGTAGAACAACATGGAGCTGTATTTGCCGCTGCTGTTTTGTGGTATCGTTGATTAATATTGTTAGATAACACCAAGACCTGATCTGGTCGGTTTAGTATATTAGGTAAATAAGGAATTCAGGTAAATTCGTAGGGACGCAATGCATTGCGTCCCTACGATTCAGTGCAGCCAACTACCCAAATTTCCTCAATCTACTTAATTACCTTATTCCCCTTTTTCCAAATAACCTCATGATTTTTCTTTTAGAAACTGATCAATAAATATCCTCATGGAATTCTCGAAATACCGTATCAACCAACTTATTGAAATTGCAAAGAAGGCGGGTCAGGAGACGCTCAAATATTATCATGATGAAGTAGAGGTATCATCCAAAACAGATGACTCGCCGGTCACGGCAGCTGATATGGCAGCACACAATATCATAGTCCCGTGGCTGGAATCATTTACCCCGGATATTCCGGTGATCTCGGAAGAGGGCGGACTTCCCGATTATGAAACCCGAAAAAACTGGCCTACTTTCTGGATCGTTGATCCGCTCGACGGTACTAAAGAATTCATCAAACAGCTCGATGAGTTTACCATCAACATCGCATTGATTGAAGAGGGTAAACCGGTACTGGGCGTGATTTATGTTCCGGCACTCGGGGTATCCTACTGGGGAGCGCAAAATTTGGGAGCGTATAAGGTTGATGAAAACGGTACCGAGCAAAGAATTTACTCAGAACCCGCTCTAAAGGAAGCACCTCTGGTAGTGGCGGTCAGTCGCTCGCACGGCTCCGATAAACAGGAGAATTATCTGGCGGAGCTAAACGTCAAAGATCGAATTTCGGCGGGAAGCTCGCTCAAATTCTGTCTTGTTGCCGAAGGCAAAGCTGATATCTACCCGCGGCTTGGCCCCACGATGGAATGGGATGTCGCTGCCGGAGATGCCATTTTTCGATATTCTGCCAAAGAAGGAGAACACCCGTCCCCGCTCACCTACAACAAGCCCGATCTCAAAAACGGTGATTTTGTTGTGGGGTTTTGAAGATCACTCCACCAACAGCATCTTTTTTGATTTTGAGGTTTGATCGGTGATCAAGCGGTAGATGTAAACACCGCTGGCGAGACTTGAAGCATCGAAACTTTCGGTATGTGTACCGGCATTTAGCTGCCCGTTGATCAAAGTAGCCACTTGTTCACCGGTTACGCTATAGACGGAAAGTTTAGCGTGCATCACTTCGGGAAGTGAAAACGTAATATTGGTGGAGCTGTTGAATGGGTTAGGGGCATTTTGTTCCAAAGTTACCTCATCAGGAATTTCAGGATCAGTAGTGTCTTCATCTGTATTGCTGAACACATCATCAGAGATTTTAATCTCAGAGATGTTCATCTTTGATCGCTGACCGCTATCATCATCAAGGCGGACGCCGGTATAGTAGTAGCGCCAAAGCAGCTGTACGTAAGGTTGATTCATAATTTCATCCGGCAATTCTATCGGTCCGAAATCTCTGGTATGACCGGCAACTTCATCTCGATGATATTCGACGGGCCGGCCTTCATCATCCAACAGTGTTTCAAATGAACCCTCATCACCGATGCGGTATTGCAGTTTCAGGTTATAGACTCTTGAGTTGGGCAGCACCGTTCCGGCAGTAAACTCGGTATAAAGCTCATCGACATCCCGGGTATCCAGAGCGAGAATAGCCCCGCCAAGTCGGCGGCCGGGGTAGCCGGGGTTACCGTCCAGATTACTGGTATTGATGAATGCAAAACCTCCATCCCCGAGTCCCATGATTCTGGTCCGGGAGTCCAGGTTGTAGGCGCCGTTTATGAAACCATCTACTTCAGCTTCTTCGGTAGGTTCCGGTTCATCCATATAAACAAAGGCCATGTGATCCGGAAAGGAACCCGGTTCTTCGTCGCTTCGCCACTCCGAAAAGTGGTAGCTGCCTGACGCGACCTCAAAAGCATCGGGAAACGGTTGGTCATCCTCCTCTGCAAAAACTGCTTCCACGCGGGTATCCTCATCCATGGACAGGCGAAGTTCAGCGCTTGTTTCTTTTTCATCATTGACCAGCCAGTGATCAAATTCATAGCCCGGTAAACTTATTGCCTCCAATTCCATAGGAACGCCGCTAAAATAAGTACCGGTCCATGGATACGTATCCAAATCTACGCCTTTCGAAGATGATTTTATAGCAACCGAATCGATCTTGATATATCCTGTTGAATTCCCCGATACATCCAGCTCAAGATCAACTTCATCATCGATATCGAAATGATTTTTAATATGAGATCGGGTATAAGAAGGCCGCTTTTCGGCAAATTCATACATATCATTAACATTATTTTGCCAGTGCTCTTCTGATCGAGGATGGCCCCAACGATCAATATGTTCGGAGATAACCTGACCGATATTGGATTCGAATTCTTCAAGCACTGCATGTACGTGATCGGGATCGAAGCGGGTATTTAAATAGGTGGCATAACGGGTCAAAAATTGTTGTCTGAAGGATTCATTGCTCAACAGGTTACGCGCCAACAAAGTGGACCATGGCGGATTAGACCAGTGGTCACTGTCTTCAGCGGTAATATGGTCAATCATATCAAAATCATACGTGCCATCCCTGCTGTTGAGACCAAAACCGAAATCCGTATCGAACATCATCCAGCGGAAGCGGCCATCGTGGCCTTTGGGAACATCTTCTTCAAAATCGGTCTGAAGGCGCCACAAATCGGTATTGTTGGCCGGCCAGTCTGTATTGCGGATGAAAACCTGAGCCAACAGGTAATCCATGTAATTATCCGTATCCATCATGGTGGAGAGGGTTTCATAATGCTCCGCTTCGCCGATGTCGTGACTTTCGACAAAATCCATCAACTCATTGTAGCGCTGGTCGCTTCCCTCGTCGATGATACCGTTATTATTCAACAGATCGATTTGATCATCCGGCACGCCATAGGTACGGGCGATATAATCTTCGTCGTAGCGTTCACGAAAATTCATGATTCCCCAATACTCGCCGTTAACAAATACGATGGACGGCCGGTAGGCCTGTTTGTCAAAGTTCATATCTGTGAATAGTTCTTGCAAAAATGCATCCCTGAACATGGTGGCACTGTTGTAAAAATCCTGACCCGAGTTGCGTAAAATCAGCCGGTTGTACTCATCATCGGGCTGATCGGGGAAAATTTGATGATAAAACCGGTTCTCTCCGTAATCGTTGCGAGCATACAGCCGGAATGATTTCAAAGGAAGCGAACGGGAACCGCCGCCATGGATGCGGATACCGATATCCTGAACATGTTCTGCCACGCCGGCTTTATCAAACAACTCAAAACTTGCAGGCCGCTCCCATTCAATGCCACGTTCGCGGTAATTGGCATTAGAGCCCCAATTTCCGCTCCCGAAGCCGTTTTCCTCATAAATCTTGCCGGGTATATAAATACCATCCTCATGATCAAATAAATGCAAAGAGTCGGTTACCAGGGATACAACGGGCAAATCGTAGCGGTCGCCGGCTTCTTCATCAACAAAAAAGCTCCGGGTAATGGTATTGGATGGTTTGTACCCGTCCCTGAATGCCCGCGCTCTGATGACGGTCCCTTTGAATACCGGATTTTCCGGCTCATTCCAGCCGTAACCGCGGTCTTCACCCTCGTCCGGGGTAGTTTGGATGGTAGATATCAGGTTGGGATCATCAGAGCGGTCGGTGATTTCAATTTCA
>SLJN01000358.1 GCA_007135115.1 Balneolales bacterium
CCTCTTATCCCTCTCTAAATCGTTAGAGAGGGGCCGGGGTGAGTTTTAAACAAAGAAAACTAAATTATTTAAGCTCGTGCTATAAATATTCGAACATGCAGACTTTTCGGAGTGCGCTCAAACTTGAACTTTATACCTTGAGTGCATTCTGAAAAATTGAAATGGAAGACAAATGCCTAAATTTATAAAGAACCGGTCCATCACGCCGGTTGGCGGAGGCACTCCCGGAAGATCCGTAGTGCTAACGGAGGATCTATCCGGGATCCAGGAGAATAAGCAACCATAGTGCGCCAACTCCTGGATCCCGGATAACTCCTCCGCTGACGCTTCGTCGTTTCCGGGAGTGCCTCCGCCAACCGGCGTGATGACTGGTTAATTCATTTGGCTTTAATAATTCAAACTAACCCACTTTCACTCATGAACATACGATGGGGGATACTCGGCACCGGCGGCATTGCAGCGAAATTTGCGGAAAGTTTCCGATACGCTCAGGGCGGGGAGCTTTATGCCGTAGCTTCCAGGTCTAAGGAAAAGGCGGATCAATTTGCCCGACATCACGGTATTCCGCATGCTTTTTCCTCCTACCAGAGTCTGGCTGATAGCCAGCAGGTGGATGCGGTTTATATCGCCACGCCCCATCCCATGCACTTTGAAAACGCAGCAATGTGCCTGAAAGAAGGCAACCATGTGCTCTGCGAAAAACCGGTAACCATGAACGCTGAGCAGCTTGAGCATCTGACCGATTTGGCACAACAAAACGGCTGCTTTTTTATGGAAGCCATCTGGAGCCGGTTTATTCCTGTCTTTTGCCGGGTCAATCAATGGTTGCACCGTGAGTTAAACGGAGAGGCCGAATACCTCCGCGCTGATTTCGGCATCTATAAACCATTTGATCCTAAAAGCAGATTATTCGATCCCCATCTCGGCGGCGGCTCGCTGATGGATGTCGGCTTTTACCCGGTTTGGCTTGCCATCCACACTTTCGATTCGGAACCGGAATCGATCCACGCAGAGGCAAAATTCACCGAAACCGGCGTCGACCATTTTGTCAGTTTGACACTCACCTTCCCCGGCGATCGCAAGGCTGACCTGATGTGCGCCAACCAGCTTGGCACCCCCACGCGCGCAGAAATTTATGGCAACGGATTTCGCATTGAGATTGACCCGCAATTTCACTGTCCAACCCGGGCATCCCTTACTCAGGGTGATGAAACCTCGGTTTTCCAATCCGGCTTTGACCCGCACGGTTATCAATTTGAAACGACCGAAGCAAATCGCTGTATTGCCGAAAGCTTGCCGGAAAGTCCGCATTTACCATGGAACCGGAGCAGGCAAATTATCCGAACGTTGGATCGGATCCGTCAGGAAATCGGGCTTATCTACCCGGATGAAGTAGAGCAGGCTGATTTAAACAGATAATTTAGGTAAATCAGTGATTAAGGTAATTTGGTGCTTGGCACCATGGGTGCTTAGAACCCCGAATTACCTAAATTCCTTATTTACCCAATATACTAAACCGAGTAAATCGCAAATTTGGTCGCTTTCATACAGACACAAATCTCGAGCTTTTCGCTTCTATAAACACATGAGCGTATGAACTCCCTCAACCTGAATATCAGCGGGTTGCCCAAGTCGGCAACACTTCGGATCAACGAGCTTTCTGCTCAGTTACAGCAGTACGGCAGAACCATTTACAAATTCGGCCTCGGCCAGTCCCCGTTTCCGGTTCCGGAGCCGATCCGACAGGAGCTCATCAAAAACGCCCATCAAAAAGATTACCTTCCTGTTGAAGGACTTCCGGAATTGCGAAGAGCCGTAGCGGGTTATTATAACCGAAAAAACGGGCTCACTCGCAGCGGCAGTAATGTCATTATTGGCCCGGGATCCAAAGAGCTCATGTTTCTGCTGCAGTTGGTGTATTATGGTGACCTGGTCATCCCAACCCCGAGCTGGGTTTCTTATGCCCCGCAAGCACATATAATCGGACGCAATGTCCATTGGATTCCCACCCGCCGCGAAGATAACTGGATGTTATCGGCAAAGGAGCTGGAAAAGCACTGCAAAAAAGACGTCAACCGGCCGCGGATTGTCATCCTGAATTATCCTTCCAATCCAACCGGCTCTACGTTATCTGAATCTCAACTTAAAGACATTGCCGAAGTCGCCCGAACCTATAACGTTATTTTGTTATCCGATGAAATATACGGAGAGCTTCATCACAAAGGAGAACATATCTCCATTTCCCGATTTTATCCGGAAGGCACCATCATCAGCGGGGGATTGAGTAAATGGTGTGGAGCAGGTGGATGGCGTTTAGGCACTTTTGTTTTTCCTGAAGATTTTAATCAGCTCAAAAATGCGATGGCTGTGGCTGCCAGTGAGACTTATACTTCAACTTCAGCACCCATTCAGTATGCTGCAGTTGCTGCCTATCAGGATGACCCGGCTATCACCGATTACCTGACCAAAGTCCGCAAGATTTTAAAGTTACTGGCGGATGACATAAACTTACGTTTTACCAGTGCCGGCATCCAACTTCCCCGGGTTGATGGGGGATTTTACTTGTTTCCGAATTTCGACGCTTTTCGTCAGAAGCTGGAAGATAAAAACGTAACCACCTCACCGGAGCTGAGCGATTATATCCTCGAAAAAACAGGAGTTGCCGCACTTCCGGGTTCAGTTTTCGGATGCCGCGAATCTGATCTATCCCTCCGCATGGCCTACGTTGATTTCGACGGTGAGCGGGCACTGAACATGTTCGATGCATTCACATCCGATAACAGAGATCCGAAAACATTTCTAAAGCAGGCATGTCCGAAGGTAATGGATGGAATGGATTTGTTGATGGAGGAGATAGAGAGGTGGTAGGATGGGTCCCCCCACTTCTACAATCTGCTATCTGCAATCAACAATCTGATATCTATTCGATCAGGCAGGATGATGAAGTTGGGCACAATTAAGTTTCCATAGCAAGCATCTCAATAATTCAGCCAGATAGCAGATTGACGATTAGCGATTTGTGATTGCAGATGTTACCGGTCATCTGCAATCTTATAACCCATTACATCCCAATAGTAATACCCACCATGCCGTGGATTCGCCAGATATCGCTTTGCGTATAATCAGGCATTTCAAGGCCGGGCTCCAGATCGGACATGTCCTCACCGAAGATATCCAGGTAGTCGTAGACGCGTTGCTGCCAGTTAGCTGCCTGAACGCCGATATCCAGAGTTGTGCTTCGGCCTACCCGGAAACCAATTCCGGCTGAATAAAAGTAGCGATCCATTTCAGACATTCCGGAAACCGGGCTAGGATAATAAGCAATGCTTGCTCGGGGAGTGGCAACATCGGCAATGTTAAAGCTCAAACTTCCGAACAGATTCACTACTTCCTCAAATCCTTCGCTCATTCTGCGGTTTTCTTCCCGCTGGATACGGCGTTCCTCAGCCGATTGATCAAGGCCGCTGAATTCTATATTGGAATAGTCTACCCATTCAGCTCCTCCGGAAATTTCCAGACCCGTTATCGGGGCAATGGTAATGCCACCACCCAGACGCATCGGACGTCGCACCTCGTAATCGAGCGTTCCATCAAACTCTGCGGCTTCTGTTGACCCATCAATGAATGTGGTTTCGATAAAAGTATCAAAGTTTTCTTCGATACTTAACGCACCAGGGATTTCAACATTAGCACCTATGCTCAAAGCAGCCGTAGGTCGGTATAGAAAACCCACACGACCGGTGAAACCCGAGACAGTTGCCCGAATGCGATCTTCAGTCAAAATTGATTCAATATCGTAATCATTTTCGACATCCAGCGGCCGTTCTTCAATAAATGTACGATCGTAATGATATCTTCCCGAAGGAATGCCAATCGATCCTCCTACAAAAAAGCCGGGCTGAAATTCGGTTGCTCCGTAAACATAGTACTCGCCGAGATGCCCTCGTTCGGTTATATCCACATATTGATCAATACCTACAAACTCGGATGAGAACGGTGGCCGCCAGCTTGATTCAACAAGCATCTCACCATTGTCTTCAAATTCATCAAGGGCAAAACTTTCAAAAGCGGTATCGAAATAGTAGTCATCCAGTAAAAACAGATCAGTGATACTGCTTTGCTCTGAGAACCCCCACATGTCCTGTGCACGATTGTAATCGGCCAGTTGATTGTAACCTACTCCAAAAACAAGGCTACCTTGATCTGTGGGAGCTTTAAAATTCAGGCCGGCCTGGGTTATTGCCGTCTGGGTAGCCGTTACATCGGTTGTATTGCCCAGATATGTTCCTTCTTCCCGTACCTGCCGGGTTCCTATGTCAAAGCTGAAAAAACTTTTATCGAACAAAGCTGTGGTCGCAGGATTATACAACACCGCACCTAAGTCCTGTGAAGTTGTATAAGATGGCGCAGCCATTGTAGCAGCATCCTGACCCGGGTAAACCATGTTATAACGAAGGGCGTCAAACCGGTTTTGGGCCTGGGTATAATCAGCCAGTATTACTTGAGCGCCGAGGAGTAGAAGCAGGGTTAGTGCACTTGATAGCAAACGGAATTTCATAACCGACAATGTATTCGTGTGATAGGAATTAACCGGACAAAAAAAGAGGGGCCATCTCAAGCCCCTCTGTATAGACGTAATATGAGATGAATTAGTTGCACCTGGTTTAAACCAAAGTCAGTCGCGGAACATCATTGTTATCCATATTCACCTGGATAGCGGGAATTTGTTCATACTGATTAAACAACATAGCCTGATCGTCACTACCCCGGTCTCTGTTTCGGGATGAAGACGACGAACCAGATGAAGAGCCGCGGCTTCTTGATCGCGTGGCTCCGCTGCTGCTACTGCTTGAGCTTCTCGAACGTGCGCTGCCACTGCTGCTGCTTCGACTGCTGCCGCGGGAACGCGCTTCGCCTGAGGATCTGCTGCTGCCTCTTGACCGGGCTTCACCGGAAGATCTGCTCGATCCGCGTGAACGTACATTACCGGAAGAAGATCTGCCGACTGTTCCGCGTGATCTTACGTTTGCAGAAGATCCGCGACGGTCAACGTTGCCGGAACTACGAGCGGTTGCATCACGACGTGTGCTGCTTACACCTCGAAGATCCGATGCGCTGCGTCTGTTGAGATCGGCTTCTCGCTGCCGTTCGGCAACTTCGACACGGGAACGCATGTTATTTCCCACAGCCGATCTATTTGAAGTTCTTGAATCTACCGATCGGGAAGCAACTGCCCCGGATCTGCTGCTCACAGAAGTTCTGGTAGCTCGTGTTACACTTGCCGGCTGATTGTAGAAATAGTAGTAATTATAGGAGATAAAAGATGGTCGATGATACGGAGAATATCTGTGTCCCCAGGCATATCGGTGTGGACTGTAAAACGGATCATGGTACCAGAACCCGCCTCTGTGATAGAAGGGATCATGGTATCGGCCATATCCGTAGGAAAATCCGAAACTGAAGGAATGCCGGAAGTGTGGGCTGTATCCGTATCCAAAACTATGTCGACGAGAAAGCTTAGCTCTTCGGTGATCCCGATAGTAAATTCCGGCGTCGAACCAGCCATCATCATAACCTAAATCATAGGCCGACTGGCTGTCATACGAATCATATCCGCGATCATAACTTCTTTGGGTGTCGCGGTCACGTTGTTGCGGCTCACTTACTTGTAGCTGGGTATAGCATCCCGAAACCAGGATACCCACCATCAAGAAGGGCAGGAGTTTCATTAAGGCTTTCATAGTAACCACGCTGTTTGGATGTATCAGTGCCGCTTATAACCAGTAATTCAGGTTACATTCAAATTTACAAATAAGTTGCAATGAACACAACTCAATTGCAACTCTATTACATTAACGAAAATATCAGTAGATTTCGTTCAAGTACAGAATGAAAATTCACACACTCCGGAAGGTGCATGTGTTCCACTCTTACATGTTAGACGTGCAGCTTTCAGGTATGTTTCGCGGGTCTGACCCGAAAAATAAATTTATCCTAAATATACCCGGAGAGCCATACTGCGGTTGTGGTGTCGCAGTTTTCTGAGGGCCTTTTCTTTGATCTGGCGTACCCGCTCTCGGGTAAGATCAAATCGCTCTCCGATTTCTTCCAGCGTGAGAGAGTGTTCACGGCCAATTCCAAAATACAAGCGGATGACTTCAGCTTCCCGGCTGGTGAGTTTCGACAGTGCCCGCTCGATTTCAACTTTGAGGGATTCACCCATCAGATCCATATCCGGATCGGGCGTTTCTTCATTCTCAAGTACATCAAGCAGACGGTTGTCTTCTCCCTGAGCAAACGGGGCATCCACGGAAAGGTGACGGCCGGAAATTTTGAGCGTATCGGATACTTCGGAAACCGTCATCTCCAGACTTTCAGCAAGCTCTGCGGCCGATGGAACCCGCTCATACTCCTGCTCAAGCTTGGATAGTTCTTTACCTATTTTATTCAGCGCACCTACCCTGTTCAGGGGCAGACGTACAATTCGGCTCTGTTCGGCCAGCGCCTGAAGAATAGACTGTCGTATCCACCAGACAGCGTAAGAAATAAATTTAAAACCACGGGTTTCATCAAAACGCTTGGCGGCTTTGATCAATCCCAGGTTACCTTCGTTAATCAAATCCCCGAGGGAAAGTCCCTGATTTTGATACTGCTTGGCAACCGAAACCACAAAGCGAAGATTGGCTTTTGTCAATTTCTCAAGTGCCGCCTGATCTCCTTTTTGAATCCTCTTGGCTAATTCTACCTCTTCATCGGGGGTGATGAGACTGACTTTTCCTATTTCCTGAAGATAGCGATCCAGTGATTGTGATTCTCTGGTAGAAATGCCACTGGGGCTCGGATTTTTAGGTTCTTTTTTCTTTTTGTTAGCCACGAATACTCGCTTTGTTTCTGAATCTACTTTATTGTCTGTTTCCACTCATGTCTGAAGGATAACTAACCCGCAAATATATTGGTTAACAATCTTAAATACCATACCCTTCAGACGGGTGCAAAGTGAAACGGACTATTAATAATGTTGTTGCATGATAGCATAACCGTTTCACCGAATTTGTTCACTTAAGCAACGAAGAGCCCGGAAAGGGATTGTTGACCCCAAAATAGTCACAAACAGAGACTGCAATATCGGAAAATGTTGACCTGGTACACAGCTCTGTTGAAGTCGCTTTTGCTTCCGGATAAATTAAGACCGGTACAAATTCCCTTGCGTGATCGGTACTTTCCGTAGTAGGATCGTTGCCGTGATCTCCGGTCAGTAATAAGACGTCATCGTCCCGCATGGCTCCTAATATTTCAGAAAGCCTTTGATCAATTTCTTCAAGCGCGCCTGCGAACCCTTTCACATCGTTTCGGTGACCGTAAACCTGATCGGTATCGATTAAATTCACGAATACAAACCGGCTGGATGTCTCCTGCGTAATAACATCCAACAGCGTATCTATGCCCTCGCTGTTGCTTTTGGTGCGCAAAATTTGATCGAAGCCCGTTTCCGCAAAAAGATCAATCACTTTGCCCACAGAAATGGTTTCGATTTCTTTTTTCTGCATATAGTGCGGCAGACATGGCTGCGGGGGCTTCAGAGAGTAGTCATGCCGCTGATCCGAAAGGCGGTAGAAATTCCCCGGCTCACCGGCAAACGGGCGGGCAATTACTCGACCTACCCCGTGCTCGTTAATCATGATTTTTTTCCGGGCGATTTCGCACCATTGATACAACGTTTCAAGCGGTGTGACTCCGGTATGGGCGGCAACCTGAAATACGCTATCGGCAGAGGTATAGACGATGGGTTTACCGGTTTTCAGGTTTTCTTCCCCGAATTCTTCAATCACTTTAGTTCCGGATGCCGGTTTGTTGGCAAGAATGTCTTCGACACCGGTTTCTTCACAAAATTTTTGAATGATCTCATCCGGAAAACCCTCAGGATAACCCGGGAAGGCTTGTTCAAGTTGCACGCCGGAAATTTCCCAGTGTCCGGTAGTCGAATCTTTGCCGGCGGATACTTCCCGCATTTTTCCGAATGCAGCTTGTGGCTTGCGAACCGGAGCTACACTATCCAGCGGGATAATATTGCCAAGCCCGAGCTTTTCCAGGTTCGGCAACGAACAGCGAGTTTCAGCGCAAACATGACCCAAGGTATTACTGCCGACATCACCAAACTCGTCGGCATCTTCCTGTGCACCTACCCCAAGTCCATCGATGACTACTAAATAAAAATTTCCCATTCTCGGTTCATTTATGTGATCCGGTCAACTTACTGCTGATTTGCCGTTTCCTTTTTTCCTTTCATCGCTAAAGAGAGTTCCTGCCGGGAGGCTTTCATGACTGCATTAGGATCGTCAAAATCACTATTTACCGGTACCCATCCAACATGGAAGCCAGGCTGCACTTGCTGCTCTCCAATATCGACCGGTTTTTGAAATTCTTTATTGATGGCTTTCTGCCAACCTTCCACAGGCTGATCCGCATCGGATTGAATGATGAAACTGTAGACATAATCGCTGTACCATGCAAGATACCCGTGATACCCGTACTGTTGCGGATTGAGTTTTTCAACGAGCATGCGTTGTAGCTCATCAAGCTCTTCGAGTCGAAGGCGGGCACGTAAACCGGGGACATCTTTTAAAGTGATCATTCCCGCTTTGGCCTGCGGTGCGTTGGAGGTAGAGCTTCGATTCAATTCCTGCTGCAAGGTAGCTTCAAGCAGCTGCGCATGATAGGCTCCGTGCTTACCGGCAAGGAGATCCTGTGCAACTGATGCCGCATTACTTTCCGTTGCCAGTTTGAGTGAAACAATTCGGATAAGGTTAACCAGCTTGTGCCTTTTGGACTCCGAGAAAATCAGCGGGTTTTCGTCGGTGATCACAAAAACGGCATGGCGCCGTCCTTCAATCAATGCCGGTACGGCAAGCGTTGCTCCCCGGCTTTCCGGTTCTCTCGGAGAAATACGCTTCGGACTTGAGTTGAAATGAATCACAAACTGCGGAGTCCCCTCCTGTAGCGCCTGCCAGGCTATGGTTTGCTCTTCAACCTGAAGCCCCACCGGCGGCACATTAAACCCGAAGCGTGCATTGAGGACCACGTTCCAACTGCTCATTCCTCTGGTTACGAGCGAGACATTCCCCTGTTCTAGGTAACTTTGCAACTCACTTATCGCATGCAACAAAAGCGGAATGGTCTCCATCCGCTCATCGAATCGTTCGAGCTGCTCTTCGTACTCAACCCATTGCTGTTGGTTGTCGCTAAGTCCGCTCAATTCCAGGTAGGTCTGTAATAGATTGGCCAACGCACTTTGGAACGGTTCAATGGAAGAAAGATAGGTTTCATCATTGGGTTCTTCCGAGCTTTCCAAAACCGTAAGTGCTACCGTCTCTCCGTTGTTCACGAAGGGGACAAGGGTGACCCACCGAACCGGTACATTTTGAAAATAATGGGTGAGCTCATCTTTCATTACATCGCGCCCGACTTTAAGCTGGACCGGTTCTTTGAGATCCGTAAAATCCTGCAGGTACAACTCAGAAAAATCTACCCGGTCCTGCAACATGATATTGTCACAGATAGTGGCGTGATTTTCCTGCACAAAAATTTTCCGGGAATTATTCACCCAATACAAAATAGCCGTCTCAACCTGGGTTGATCGGCGTAACAGCACCAGCATATCCGCCAGCACTTCTTTAAAATTGCGCCGGGCGCTCTCCTCTCTTTTGGATTCGAGTGGATCCCTGCGCTTGTTTACATTGTCACCTTGGTACATGAATCAATTTTGGATTTGCTGAGCGAGTACTTCCGCCTCATCTACCATTTTCTCAATGGAACGGATGCCGTTGCTCCAAAAATCAGCCGAGTTGATATCCACTCCGAGTGGGGCTGTCAGATTTTCCGGCCAGTCTGAGCCCCCGGCTTTCAATAGCTGCAGATATTTATCCGCAAAACCGTTTTCGCTTTGCTGATATTGTTCATACAAAGCGAGTACCAGTAACTCGCCGAATGCATACGCATACACATATCCCGGTGCGTGCAGAAAATGAGGGATATAGCTCCACCAGATACGGTAGTTATCCGTCAGTGTAACCGAATCTCCATATAGTGCTTTTTGGGTATCCATCCAAAGCTCGGAGATGCGATCGGTATTCAGTTCGCCCTCTTCCCTGCGGGCGGTGTGGAGTGCATGCTCAAACCGGTTCATGGAAATTTGCCGATACACCGTGGCAATGGTATCGTCGATCTTGCCGAGCAACAAGGCCAGCTTTTCGCGCTCATTACTCAACTGACGTTTTAATTTCTGAAAGACCAGCATCTCACCAAATACCGATGCCGTCTCTGCTGTAGTGAGCGGCGTTCCCGACTGTAGCACGCCCTGATCTTTGGAAAGGTACTGATGAACTCCGTGTCCCAATTCATGTGCGAGGGTTTGGACATCGCGGATTTTGCCGTCAAAGTTCATGAATACGTAGGGGTGAACCGACGGTACGGTGCTGGCAGAGTAGGCGCCACCGCGTTTTCCGGGTCGAATGGAGGCATCAATCCAATTACGCTGAAAAAACAGTTTGGTCACTTCTGCCATGTGGGGATGAAATTCATCATACGCCTCCACAACCATATCCCGGGCTTCATTCCACGAAATATTTTCGGTTGATGAAAGCAGCGGAGCATACCGGTCATATTCATACAATTCGTCATAGCCGAGCAAGCTGCGCTTCAACCGGTAATATCGCTGCACCAGATCGTAACTGCCGGTTACCGTATCAACAAGAGCGTCAACCGACTCATCGCGGATTTCATTGGCCAGGTTTCTGCTTTTGAGCCAGTGCGGGTAGCCACGTAGCTTATCATTGGTATGCTTGTCGGCAACCAGCGTATTGAAAATGAAAGTCAGCGACCGGCTGAGGTTTTTTAGCCCGCTGGTCATCGATTCGGATGCCCTTTGGCGCAGCTCCCGGTCGGGTTCGTGCATTTTACTGAGCACTTCCTGCTCGGTTAACGTTTTTCCGTCAAGTTCAAAACGCGCGGCCCCGAAGGTTTCATCGAAATATCGATTCCAGGCACTTCGCCCGGTGACAGATTTAGCGGATAGAACCTGTTCTTCTTTTTCCGTCAGACGGTAGGGCTTATAGAGCCGGGTCGTTTCGAGATGGTGCTTATAGCCTTTCAACTCGGGATGATTCATCAGTTTTTCAGCCCGGTCATCATCAACATGCGTCCACTCCAACTCAAAAAACAACAGCTTCCGGTTGATATCCGATGAAAGTTCTTTCATCTCCTGAACGAGTTTTCCGTAGCTGCTGTCTTCGGTATTTGTTGTCCACCTCAGATAGGCAAAAGACCCCATGCGCCCCATCTTATCCAAAATAGTCTCATAATGATCGAGGGCTTCTTTGAGTTCTCCGGCTTCCAGGTCCGACACTTTACCGTGATACGACTCGGCAAACTGGTCGGCCATTTTATGAACATACTTTTTATCATTGTGAAAGTGAGGGTCTTCCGGACTTTTATACAAATCACTGAGATCCCACTTAATTTCCGGGGAAGCTTCTTCATTCGAGCTCATAAATAACCTGCAACTTTTTATGTTTTGGGTGAACAGAATTCGTATGGGGTGTTGCCATTTAAAGTCACATAGTGACAGTCGTTAAAAATAGGATATCATCGTGCACAAAAAAAATAATATAACGCCCTGAAAGCCTGATTTTGGCAGAAGAATTGCGCCGCCATCCGAATTATTTGGCCGCAAATCAATTCAAGAGAGCTGTGGGTTGATGTTGGCTGCATTTTCAAACGCAAACATACAGTGTTCATCTACCGTCGATTTTTTATGATAAAAGCGGTTTTTTGGTCGTTATTAAATCGATTTTTGATATCCAGTTAATTACATTACTTAATTATCAGCTTTCATTAATCTACCGGAAGAAAGCTGTGAGGTTATTTGCATAATACATAAAGTAGCGCAAGGTCTATTTAAATGTGCTGCTTGCTTTAAAATCATCCGGCGGTT
The DNA here is from genome assembly GCA_007135115.1 of Balneolales bacterium. Lineage (GTDB taxonomy): Bacteria > Bacteroidota > Rhodothermia > Balneolales > Natronogracilivirgulaceae > SLJN01. The sequence goes on from SLJN01000358.1 coordinate 11,990, forward strand.
AGATCCACCCATGCAGAAGTGATGGAAATTAATTGGTAACAGTTATATAAATGCTTTTTACCCCGACCGGATCGATTAAACAATTAAGGTAAATAACCGGTATATTTGTTAACGATATTATTAACCACCGAACACAGAAAATTAAATACGGTCTATTTTGAAGACGCTCGAATCTTACTTCGGCCCTAACGCTGCACTTGTTGAGGAGCTTTATGACCAGTATAAGGAAAATCCGGACTCCGTCCCCGAATACTGGAGAAATTATTTTGATGAAATTGACGGAGAAATCATTCCCCCTCCAAAGTCGAATGACCGCCGCGAGGTAAAACAGGAGGAAAAAAAACGGAAATCCCAAAACGGAGCTTCTACAGATGTAGCTGCACCCGAAGCCAAGCAGCCCCAACCTGAAGAAAAGCCTGCTGAAAAACCTAAACCGGAACAACCAGAAGCCGAAACCGAAGAAGAAGCGGCTAATTTCGTAAAGCTAAAGGGCATCCAGGCGAAAATCGCCGAAAACATGGATGACAGCACCGAAATCCCCACGGCTACATCCCTTCGGGTTTTGCCGGTTAAAATGCTTTTTGAGGATCGCAAGGTCATCAACAGCCATCTTGAACGCCGGGTGCAGCCTAAAGCTACGATGACTCACTTTATCGGATGGGCCATCGTAAAAGCTGTACAGGAACATCCTAAGCTGAATACTTACTACGAGCGAAAAAATAAACAGAGTTACCGGGTTGAACCTGCTCATATCAACCTCGGTATTGCGGTTGACCTGCCTGCCAAAGACGGTACCCGAAATCTGGTCGTCCCGAATATCAAGAAGGTGGATCAGATGGACTTCAATGAGTTCATGAATGCATTTTATGAACTCATCAACAAAGCACGCAACGGCAAGCTGGAACCGGAAGATTTCGAAGGCACCACGATTTCCATCACCAACCCCGGTACTGTGGGTACGGTTTCTTCTATGCCCCGGCTCATGAAACAGCAAGGTGCGATCATCGCCACCGGAGCAATGGACTATCCGGCGGAATTTCAATCGATGTCGCGTGAAGTGCTCAACCACCTGGGTATCAGCCAGGTCATGACGATGACCTGCACCTACGACCACCGGATAATTCAAGGCGCCGAATCCGGTCAGTTTTTGGCAACGGTCCACAAACTTCTGACCGGTCAGGAAAGTTTTTATGATGAAATCTTTGCCGATCTGGATATCCCTTATAACCCCATACCTTTTGGCGAAGATAACTACACCGGTTTACTGGACGGCGATGCCAAAAGCCTGGACTCCAGCAGAAAATCGGTCCAGGTGATGCAATTTATCAATATGTTCCGCCGGCGCGGACATCTGTTGGCGGACCTTAACCCATTGCATCACGAGCGCGATTACTTCCCCGAACTGGAATTTGAGCATTATGGCCTCACCATGTGGGATCTCGACCGCGAATTCTACTGCGGTGGTGTCGGAGGTATGGAGCGCGCAAAACTCCGCGACATTGTTAATCTGCTTCGGGATACCTATAGCGGTCATATCGGCTCAGAATATTCGCACATCCTCGAGCTTGAAGAGCGTGAATGGCTCCAGCAGCGGATGGAGCACAACGCCAACAATCCTGAGCTCACCAAAGAGGATAAGCGGCGCATTCTTAGAATGCTGAATCAGGCATCCGCTTTTGAAGAATTTCTTCATAAAAAATATATCGGTCATAAACGATTCTCCCTTGAAGGCGCCGAATCTCTGATTCCGATGCTCGACTTCATGCTGGAGAAATTGGGTAAGTACGACGCCCGTGAAGTGGTACTCGGTATGGCTCACCGGGGCCGGCTTAATGTGCTGGTGAATACCATGGGCAAATCTTACCGTAAGATTTTTGCGGAATTTGAAGGCAACATCGATCCGGAATCTTTTCATGGATCCGGTGATGTTAAGTATCACCTTGGAACCGCCGGTACACATAAAAACCGGGACGGCAAGGAGATTGACATGTCTCTGATGCCCAACCCGAGTCACCTGGAATCTGTAAACCCGGTCGTTGAAGGAGCTGCGCGAGCCAAACAGGATGGCATGAACGAGGAAGAGGCACCTGAGAAGGTAATCCCGCTGTTGATCCACGGAGATGCAGCCTTCGCCGGTCAGGGAGTGGTTGCCGAGACGCTGAATATGTCTCAGTTGAAAGGCTACTCCACCGGAGGAACCATCCATGTGATCATCAATAACCAGATCGGTTTTACTACCCTTCCCGGGGATGGACGATCCACCGAATATGCCTCAGATATGGCCAAGGCCATTCTTGCCCCGATTTTTCATGTGAATGGCGATGATCCGGAAGCAGCGGTGCATGCCATGCAAATGGCCGTGGAATATCGTCAGAAATATGGTAAAGATGTGGTCATCGATCTCATTTGTTATCGTAAGCACGGTCATAATGAGGGTGATGAGCCAGCATTTACGCAGCCCGGATTATATAAGGAAATCAAAAATCATCCGAGCGTTCGCAAGCGCTACACCCAGGAACTGGTGAACAAAGGTGAACTCACTCAGGATGAAGTAGATGAAATTTTCCAGGAGTTCGATGATCTGCTTGAAGAAGCTTTTAAGGAAGCTAAAAAAGCTCCGGAGTTTAAGATCACCGAATCGCTGATCAACCGTAAGGATACGCTCCAAAAAGACCGCTCAGAACCGGTTGATACTTCATATGACAAAGAGGAGCTCATTGAAATCGGAAGAAAACTGAACACGCTTCCTCAAAACTTTGATGCCAACCCGAAGCTTCTGAGAATCCTGGCAAAGCGCAGTGAAATTGTAGAAAACAACGAGAAGAAAATTGACTGGGGTTTTGCCGAAGCCCTTGCTTTTGGCTCGTTGCTAACCAATCAAGTGCCGGTACGCCTTACCGGTCAGGATTCCGAGCGAGGTACCTTCTCTCACCGACACGCGGTGCTCCACGGTACCACGAGCAATCAAAAATTTGCCCCGCTTAATCACTTATCTGATGATCAGGCTACTTTTAAGATTTACAACAGCCTGCTAAGTGAGTTTGCCGTGGTCGGTTTTGAGTTCGGATACAGCGCAACCCGCAAAGATGCCCTCGTGCTATGGGAAGCTCAATTCGGGGATTTCAACAACGGAGCACAGGTCATTATTGATCAGTATATCGCCTCATGTGAAGCCAAGTGGGGACAAACCTCCGGCGTGGTCATGCTTCTGCCGCACGGATTTGAAGGCCAGGGACCGGAGCACTCGTCGGCCCGGATGGAGCGATTCCTGCAACTTTGCGCCGAGGATAACATCCAGGTGGCAAACTGTACCACTCCGGCGCAATACTATCACTTGCTGCGCCGACAGGCACTTCAAAAGAAGCACAAGCCATTGATTGTAATGACACCCAAAAGCTTGCTGCGCCATACCAAGGTTGTTTCCTCAACGGATGAACTTGCCGAAGGAAAGTTTTATGAGTTTCTGCCGGATTATGAGTCCGCCAAACCTGCTGACACCAACCGCATATTGATCTGTTCGGGAAAAGTTTATTACGATCTCCTCGAGTACAAAGAGGCAAATAACATTACCGACACCACCATTTGCCGTCTCGAGCAGTTCTATCCGTTTCCGGATAAAGACATTGCTAAATACCTGAAAGAGTATAAATCCGCAAAAGAAGTTATTTGGGTTCAGGAAGAACCTAAAAATATGGGCGGGTGGTATTTTGTGAATACCCGCTTTAAGTATGTTCTGCAGAGTGGCCAAAAGCTCAGGTATATCGGCAGAAACGCCGCTGCCGCTCCGGCTACCGGTTCTGCGAAACTCCATACAGCAGAACAGGAAAAGCTTGTGAGCAACGCTTTTAAAGGTTGATATAAAAACCTTTGCGACAGTTGTTAATCCCCGGATCTGAATAATCAGGTTCGGGGATTTTTTTGTGGATGGGTCCGATACTTCTGCAATCTGCTATCTGCAATCAACAATCTGATATCTGTTCGAACAGGCGGGATGATGACCATGGGCAAGATTGGGTAACCTTAGCGATTATCTCAAAAATTCAAAGAGATAGCGGATTGACGATTTGTGATTGCAGATTTCAGGATGGGTCCGTCCGACCCGGACCCAGCACTCACCCCTCTACATTATGATGAATACCGGCGGTGTTTTCAACAGGCAGGATAAATGCTACTCCGGTACCGGGCTGATCGAGTTCGGCGTCTTTGACAATCTTTTCCATCACTTCCTCGGTCTTATCCTTCGGGACCAGGGTAAGAACGATGTCTTTTTCCGGCTCGATTGGTATAGAAAACAACTTGGCCTTTTCATGGATGCCGGTGCCTCTGCCATGCATAACCGTTCCTCCTTCGGCTCCTGCTTTTCTTGAGGCATCAACAATTACATCACATTTTCCTTTATTGACAATGGAGACGATGAGGTTAAACTGCGTGGGTTTTTCGTCTGACATATCTACCGGCTCCGAGTGTTTGACGGTTTTTGGTTTTTGTCTTTCAAGTAAATGAACGGCTCCAACAACGTTAAGAACATCAAGCGTAAAGGATATACCGGAATAGGGTTTATCGAGCTTAAGATTTCGAGACAATCTCTGTAAAGCCGAAGCCACATTATCTTTGGGAATCAACGACATGACGACTTCTCTTTCGGTATCATATTGAATACCGAAAAACGAACCGTGGCCGGCATAGCCAATGCCTTCACCCAAAAGAACGGTTCCGCCTTCGGCACCGTCTTTTTTTGTAAGTTCAATGACTTTAGAGCCCACCCCTTTTTTTACAATCGAAAAGATAAGTTTTTGATGTTGCTTGAGATATTCAACCATTGTCGGCTTCCCTTTTTTCTTTCCAGGAATATATCAATCCGAGAACCAGTACCGAAAGTATGGGTGTGAGAGCTACGATTGCAATCATCCCGAAACCTTCAACAAGTGGATCCCGGCCTTCCGTTACGGATGCCACACCGATTGCGATGGCCATAATGAAGGTCACCGTCATCGGTCCGGTAGCGACGCCGCCGGAATCAAATGCGACGGATGTAAAGGTGGGTGTGGAAAAGAAGATCAATATGAGGGCAAGGCCATAGCCGGGAAGGATCATCCAATAGAGAGGAATTCCATAGAGTATCCTCAAAATCGAAAGGGAAATGGATAACCCAACACCAATGCAAAGCGTGTAGAGCAATACTTTCTGTGGAATATATCCCCCCGAAACCTTTTCCACTTCGTGATTCAATATACGAATGGCCGGCTCGGCTATGGTAGCTACGAAACCTAGGATAAATCCAATGGGCAGCAATACCCATCGGTTCTCAAACTCCCCGAGGGTTTCCCCGATCATCGTTCCCGCTGGTTCAAAACCCACATGGACACCCTGAAGAAACAATGCTAATCCAATGAATGTAAGCACCACTCCTTTCAAAATATTGATGATACGGGATTTGGGCAGTTTCAGAAAAAATACCTGACAGATCCCGAAGAATATCAGTAGCGGCACCAGTGCAAAGGCAACTTCAGCAAGGACACCCCCAAAGCCTTCAAAAATGGTTAATTCTGATAATACCTCTTCCATAACCTAACCGTAAATAATTCCAAGTGTAAGTACCGAAATAACAGGTCCGATGGATGCCAGTGCCACCAGTCCGAAGCCATCAGCCGAGGAAGATTTCCCCTTCAAGACGGCAGCCACCCCCACACCATAGGCCAAAATAAAAGGGACAGCCATAGGACCCGTGGTTACTCCGCCGGCATCAAACGAAATGGGAATAAAATCTACCGGAGCAAATGCCGAGAGCAGAAAAACGGCTCCGTATCCAACGATAAGCAGATACCGTATCGGGATGTTAAAAATGAGCCGGGCGATGGCAAAGACTACAAACACGGCAAGACCGAGGGCAACCGTGTAAATCAACAGGTTCCGGGGGATTTCCTCGACGACATCACTCTCCTGTGAAACCGATTCAATATAGTTCGCAAGTACGCGGACATCGGGCTCTGCTATGGTAACGACAAACCCCAGCAGAAAACTAGCCCCGAGAACAAGCCATAGTTTTCCGGTTCCTGGCAATGATGATCCAATAAGCTCGCCCACCGGCAAAAGTCCGATATGGACGCCGATCAAAAAGAGAATAAGGCCGGAGCTGACCATTATGACACCGATCACAAATTGAAGGAAGTCTGCCGTGGGAAGCCAGATCACAGTAAACTGAAGCATAAATACCACTACCGTTACCGGCAAGATGGCATATACGACTTCTTTTACGGTTTCTTTAGGTGATTGCATTTAATTGATTATTAATGATTCCCAACAATCAACCGGGTTAACTGTTTTGCAGTTTCATCAATATCAAATTCCTGACCTTCACGTGCATTCAGATTATACTGGCGTGTCATATCCATCAGGCTGTGATGCAAGAATGTTACCGCCCAACTTGAACGATCGCGGCTGCCAAACGCATCTTCTAATCTGGAAGTCAGGGTATGAAGGGTTTCGCTGGATTCGGCTTTCTCTGTTAACCCACTGATCAGATCCGGTCGCTCATACTGCGCCATGGCATACAATCGAAAACTACGCGGATTCTGAAGATTTTTGATCAGAAACATTCGGATGTAGGAATAAATTAAACTCGAAGCAACGGTATTGCTTTCCTCAAGAGGTACTTCGGTCAGCGGCGTAATGTATTCATGACATAAAGCTGCGTAGAGATCATCAAGGGATTTAAAGTGTTTGAAGATCAAAGCATCGCTGATGGCAGCCTGTCTGGCTATGGCCTGAGTTGATGTTCCTCTGAATCCGTATTGTTCGACCAGTCCCACAGCGGCCTCAAGTATCGACTGCCGTCGTTCGCTTCCTGATAATCTCATGTTTACCAATCAGATAATATTTTTATTGCGCTGTATTTCGGGGAATGAAGAATTCATAATATATGGTTATGAGAGTAAAAGTAGAATCAAAAAACATGAAACACGATGTGAGCCTTATTTCTTAACCATCCCGAATATACTTAGTTTAGTCGTTAATCTATTATCAAAATTTGCAATCATTATGGATCTTATATCCCGAAACGAGTTACACGAGCTGATGGAGGATCGTGGTGAGGTCAGCTTATCACTTTTTATGCCTACACATCGCACGGGCGACACACAGCAGGACCCAATCAGGCTAAAGAATCTGATAAAAGATGCGGAAGACAAGCTTACCCGACAGGGTTTGGGCGAGGATCGTATCCGCAAGTTCCTCCGGCCCCTCAGAGAATTGTTGGATGACAACTCTATCTGGCAATATATGAGTGATGGACTGGCGATTTTCAGAACGGATGAACGCTTTGACTTATATCGACTGCCAATAAGCTTTAAGGAGCGGGTCATCGTAAAAGACCGATTTTATATTAAACCACTGCTCCCCATCTTTACCAATAATGGCCATTTTTATGTACTGGCCCTGTCTCAAAATCAAATTCGATTACTGAAGGGCACTCGGCATACCGTCAACGAAGTGGAAATTCACGATTCGGTGCCTCAGGGTATTGAAGACATCATGGTTGATAAGCGGTTACCGGAAGGCTTTCAGTTTCATACCGGGGCAAGCAACAAAGGCGGGCAGATACGCGCAGCCGTCTTTCACGGCCACGGTGAAGAGTATGATCAAAAAGATGAAATTCGTAAATATTTACGTGAGGTAGACCGCGGGCTGGTGGAAATCATTCAGGGCGGTCAGCTTCCGATGGTGCTGACTGGTGTAGAAGAAATTCAGGCTATTTATAAACAGGTTAACTCCTACCCGTTAATCATGAATGATGGTGTCAACGGCAACCCCGATCGGCTTTCTAATCAAGAGCTGCACCAGAAAGCCTGGGATATTATTGAGCCTTATTACACCTCTGAAATGAATCGTGACCTGGAGCGCTTCAACGAACTACATGGTCTCGGTCGCACCACTGTTCATATCGAAGAAGCACTTCCAGCAGCGGTACAAGGGCGAATTGAATCCCTGTTTTTTGCACCCGAAGAACATATTTGGGGTTCTTATGATGATGGCGGGAACGTTACCATCAATTCATCGAGTGAAACCACCGGAAGCGGAGTTGACCTCATGGACACGCTGGTTGTTAAAACCTTATCCGGTGGCGGTACCGTTTATGCCGTAGAGCCTGGCGACATCCCGAATGGCAGTCAACTGGCAGGTATTTTACGGTATTAAGCTGATTTCAATGAAATCACGATCGAAGAAAACCCAATCAACTAGTAATACGTCTGAATATATCGGAACATCCTCCTGAAATTTCGGGAGGATGTTTTTTTACGGACATTTCTGAGCCTCAGATGATGACACCCGTGGTATATTGTTGCAAGCTTTATGTTTATCCTACTATTTTGATGAAATGCTTTATACCAAATTGATGTTTCGAATCAAAACCCACAACCAAATCATTGTGATATGATGAATCGACGCCAGGCATTACGTACTTTCATGGGCGGAATAGGCTTAACCTTTGTCGCCACAAAATTTACATCATGTGCTCCCAACGGTGGAGCAATAGCTGACCCGGAGCTTGCAAGTAAAGGTTCAGGGGAACTCACCTACCCGTTTGATTTGGCAGATTTACCTTATGATGCCGGCTCCCTCGAACCCGATATTGATCAACGAACCATGGAAATTCACCATGGTCGCCATCATCAGGCTTATATCGACAACCTGAATGATGTAGTCGAAGAAAACCCCGACCTGCAGGAAATGACCCTTGGTGAAATGCTTGCTAACCTGGATACACTCCCATCGGATGTGCGTACTATCGTTCGCAACCATGGCGGCGGTCATTATAATCACGACCTGTTTTGGAAGCTGCTAACTCCTGACGATAGTGAGCCTCACGGGGAGTTAGAATCTGCTATAAATCAGCAGTTCGGTAGCATAGATGATTTCAAATCGGAGTTTAACGACACTGCAGGCGGTGTTTTCGGCAGCGGCTGGGGCTGGCTGGTAACCGATGCGCAGGGGAACCTTGAGCTGATTCAAACACCGAATCAGGATACACCGTTAGCCGAAGGGCTGTATCCGGTTATTGGCGTTGATGTTTGGGAACACGCCTATTACCTGAATTATCGAAATCGCCGAGGTGAGTATCTCGAAAATTTCTGGAATGTATTGAACTGGGACCAGGCTGAAGAAAATTACACGATGTACCTGTAAGTCTGTTTCCCGAGTCACATTTCACTGCGACCTTTAGATCAGGCGGATGCACTACTCCGTAACCGGGTTTTGCATTCGCCTTTTTTTAATGGCAATGCCGCCAGGTTAACCGCGTTTGGTTTTCGAGATTGCTAAAGTTTGCAGACAATTACAATTGCGCATCAGCAAACAAAAACTTATCTTACGAGACTTGACTCTAACCGGTAATTCACAAAAAATCAAAGATCCGTGAGTACTACTACATTTAAAACATACTCAGCCAAACCTTCTGATATCAAAAAGAAGTGGGTTGTTGTAGATGTTGCCGGTAAGCCTCTGGGAAGAGTGAGCAGCCAAATTGCCGCTATTCTCAAAGGTAAAAACAAACCGGAATATACTCCCCACATGGATACCGGTGATAATGTTATCGTGGTCAATGCCGAAAAGGTTTATCTGACCGGCAAAAAAATGACCGATCGCCAGCATTTTCGCCACACTCAATATCCTGGAGGGGTAGTTCTGGAATCCCCGGCTGAACGGCTTAAAAAAGACCCAACCTCGTTGGTCTATAACGCCGTAAAAGGCATGTTACCGAAAAATCGACTCGGCCGTAAGTTGCTAGCCAACCTACGTGTCTACGCCGGTCCGGTACATAATCACACTGCACAGAACCCTGAAAAAATCGAATTATAATCATGGCGCAAACCAATCACATTGGGCGCAGGAAAACTTCAACCGCCCGGGTTTACTTCAAGCCGGGAAGCGGCAAGGTTCAGGTGAATGGTAAAGAATTCAAAGATTACTTTGAGTTGCCGATTCATCAGAAAACCGTGATGCAACCTCTTGAAGTCACCGAAACCGAAGGTAAATACGATATTACCGTAACGGTAAGAGGTGGCGGGAAAAGCGGTCAGGCCGATGCCGTTAAAATGGGAATCGCCCGTGGACTCGATCAAAACGAGGACAGCGTTCACGATGCCCTCAAGCAGTTCGGGTTGCTGACCCGGGATGATCGTATGGTTGAACGTAAAAAGTACGGTCAACCCAAAGCCCGGAAGCAATTCCAGTTTTCCAAGCGCTAAGCTTACGGTTTTATACCAATTTAATCACACATACACAGTGACCGGCCATCGGGTGTCCTGCATGCATTTTGCCGGATATTATGGCTGGAGTGACCTGTGTAGCGGATACTAACCCAAATTACATACAGAATATGGCTCAAGCAGCATCAATAGAAGAACTCCTCAAAGCAGGTGCCCACTTCGGACACCTGACCCGCAGATGGAATCCCAAAATGCGCGAATTTATTTTCATGGAGCGCAACGGGATCCACATCCTCGACCTCAAGAAAACTCAAAAGCATCTCCAGGAATCTCTGGATGAGGTTGGCAAGATTGCCCGAAGCGGCAAAAACATTCTTTTCGTAGGTACCAAAAAGCAGGCTCAGGATATTATCCGCAGTGAGGCTGAGCGTTGCGGAATGCCCTACATCACCGACCGCTGGTTGGGTGGTATGCTTACAAACTTCGTTACGATGAAGAAAAGCATCTCCCGTATGGAAGAGATCGCCACCATGCAGCAGGACGGCACCTACGAAAATATCACCAAGAAAGAGCGCCTGATGCTGGATCGCGAAAAAGAAAAACTGGAGAATGTACTTTCCGGTATTTCTAAGATGAGCAAACTTCCCGGCGCTATCTTCATCGTGGATATCGTGAAAGAGCGAATTGCCGTAAACGAAGCCATCAAATTAAATATTCCTATCTTCGCTCTGGTCGACTCCAATTGTGATCCGGATGTTCCTGATCATATCATTCCTGCTAACGATGATGCGGCTAAATCAATCCAGCTGATCGCTTCTAATTTCGCCGATGCTATTATTGAAGGTTCGGCCGAGCGTGAAGCTTATCAGGAAGAGCAGTTGGCTAAAGAAACGGTCGAAGACGATCAGCCGGGCAGCGATGCTTCCTCCGATGACATTGCCGAACAGGATGTAAAAGATGCTCCGCGCAAGCGTACCCGGCGTAAGCGTAAGCAGGAAGCTGATCAGGCTAATACCGAAAAAGGAAAAGCCAATCAAGCTGACTCTGAGCCTGCTGAAAGTGAAGAGCAAAAGGCTGATCAACCCAAGGAAGATTCGGCTACCGAGAAAGCCGACGACAAAGAGGCTTCTTCCGATCAGGGTGAAAAAGCTGAGTCTGAAGCTGAGTCAACTTCCAAAGACTCCTGATAACCAAACTATTAATTTCAGAATTCTGTAAACCGTATGAGTATTTCCGCATCTGACGTAAAAGAACTACGCGATCGTACCGGCGCCGGTATGATGGATTGCAAAAAAGCATTGAAAGAATCCGGTGGTGACCTTGATGGCGCAATTGAATATTTGCGTAAAAAAGGTCAGAAAGTTGCCGAAAAGCGCGCTGACCGTGAGGCAAACCAGGGCGTGATCGTTACGAAAGTTTCTGCTGACGGCAAAAAAGGTGTCGCTCTTGAATTAAATTGTGAAACCGACTTTGTTGCCAAAAACGAAGAGTTCGCCGGCCACGCAGAATCTTATGCCGAAGCCGTTCTTGAAGGTGATATTACCGACCGGGATACCCTCTACGAAACTGAAGTTAAAGGAACTACGATCGCATCTCACCTCAAAGATCTCGTCGGTAAGATCGGTGAAAAAATTGACGTCGGTCAGTTTGCGCTGATCAAAACTGACGGACAGATCGTTAGTTATGTCCACCCCGGAGCACAACTGGGCGTTTTGGTGGAGTTCGCCGGCAGCCTGGATAATGAAGAAATCGGACGAGACATCGCTATGCAGATTGCTGCTATGAACCCTATTGCAGTCAATCGCGATTCTGTACCGCAGGAGCGGATTGATCAGGAGCTTGAACTTGCCAAAGAGCAGATGATTAGCGAAGGCAAACCTGCTGAAATCGCAGAAAAAGCGGCACAAGGTAAAGTCCGCAAGTTTTACGAAGAGCATGTTTTGCTTGAACAAAAATTCGTTAAGGACGGAACCGTTTCCGTTCAGGAGCACCTGAAACAGCAAGGCGCTCCAACGGCAACCTCCTTCAAGCGCTTGCAGCTTGGAGAATCCGGTAATTAATTGTTATTAAAAGGCTACTTTTTTAAGTAGCCTTTTTTGTATCTGGTCATTTAACCGCAACATTCCAGCAATCGTAATAAGGTGAGTTCCTACAAAAGAGTTTTACTTAAATTGAGTGGAGAATCCCTGCTTGGGACACAGGGGCACGGCATTGATGCTGAGGTGCTCTCAAGATATGCTCAGGAGATCAAAAGTGCCCGGGACTCAGGTGCTGAAGTGGCCGTCGTAATTGGTGGTGGCAATATCTTCCGCGGAGTGAAGGGCGCAACACAGGGAATGGATCGTGTTCAGGGTGACTACATGGGCATGATGGCTACAATGATTAATTCCATGGCTTTGCAGGATGCGCTGGAGCGTCTTGATGTACATACCCGCCTGATGTCTGCCATTCGTATGGAGCAAGTCGCCGAACCCTATATCCGGCGGCGAGCCATTCGACACCTCGAAAAAGGCCGTGTCGTGATTTTCGGTTCCGGCACCGGTAACCCTTATTTCACTACTGATACGGCAGCTTCATTGCGGGCGATAGAAATTGAAGCCGACGTGATCCTCAAAGGTACTCGTGTAGATGGTATTTTTGACTCCGACCCTGAAGTGAATCCGGAAGCTGAAAAGTTTGATTCCATCACCGGGGATGAAATCTTACGCAGGCGCCTGTCTGTAATGGATCTCACCGCATTTACCTTATGCCGGGATAATCAAACCCCCATCGTCATTTTTAATATGGACGTACCCGGCAATCTGGAAAAAGTGATCCTCCAGAAAAAAGACATCGGCTCAACCGTTGAATGGGATTAAAATATTACGTTTTTTGAGAAATTCGTTACCTGATTTCTCAGTTGGTTACATCGGTGGCGAAATAACCGCTACGCACTCGCATTAAGCGATACCACAATCCGCCGGATGTGACGTTGCTAATATAACTTTAAACGTAAAATTTTAGGTGATACCGTTATGCTACCAGAGTTGAAACCGCATTACGATACGGCAGAACAGGAAATGTCCGAGTCCTACGAGTATGTGAAAAAACAACTTTCTTATCTACGAGCCGGAAAAGCTTCACCTACCTTGCTCGACGGGGTTAAAGTTGAATATTACGGGATGCAAACCCCGCTTAATCAGCTGGCCAATGTAAGCGCTCCGGATCCACGAATGCTTACCGTCGAGCCCATCGACAAATC
>SLJN01000147.1 GCA_007135115.1 Balneolales bacterium
AAAGTCAACAGGAGAGCTCATCAATTCATAAACCTTGGCCAGAGGCAATTCAATTTCGATTTTTTGATGCGCCATATGATCGTTGATCTACTTCGTAGTGGTGAATGTTTGTTGTGAATAAGATGCTACTAAATGCAGAATATTTTTTATCCACAATATTCATAAGTTACACTTTTTTGAGTTAAATTTCAATCTAAATCTGACAGTTTTAATCTGATCTCATCGACTCCTCAGTCCATTTTTCATCTATTTACATGCGAATTCACAAGTTATATCTATTCGGAATTTTAATTTTCTTTTTATTTGCTTCTCACCTCACCTCCTACGCTCAACCTCGGTTTTCCGGAGGCATTACCAACTACAACGGAGTGCAGCTTAACCCGCCCCATGAGTTTCTGATTGGCTACAACAACTTCAAACTCATCATGGAGCAAAGAGTTTCCGACGGACGCTTTTACCTGGATGTAGATGCCGAACATCATTATACCGCAGCTTTTGACTCCCTTCGATTCATGCCGCGGGAAATCTGGGCCGAACTTTATTTTGATAACAGCGATTTACGCATCGGGAGGCAGTTAATGAACTGGAGCGTTGCAGAAGGTTCTGAAGTCTGGAATCAGATAAATCCCCAGGACCTCTCAAGAGTGGTGACAACCGAACCTGAAAAATTACAACTCGGCACTGACGCCCTCCGGTGGGTATATTTCTCCGGCAATACACGAATTGAAGGTATCATCAATCCCGTGTTCATGCCAAACACCATACCGGAACCCGACAGCAGATGGTTTCCGGATATTCCTATCCCGGGAGATTTAGACACTGAATACCAGGGTGGCCCTCCCCGTCCGGACCTTAGTCGCATTCAATACGGACTCAGACTACAGCTTCGTAACTTGCAAAATGTGGATTTCGACCTCAAAGCACTCTATTGGCACAATTCCACACCGGCCTATTTTAAAGAAGCTGAATATGATACCGACGATCCCGGCACCTTCGACCTGCCTGATCGCATCATCATGACTGAAACCTATCTTCAAACTCCAATTCTGGGGTTTTCTACGGAATATCGCCCGGTACCAAACTGGTATGTATTTGCAGAGTCTGCCTGGCATGCCGAGCGGAGTTTCGACTATTTACCTCAAGAGATAGAAATACTGGATCAGGAGTCCGTTACAATCGGAGAGTTGAATGAACTGCGGGATGCCCTCGAAGAGGAAGAACAAAACGGTTTTCTCAGGCAATTACCTTATGTAAATAGTTCTATTGGTGTTCGCTATCAGTCAGGAAGTAGGGCTGCACAGGTTACCGCCGGCAATGAATCCATTTTCAATTATGAAGATGAAATCGCGCAGGAACAGTATTTCTGGAGTATAACCGGAGCTTTTACTGACACTTACTTCCGGGATCGCCTTGCGCTGCAAATCGCGGGTCGCTACCACATTACCGGAAACGACTTCTGGCTCACCCCTTCCCTGTCTTACGATTTATCAGATTATTGGGAAATCACAGCCGGAACACACCTTTTTGGTGGTTCCAAGCCTGATCAATACTACGGCCATCTTAGCTTTCAGCAATACTCCGGATCTACTGTTGGCTACCTGAAATTACAATTCCGCTGGTAAGGTTATCAGCCAGCCTTGGCCGCTTCTACGACAGCTTCTGCTGTCAAACCGAGGTTTTTATAAATCTCTTTGTAGGGTGCTGAGGCCCCGAAGCGATTTAATCCGATAAAACGGCCCTTACTACCAATCCACTCGTGCCACCCGGACGGTGAAGCCGCTTCAATAGCAACTCTGTTAGTAACTTCATCCGGCAATACCGATTTTTGATAGGATGTTGGCTGCTCCCGAAACAGCTCCCAGCATGGCATACTTATTACTCTTGCCTTTACACCTTCATTTTCAAGCTGATCAGCAGCCTCCATTGCAATTTCAACTTCCGACCCACTGGATAACAAAATTACATCAGGCGTACCGGAGGTATCTTTTAAGATATACGCACCTTTCTCCACACCAGATGCCGGTGCGTTTTTCCGATCATAAACCGGAAGTCCCTGTCGGGTAAGAGCTATGGCCGAAGGTGTTTTGCGATGTTCAATAGCTATCTTCCAGCACTGAGCCGTTTCGTTGGCATCTGCCGGTCGCATAACCAATAGATTCGGCATAGCACGCAATCCTGCCAAATGTTCAATGGGTTGGTGTGTCGGGCCGTCTTCACCAAGGCCAATGCTATCGTGTGTAAAAACAAAAATGGACCCGATTCCGGATAGTGCCGCAATTCGTATCGCGGGGCGGCAATAATCGGAGAAGATTAGAAATGTACCCCCATAAGGTATAATCCCACCGTGAAGATTTAATCCGTTAAGGATGGCTCCCATTGCATGCTCTCGTACACCGTAGTGGATATAGCGTCCGGCATAATTATTAGCGTTAAGCAACTCCTGACCAACATGGGTGTTATTACTCGGACTTAAATCGGCTGAACCTCCAATGAGTTCAGGAATTTCGTCAACCAAAGATTCCAGAACTTTACCGGATGCTTTTCGTGTGGCGATGGCACCATCATCTTTAGAAAATTCTGGTAGAAGCTGGTCCCAGTTGTATTTGGGACTTTCATTCCATTTACCAAATGTAGCCGCTTTTTCCGGATAGGCTTCTGAATAGCTTTTGAATGTTTTTTCCCATTCGTTTTCCAGCTCTGCTCCCTTATCTACAGCAGATCTTGTGTGTTCGAGCACTTCATCAGGAATAAAAAACGGTTCTTCATGATTCCAGTTATACCGCTCTTTGGTCAATTTGACTTCATCCTCACCAAGTGGTGCTCCGTGAGAAGCGGCTGAAGCTTCTTTATTGGGACTGCCAAAGCCAATTTTGGTTTTGCAGCAAATAATAGTGGGTTGATCGGTGACCTTCTGAGCTTTTGCGATAGCATCGGCAACGGAACTGCGGTCATGGCCATCAATTTTTAGGACCTGCCAGTTGTAAGATTCAAATCTTTTGGGAACATCCTCACTGAATGCCAAATCGGTTCCACCATCAATGGTGATGCTGTTATCATCATACAAATATATGAGTTTGCCCAATTTGAGATGACCAGCAACAGAGGCGGCTTCGTGAGAAATACCTTCCATAAGGTCACCGTCACTGACAATACCGTAGGTGTAGTGATCAATGAGAGTATGTTGATCTGAATTATAGGTTTCGGCCAGATGGGCTTCTGCAATGGCCATTCCTACACCGTTTGCAAACCCTTGCCCCAATGGTCCGGTAGTTGTTTCCACGCCCGGTGTATGACCGTATTCGGGGTGGCCTGGAGTTTTGCTTCCGTACTGACGAAAGTTTTTCAGCTCTTCCAGGGGTAAATCATAACCATAGAGATGAAGTAAACTATAAAGCAGCATCGACCCGTGGCCAGCCGATAACACAAACCGGTCACGGTTTATCCAATCCGGGTTGGATGGGTTATGCCGTAAAAATTGATCCCACAACACAAATGCGGCATCGGCCATGCCCATCGGCATTCCGGGATGCCCGGAGTTTGCTTTTTGGACCGCATCTATGGAAAGTGTTCTAATAGTATCTACACATTTTTGAGAGAGATCAATTTTGACTTCAGACATCGTAAACGGTTTGTTTTTAAGTGATTTTTTAATGATGGGTGAAGATAAGGCAAAGCTCGGCAAACCTGAAATAAAAAACCCCTGACCGGAGAA
The DNA here is from genome assembly GCA_007135115.1 of Balneolales bacterium. GTDB lineage: Bacteria > Bacteroidota > Rhodothermia > Balneolales > Natronogracilivirgulaceae > SLJN01. The sequence goes on from SLJN01000147.1 coordinate 3,713, forward strand.
CCAGCCAGGGGTTAAAAGTAATTGCTTTTAGAAAATTATCTGCGGCCGACTTGCTCTTCCCAGCCGTCGCAATCAAGTTCGTACTCGAGCTCGTGCTCAGCAGCAGAGCGGTAGTCACCGTGAGCGGCATTAATGAATGCATCACAGGCATCAGACTCATTTCCAAGACCCTTATAGGCTACACCCAGCTCAAAGTAAATTCGAGCCATGTCTGAGGCACCGCCGGTTTCAAACTCAAGACCTTTTTGGGCATGCTCTAAACCTTCCTGGAAACGCTCCGTCACGTTGTACAATTCTGCGAGGCGATAGTGTAGCCTTGCACTTTCAGCATCGTAACCCAGAGCGCGGGTCAAATATTCTTCCGCTTCGTCAAAACGCTCGTCATCAGTTGCTTCGCTACCACGGTAGATCAGGTAGTCACGAGCCTGTGAGCGAGCACGCGAAAGGTCATCAGACTCACCTTGCTCTTCTGCCAGTTCCATTGAGCGATCGAGAGCATCCAATGAAGCTGAGAGGTCACCCAACCGCCGGTGAGCTAACCCAAGCTGATAGTGAGCGCGAGTGTAGTTTTCTCTTAACTCAATCGCTTTTTCATACATCTCAACTGCTTCTTCATTCTGTTCTTCCTGGAGCAGATCATTTCCCCAGCTCAAGTAAAATTGCGGAAGTCCCCCCTGTGCTCGCTCAAAAGCAGAACCATCGCCATACTGGGCATCGAGTTCTTCAATTCGATCAACCCACGCAATAGCTTCTTCCCACTCCCGGTTGTTGGCTAACATTGAAAGTTTTTGCAGAGACATTCTGGTAATTTGAGACTTAGCCCGGCTTTCAACTTCTTCGCCTTGTTCGCCTAATGTGGCAGCGATATCAGCGGCTTCAACGAATTTTTCTATTGCCGCGTCAAATTCATTGGCCTCGGCATACTCGTTGGCTTCCGTGAAAGCATCAGCGGCATCGTCGTAGGTATAATCCTGGCCGTAACTAATTGATGTTGCTCCTGTAAAAAGGAGAGCAAATACAAATGTGGCCCATATATTTTTAGAGATCATGCTCCGTCTTCCTTTAAGTTATTGATGTTCGCGTTACGAAACGAAGTTTTAATTTGACTTAGTATTTAGGGTGGAAAATCAATTTTAAATAAAATTAGTAAAATCAAGAATTAGATAAATCCCCGCCATCTACTAACGGGTTAATTGAAATGAAAGTATTGGTACTGATAAAATCAACATGTCATTTAATAAAAATCAGATTAATTTTTCATGAGATTTATCAGCTTTTACCTCATTAATTAAATTAAAAATTGGGTTGTACCCTGTTTCGCTGATAAAATTCATAAATATAACTTACGGCATCATCAGGATCATCAGTGATATAAAACAAGTCCATATCCGACTCTGAAATCGTCCCTATAGCAACCATAGTATCTTTCATCCACGAAACCAGACCTTGCCAATAATCAGAACCAAACAGTACGACCGGTAATGGATGAATTTTACGCGTTTGCATTAATGTGAGAGCTTCGTAAAACTCATCCAGGGTTCCCAAGCCGCCCGGGAAAGCTACAAAACCCTGAGAGTATTTCACAAACATAACTTTTCGGGCAAAAAAGTAGCGGAATTTAATCTTATAATTCTGATCCACATATACATTTGCGGCTTCTTCAAAAGGTAAATCGATGCACAACCCAACCGATTTTCCCTCACCTTGCTTAGCCCCCTGATTACCGGCCTCCATAATACCTGGTCCGCCCCCGGTAATAATACCAAACCCAATTTCGGTGAGCTTCTGCGCAGTAAGTATTGCTTGCTGATAATACGGATTGTCTTTATTCAGCCTTGCAGAACCAATAATGGAAACACATGGGCCGATTCGATGTAGTTTGTCATAACCATCAACAAACTCCCCCATTATTTTGAAAACGCTCCATATATCCTGTTCTACCGTTTGTTCATAATGATCCGGTATAGAATGTATCTTACGCTCTGAGTTTTCTGAAGGATTGTTGGTTTTCGACATAAAAGATTTGTTTTAAAAATTCAGCCTAAAGGACAGTTGCAAGGATGCATTACCGGAGGGAGTTACAGTGGGTTCCAGATCGAAATTGGCGCTTAGATCTTCACTTACATCAAAATCGCGCATGTGTGCGAAAACATAGGCATCAACAACATTAAGCCCATAGGCTGCAACAATTAAAAGGAAACTCAAATCCCGCCTGTTCCGGTAAATGTTTCGTTGATTTTGTAGAGCACTTAGTGATTGACCCTCCGGTATATGTGGAGGAGTCGGACCGTATTTTTCATCATCATGCTCTTCAACGGCATTATATGCAGCCGCACGGTAATCTCTATATTGCTGATGCGTGTAATAACTGAAATAAGCAACACCGCCTATCAACCCGTAAACTATCGGGACTTTCCATATTTGCTCATTCACGACCTGACCCCACCCCGGCAACCGCACCGATTTCAACATAACTTCCCTCGGATCAGGGACTTCCTGTGCTGTATTGGGTTCTTCGTCTAACGATGAGAGACTGTTGGTGGCAGGTTCAAAAGCAGAATTTTCCTCAAGAAACTGTGCATTACTATTTGATACAGGGAAAATGATCCACAGCAATAGGAGTAGAAAAATCGGCAAAAGGCTACGATTCCTGATCAAGGTATGACAATATGCGATCGAGCTCGTCATCACTGTAATAATCTATGCGAATTTCGCCGCCTTCTTTCTTCTTTTTGATTTCTACCTTAGTGCTCAGCTTTTTACGCAACCGATTGGAAATTTCCATCAGGTGGACATCTTTTTCGTCCTTCTGTTGCGACTTTTTCTTTTTGGGGGTTTCCGAAGTTGCCTTGCGGACGGCCTCTTCCATCTGCCTTACTGAGAAGTCTTCTTCAATTGCTTTATTGAGAAGCTTTTCCTGAAGCTTTGGATTTTCGACATTAATCAGGGCTCGAGCGTGGCCGGTAGAAATTTTCTTTTCTTTAAGAGCAGATTGTATAGCCGCCGGAAGGTTGAGTAGTCGAAGCAGGTTCGTTACCGTGGTTCTGTTTTTATCAACTTGCTGGGCAACTTGCTCTTGTGTGTAATCGCATTCCTCAATCAGCCTTTTATATCCTAATGCAACCTCAACAGGGTTAAGTTCTTCGCGCTGAACATTTTCAATAAGTGCATAAGCAACAATGGCATCATCATCGACATCGCGAATGTAGGAAGGTATCGTCTCAAGGCCCGCCATTTTTGTCGCCCTTAACCTCCGCTCACCGCTGATCAGTTCATACCGGTTATTTGCGACATGGCGAACGGTAATCGGCTGGATTAAACCATGTTTCCGGATGGATTCACTGAGCTCTTGCAAACGAAATTCATCAAAATCCTGGCGCGGCTGATGAGGGTTGGGACGGATATTTTTTACAGGAATATGCAGGGTAACATTTACCTTTTCTTGTAGTACCGTACCTTGCTTGTTACCCTGTTCGGATTCTTTGCCGGATTCACCTTCTTCAAAGTCCGGAAAATATGCTCCAAGTCCTCTGCCTAATACTTTTTTCGCCATATATTATCGCCTGATGAGCTATATGTTAATGAGTTTTCTTACAAACACTAATTATGCAAATACGGGGCTGTCTTTAAACAGCTCTTTATTTTTTGTGATGAGTTCTCTGGCAAGAGCAAGATAACTTTTAGAACCTATACTAACTGAATCATACAAAATAACCGGTTTACCAAAACTTGGCGCTTCCGCTAATCTGATATTTCTGGCAATAACCGATTCAAATACCCGATCATCAAAATAACGCCTTACTTCATCAGCAACCTGATTAGAAAGCCTTGTTCGGGTATCGTACATTGTCAATACTACACCTTCGATATCAAGATTGGGATTGAGATGTTGCAGTACAATTTTGATGGTATTCAGTAGCTGACCCAGACCCTCAAGTGCAAAATATTCGCATTGAACCGGGATCAGCACAGAGTGGGATGCCGTAAGCGCATTAATGGTAAGCAATCCAAGAGAGGGCGGGCAGTCAATGATAATGAAATCATACTGTTCTTCGAGTCCTTCAATTGCATCTCGGAGAACCCCTTCTCGCTGGGATTTATCCACCATTTCAATTTCGGCACCAACGAGGTTGATGTGAGACGGTACCAAATCAAGGTACGGCAGGTCGGTGTTGCGGATTACTTCATCCGGCTTAACGCTGCCAACCATCAATTCATAGATAGAGTTTTCAACACTTTTGGCATCGATCCCGAGTCCGCTTGTCGAATTACTCTGAGGATCTATATCAATAAGTAGCGTCGAATGCTCAATGGCCGCAAGGCTTGCTGCAAGATTAATGGCTGTGGTGGTTTTCCCTACTCCACCCTTTTGATTCGCTACTGATATGATTTTTCCCATAAAATGGTTTAACTATGTTTGGT
>SLJN01000146.1 GCA_007135115.1 Balneolales bacterium
AGGAAGCCCGAAGAATTATCGACCGGCTGGCCGGGTATACGATCTCTCCGCTGCTTTGGAAAAAAATCGCACCGGGACTCTCGGCAGGTCGTGTACAGTCGGTGGCCGTTGAGCTACTGGTAAATCGCGAGCGCGAGCGCATGAAATTCCGCAGCGGTACTTATTGGGGGATCAAAGCGATGTTGGCTCCGGAAACTGACGAGAAAAATGGCTTTGGTTCAGAGCTCCAGAAAGTAAACGACAAGCGCGTGGCCACCGGGAAGGATTTTGATGAAACCACCGGTAAGCTGAAAAAGCCGGATTCGCTGCTGCTTCTGGATGAAGAGAAGGCTACAGATCTCAAAAGTAAGCTCGAAGGTGCATCCTGGAAGGTCGCGGAGATCGAAAGCAAAAAGCAGAATCGCAAACCGGCCCCGCCGTTTATTACTTCAACGCTTCAGCAGGAAGCCAACCGGAAATTTGGTTTTTCTGCCGGGCAGACCATGCGCACGGCACAGCGCCTGTATGAAGAAGGTTTCATCACCTACATGCGAACCGACTCCACCAATTTAAGTAAACAGGCCATTGGAGCCGCTCGCACAGCGGTGGAAAACATGTACGGGAAAGATTTTCTGCATAAGGATGTCCGCCAGTACGGAACGAAATCAAAGGGAGCACAGGAAGCTCACGAGGCCATCAGGCCGGCCGGGGGGACCTTCCGCACACCAAAAGAAACCGGATTGAGCGGTGAAGCTTTCAAGCTGTACGATATGATCTGGAAGCGAACGATGGCTACACAAATGGCAGAAGCAAACCTGGAGTTTCAGACCGTTACGATTAAAGCCAGCTGGGAAGATGAAGGCGAAAATCAACATGCCGAATTCCGGGCCAGCGGTAAGAAAATATTATTCCCGGGGTTTTTCCGCGCCTATGTTGAAGGTAGTGATGATCCCGACGCGCAACTGGAGGATCAGGAAAAAACACTGCCTGAGCTGAAGAAAGATCAGCAAATCAATTGTCAGGAGCTGGAAGCTGAATCCCATCAAACCAAGCCACCGGCGAGGTTTACGGAAGCTACGCTGGTCAAGCAGCTTGAGCAGGATGGCGTTGGCCGCCCTAGTACGTATGCAACCATTATAACCACGATCCAGGACCGCGGCTACGCCTACAAACAAGGTAACGCGCTTGTACCTACTTTCACGGCATTTGCAGTAACCGAGCTACTGGAACGATTTTTCCCCGATTTGGTAGATCGTGATTTCACCTCGGAAATGGAGCAAAAACTCGATGAAATCGCGATGGGCAAGCAGGATTCGCTATCCTACATCAAGTCCTATTACGAAGGGGATGAAGGATTGAAAGAAACGGTTGATCGACAGGAGGCTCACATTAAACCGGAAGAAGCCCGAAAAATCGAACTACCGCTTGACGATCTGAACGGCATGCGATTATTTGTTGGCCGGTACGGACCGTACGTTCAGGCTCAGGAGGGTGAGGAAACTCTTTCCACTTCCATCCCTGTGGATATGGCTCCAAGTGATATCACGGTGGACAAATTACAGGAGTTGATCAAAAAGCAGGAAGAAGGTCCGGAGTCACTAGGGGAAGATCCCGAAAGCGGCAAACCCGTTTATTTGCTGACCGGTCGATTTGGTCCCTACGTTCAACTCGGAGAGGCTGAAGATGGCAAAAAGCCCAAAAGAACGTCGCTGCTGAAAGGGATGACTCCAGAGGACGTAGATTTGGAGCTCGCACTCAAATTGCTCTCGCTGCCGCGAAGCCTTGGAAATCACCCTGAAACCGGCAAAGAAATACGAGCCGGTGTTGGCCGGTACGGACCCTTTGTGGTGCATGACGGTACGTTCAAATCTCTTCCCAAAGATGATCATGTACTGGAAGTTGAGCTGGATCGGGCAGTTGAACTGCTCAAGCAAAAAGGCAACAGCCGCCGGGGCTCCTCCACGCTTCAGGATCTTGGAAAACATCCCGAAACCGACGTAGAGATTAAAGTGATGACCGGCCGGTACGGTCCCTACATCAAATACGGGAAGAAAAACATCAGTATACCGAAAGAAATGGATGCGGAATCTCTTTCTATGGCGCAGGCCGTAGATTTGATCAAACAAAAAGTATAGGCATAAAACCGTAAGCCGGAGGATGTCGTGAAAGCAACAACCAAGTATTTCATCTATCCGGAAAATCTGAACATTCTGGATCTCGCTTCTATCGTTTCCATGTACCGATCCAGAGGCGAGCCGGTTAAAGCCCCAAGCGGGGAGTATTTCGCTTGTGCCGAGTCACGAAAGTTGATCAAAGAAGCCAAATACTGGTTTGGGTTGTATTACAGTCAGCAGGCTTGGAACGACTACCTTACTCCGGATAGCGGCGGTTATCCACTGACCGATATTGAGATGGACATCATGGCCAAAATTCTGTATCCGCAAAAAGAAACCCCGGTGATGCGTCAGGAAGTCGAGGAAAGTCTTGATATCGTGCCCCAGCTGGGTTTTTTAATCATCAACGACCTGCGACAGTTCGGATTTATTGAAGAGGATGAAAGTAACTTTCTCTACCTGACGGCAAGCGGGGAGGCGGCATTGCAAGGTATTGCTTCAAGAGTATTTCAGAAGCCGTTTTCTTCGGATTTATTTGTATCCAGGCAGGGCAAAGAGGAAAAGCCCAAAATCAAAAAAGCGGAAAAGCAGGCCGACCGGCAGATCAGGCTGTTCTGAGAGGCAGACTTACTTCAAACTGAATTCCATCTATGGCCGAATTTGAGGCCATATAGACTTTGCCCTCCAGTTTCTCAGCCATCAGCATAGCACTGGGCAGCCCCAACCCGAGATGGCGCGCTTTTGTAGTGATAAACGGTAAAAAGATGCGGCGACTCAAAGATTTCGGGATCGGGGTACCGTAGTTTACGATCCGGATTCGCCCGTCTTTAAAAGTCCGGATTACCAGTTCGTCAAGTTCGCTATCGGTGTGTTCGGTTGCATTTTGAATCAGCTCAGAAAGTATCGACTGCAACATTGCAAAATCGGTGCGTAGAGAGGGCAGCCCCTCAGAGGTATCCAGCCGGATTCGGTTTTTGTTTTTTCGAGGCTGTGTTTGAATTAAATCCTTCAGCATCCCCGAAAGGTCAATGTTTACCGGGCTCGGTTCAGCGGATTGCGTAAAACTCTCCAGCTTATCCAGGATCGTCCGTATTTCGCTGAATCCCTGATCGATGATTTCCAAATCGATTCCGAGTTTTTCGGCATTCTCGGCATCGATCATTTCAATGAAGCCGCTAACGCCCGTGAGCGGTGAGCGCACGCGATGAATGAGCACTTTCGCCATCTCCCTTGCCGTCAAAAGAAGCTCTGGAGATACCGTCGCCTTTAACGGACGCAGAATGTATCGGTAGTAGGTTTGGTCTTCAAAGTTGAGGCGATCTTCAGAAATCTTGTAATTCTGACCTTTAACGTACAGTACCGAAGCAGAGCTTTCTCCGTGTAAGTAAGGCTCAAAAAGTCCGTAAAACGTCGATTGTTTGAACGACTTTTGGCTGTACCCCAGTTTTTTGACGGCAGCGTTATTAGCAACCACAATTATCCCGGATTGCCCGTCGCAAATCAGTGTTGGCTCGCTGAACCCGTCGATCAGTTGTTTTAAGAAATGTTCCATGCTGAAAATTTACATCTTGTAGCAAACAAGTTTACGTTGTTCCGCAATCAGGAGCAATTCATGGAAAAATCTGCCAGCCTGTTTAAGAATCAAAATTCGAGAGAGGCCTTTACTGAAGGACTTTTCGGGATGATAAAAAATTCTGGCACACCTCTTGCCTGTAGTCGACCACGTGTCACAAAAATCAGATCATCTTTTATGAAATTTGTCACAAACGACCATACCGACTTACTCTCAAATGCGATGGATACGTATGCACTCCGGCAGCGTATGACCACAACCAACATCGCCAACATGGATAATCCCGACTACAATCGGGTTGATGTATCATTTGAGGAAGAGCTGCAAAATGCCGAAGGGCGCAATCTACAAGATGTTTCGCCTGAGGTGGTGGAACATGAAGAACGCCCTGAGATGGAAGATGAAATGATGGAAATGTCGGATACACAAATAAGAGTACAACTGGTTACCCGATCGCTGCGCCACAATTTCCAGATGCTGCGATCGAGCATAACCGGCCGGGCTCAATAACTTAGTAAAGCAATTCAGATATCATGGATCGAATGTTTACTACTTTTCGAACAGCATCTGAGGGGATGGATCTTCAAAGGCAGAAGGTACAGACTGCTTCGGAAAATATTGCCAACGTCAATACCACCCAGACGGCAGACGGTGAAGGCGCTTACCGCCCCAAGATTGTGGAAAGCCACCAGGGCGAGCGGCAGGAATTTCAGCGGATGTTACAGGATACCCTGATGGATCTTCGCCAAACCCGGGGCGAGCATATCGAATCCCCCGATTTCCAAAAGTCACCGGACGGCACCCGCAACTTTGGCCCGAATTCGGAGGTGGTCGAGCAGGATAAGTTTCGCTACGAACACGATCCGGAACATCCCGATGCCGATGAAAATGGCATGGTACGCTATCCGGACCTGGATCTTTCCGAAGAGATGACACGCCTCATCAGTGCCAACCGCATGTACGAAGCCAATATGTCTGCGGTACAGGCCGAAAAAGAAATCATCACAAGGTCTTTTGAAATTTAACAATCAAAACTGACGAGTTATCATGGAGTTAGCAAGAGTCAACGAATTAACAAATCTGATGTCGGCCCAGAAAAGCAAACCTACCGGAATGGCAGGTTCCGTTGGTAAATCTCTGACCGACGCTGAACAAAACATGATCGATGATCAATTTCCTACCGGTTCTAACAAAAAACTGGAGCTTTACATGAACTCCGGTGATACCCGAACCGAGCAGCCGGCTTCTAAAGGCGGAAATCTGGATTTCAGGATATAACGGTAAATAATTGATATGGAAGACTCAGCGTTACAGTTTCGAATACAAGACGGCGACAGGAGTAGTGAAGTTTTTGGCAGAAAGCGGGAGGTCCAGCCGGAAACAGAAGAGCGTACTTTCGGTGACATGCTCGGCGATGCCATAAACTCCGTTGACGATGCAAAGCAAACAGCTGATCAACAGGTAGAAGATTTCGTAGCCGGGAAAACCGAAAATGTTCATGATGTGATGCTGGCCATGGAGGAAGCCGATGTCAGCTTTCAGCTCATGCTGGAAATCCGCAACCGAGCGGTAGAAGCTTATCAGGAACTATCACGAATGCAGATCTAATACGTAATCATGAGCGCTTTCTCTGATTTTTTCAGTCGATTTTTTCAGCCACTGAATGCTGCCCAAAAAGTGCTATTCGGCCTTTTTGCCGTAGGCATCATCTTAGTCTTTGTATTCCTGTTTTATTGGGCACTTCGCCCGGAATACGCCCTTCTGTTTGGAAACTTGGGATCTTCGTCGGCTCAGGAAATTGTCGAGGATCTTGAAAACGAAGGGGTGAACTACAGGCTGGAAGATGGAGGTAGTTCCATTTTTGTCCCCCGAAGCGAAGTGCACGATCTCCGGCTGCAATTTGCAAGTCAGGGTGCGGCATCCTCTGACCACGACGGATATGAGCTGTTTGATGAAAGCACGCTCGGCATGACCGACTTTATGCAGCAAGTCAACAAAAAGCGGGCAATCGAAGGAGAGTTGGCACGAACCATCGGAAGCATGTCACAAGTCGAGCATGCCCGTGTTCACCTGGTACTACCGGAAAGAAATCCCTTTGAAACCGAACAGGGTGAGGCCTCCGCATCCGTAATTGTTACGCTGGAGGGCGGCCAGGAGTTACAGACCTCACAAGTGGAAGGAATTGCCTCGTTGGCTTCCGGAAGTGTCGAGCACTTGGATGAATCCGATGTGACCATTCTGGATCAGGACGGTAATGAATTGTCTGAATCGATTCATGACGGTGACTTTGCTTCGGCATCGAATCAGATGGGAGTTCAGAAGGAGATGGAGAATTACCTGGCTGAAAAGGCACAGTCCATGCTCGATCGTGTGCTGGGTCCCGGAGAGGCCATTGTACGGGTATCTACAGAACATGATTTTGAACAAATCAGGCGACAATCCGAAAATATAGATCCGGATTCACGTATCATCATTTCAGAAGAACGCAGAAACGACCGCATTACTGATACCCGCTCGCAACCCATCGAAATTGACGAAATGACCCCGCCGGGCATGCGAAACGAAACGATCACGACATCATCCTCCGACGATGAGTCAACCGTAACCCTGCGTAACTATGATGTGAGTTCGTATGTCGAAGAGTATGAAAAGCCGGTCGGAAATCTGGATCGGGTTAGCGCATCGATTTTGCTCAACTATAAACGCGAAACCGAGACCACCGAAGAAGGGGAAACGGTCGTCAATTACGAGCCCTACGATAACCAGGAGCTCAACGAAATTCGTGAAATTTTGGAAGGCGCGCTCGGCATTCAGATCGAACGCGGGGATGAACTTGCCATTAATCAGATCCAGTTCCACGATACCGAAGAAGATATTTACCAGCAGGTTCAGTATGAAGAACCCTTCCCCTATAATGAACTGCTTCGATGGTTGTTGATTTTCGCCGCTATCGCTATGGCCGGCGGGCTCATCTACGGAATACTGAGAGCTTCCGGGCAGAGCAGCGACAAGCCCTTTTTATTCAAGATTCGACCCGAAGTTTCAGGATCTGAACAGGGACAAAAGGAGCTTCCCAGGGAACAGTCTGCTGAAACGTCAGGAATGGGAGGCAGTGAGTCTGAGCAACAGGGCGAAGAGCAGTCGACCGATATCTACAAAAGTAAGCTTACCCCTGAGGCACAGCGACGCTTAGAAGCTAAATCCAAGATGTTCGAAGAAATCAAGAATTTTGCAGAATTCAAGTCAGAAGACACCGCGAACCTGGTGCGAAGTCTGATGACTAAAAACAAAGGAGGAGAGCAAAGCTGATGTTAGCAACCGCCCCAAGAAGACAACGCCTGGTCGATGAACCGGAGCAACTGTCCGGCACTCAGAAAGTAGCCGTGCTGATGATTGCCATCGGGCTGGAACCGGCAACCGGAATTTTTCAGGAGCTTACCGATCAGGAGGTGGAAAAAATTACCATCGAAATCGCCAATATGGATAACATTACACCGGCGGTGATTGATGCGGTTCTACAGGAATTTTATGACCTGATGCTCGCCAAGCAATATGTCATGGAAGGCGGGTTGGATTATGCCAAAGAAATCCTCAAAAACTCCAGAGGCGAAAAAGGGGCTAAGGAGTTGCTGCGACGAGTGGAGGCCGCCACCGAGATGAGTGCATTCGCGCTGTTTCAAACCGCTGATACCACCCAAATGGTTCAGTTTCTGCAAAGTGAACATCCACAGGTTGCAGCCTTGATTCTCGGCCACCTCAAAACAGACCGTGCCGCCGAAGTGCTTTCCAACCTTGATGAAGAGCTCCGGGCCGATGTTGCTTACCGCCTTGCCACCATGGGTAAAACTTCACCCGAAGTGATCAAGGAAGTGGAGCAAGTCATCCGCGAACAAATGGGCGGGCTGGACTCTGATGCCGGTACGGCTTCCGGTGGATCGTCGGCGGTGGCCAACATCCTCAATGCGGCAACTATTTCCACCGAGCGGATGGTGCTTGAGGATCTCGAAATGCGGGACCCGGATCTGGCCGAAGAAATCAAGAAACTCATGTTTCTGTTCGAAGATATTCTGGATCTGGATGATCGCGTGGTTCAGAAAATTATCTCTGAAATCGACAAGAAAGATCTTGTGGTCGCCCTCAAAGGCTCCAGTAACGAACTGGTTAAAAAGTTTACCAACAACATGTCTAACCGGGCCAGCGGAATTCTTATTGAAGACATGGATGCCATGGGGCCCGTACGTGTGAAAGAAGTTGAAGAAGCACAGCAGCGGATTATCCACCGGGTTAAACAGCTGGAAGAGCTGGGGCAGATTTCGATTCGCAAAACTTCCGGTGAAGAAATGATTGAGTGATCGCTTCTATGAAAGATAAAGTCATCCATAAAGAACAACTTCAATTCGAGGATAA
>SLJN01000258.1 GCA_007135115.1 Balneolales bacterium
GAAAGCTGAAATTGTTGTAAGTACAGCTATACATGAGTTCCAGGGACTTGCGATGCTGGAAGCTGCCGGAGCCGGCGCCCGGCCCCTGGTTCCGGATGCGCTTTGTTATCCGGAACAATACGGAAAGGAATACCGCTATAGACCCGGATCACCCGATTCGCTTGCTTCAAAACTGGAGAAGTGGCTTACTGCCGGCCTGCCTGAGCCGGCTGATGTATCTTATTGGCATTCCCGGGCTTTGAAGGATGAGTGGAATCAGATTTTCAAAGACTTAGATGTGTTGGATGAGGATTCTGATGCGGATCAAATCACTTGATCAGCGACATGACTCTTGTTCGGGTAATTGTTCCGGAAGAGCCTGAGTCCGGACGGTATTGAACGCGATACATGTAATTACCGCTGGGCCAGTCGGATCCGTCGACATCAAAATAGTGCGTTCCGGACGAAAGCTGCTCATTGCGTGCGAGCTCCTTCATCTCACGACCTTGAATATCGTACACCGAAATCGATACCGTTCCGGGCTCATCCAACTGGAAGGAAATGGTCGTTATGGGATTAAAAGGATTCGGATAGTTCTGATGAACGGTAATGCCGGAGGGAGAATCCGGACGAATCGGATCCGGCTCGGCAAATGTGGAATGGTCGGAGGATTCAAAGCTTGTCATCTCAGCGCGGTAGGCCGGAATGGTAGCGTTTGTCCCGGATGGCAACAGCTCAGAAGAAATATTGGAAGTGATATCATATTCATCAGCCTTCTGAAGAATCAGTCCGGTTTGCTCAGCCCAATGGGAGGTTACGATATAGTCGTCGAGCAAGGGAACGGTAAAATCGAGTAAGCCGGCATCAAATTTCAAAGACATCGAAAGAGTGTTGTCAAAAGCTTGTGTGTCAAAAGTGACATCCCCCAGCTCTATTTCTTCCCGGCCGGTTCGCTGACTGGTCATTTCCAGATCAACTTCTACGGAGTCGATATCTACCGGAAAGTCGATCAGCTCGTTAATAAAATCCGGTACCTCAATTTTTTCAGAAACCGAAAGCACCTCCGAAACAACACTGGTGGAAGCGTCAAACCGAAATAATGGCAACTGGCTTTCTTCAATAAGTTCTGCCGGGATTAACTCTTCAAGTTCATCAGGTAGCGCCAGCACATAAAACGGAGCGTATATCGTCTGATCCCGTGCAATCCACTCGTAATTTCCGGCCGGCCTGCTTTGAATTGTGTAGCGTTGGCCGCTGTCAACCTGGCGAACTTCACTTAAAGTGTCGGCGCGTTTAATATTTACCTGTTCATCTTGACCATTGTCAACGGAAATCTGGTACTCCCAGATGGCGCCCTCGGTTTCGGGAAGGTAGTTGGTTGCCTGACTCGCAGCTGAGAAGGGTAAAATCAATAAAATAAAAACGGTAGCGAGTAGGGTCATAGCGTGTAATTCAGAGGTTCAGAGCACAGGATATTCGGATAGAACGCATCAGAAATAATCTGAATCGAATTCAGTTTTTATCGAATGTTAAAGTAAATATCAGAACCAACAATCAAGTAACGATCCAAATACACGTAATCATTTACAAATCCTTCAATCGCCTGAAAAAATGACAGACTCATGGACTGAAAATTTCTACAATCATATTGCACAGACAAGTGCAACGCCGATGGGGTTGGTTATCGATCATGCCCGCGGCAGCCATCTTCACACCGCAGACGGACGCAGCTATGTTGATTTTATTTCCGGGATTGCAGTCAGCTCCCTGGGCCATGCGCATCCGGAAGTGGTTGCAGCCGTACAGCAACAGGCAGCGGCGCACATGCACGTGATGGTTTACGGGGAATACATCCAAAAGCCACAATCCCGGTTTGCAGCATTGCTGACCGAGCAGCTTCCCAAAAAACTGAGCAGAGTCTACTTAGTTAACAGCGGTACAGAGGCCAATGAAGGAGCACTCAAGCTTGCGAAAAAATATACAGGTCGTCATGAGTTTTTGTCTTTTCATCACAGCTATCACGGGGATACCCATGGTTCTTTGAGTGTAACAGGCAGGGATGTTTACCGGAAACCGTATGAGCCACTCTTACCGGGAATAACTTTTGCAGAATTTAATGATGATGCTGCTCTGAGTTTCGTCAGTAAGTCGACGGCGGCAGTCATTCTGGAACCCATACAGGGAGAAGGGGGGATCAAACCGGCCCGGCAGGATTGGTTGCAAAATCTTCGTAAACGATGCGATGAAACCGGCACGCTGCTCATTTTTGATGAAATCCAATCCGGATTCGGGCGAATCGGCTCCTTGTTTGCTTTTGATCATTACGGCGTTCAGCCGGATATCCTCACGATGGCCAAAGCAATGGGCGGCGGGATGCCCATGGGTGGATTTGCCGCTTCGGATGAAATATTTGAGGTTTTCAAGTATGATCCACCACTGAATCATGTTACTACTTTTGGAGGACACCCTGTTAGCGCCGCCGCTGCACACGCCGCGCTGAATGTATTAATTCGCGACGGATGGATGGAGCGAGCTTCCGTGATAGAACAGACGGCCCGGGAATTATTGCAATCCGACGGAATTCGCGAGGTGAGAGGAAAAGGTGCCATGCTCGGCATTCAACTACACAGCCAAAAGCAGACTCAACATACCGTTGAATCCTGTTTGGAAAAAGGCATCATCCTCGGGTGGACCCTCCACTCCGATACCTTGATCCGCATAGCACCGCCATTGACGATAGATCAAACGATACTTGAGGAAACCCTGGCAACGATTAGTGAGGAAGCGGAATCAGCGGCCAGATAAGGCACGATTCTGATCTGATAGTTTTCGGATTACCGAACTTTTAAGAAGGCTTTCTCGCTTTAATTCTAACTACCACAGCATTGCCTTTGTGATAGCGACCTTCACTCAGATAGATTTCTTCACGCTTGGATTCCAGTATCTGAAGACCATTAAAATCGCGCTCCATCTCTTCAAGATCATAGAGCATAGCTTCATTGCGGGGACCGCCGGAATCATAATCCATCTGATCTTTATGGAAAGCTTCCAGAATAAGCATGCCGCCGGGTTTGAGGCTCTGGACAGAGCGATAATGGAGTAATTTACGGATATCCGGGGGATTGTGAATATAGATCAGCCCTACCGCATCGTAAATTTCATCCCCCCATGGGTAGGAATGAATATCCTCCACCTCGTATGCGATAGATACATTGTAGTCCTCAGCCAATTGCATTGACTTCTTTTTGGCCTCTTGACTGATATCAAAACAGTCTACTTTCCAGCCTTTACGGGCGGCATAAACCGCATTCCTGCCCTCTCCCTCTCCCGGCAGTAAGAGTTTTGCAGGATAGAGGGTGTCAATTACTTCTTTAAAGTAAACATTCGGTTCTGTACCGTAAACGAATTCATCATCGCGATACCGTTCATCCCAGAACTCTTTAGCCATTTAATTTTTATCTCCGGCAGTTTGAAATACAATGAATAATACCTGTGATTTCTTTTTCGGCTATTCTATAGTAACGGAATTTACCTTCTTTGTCACTTGATAAAATGCCGCGATCCTTCATACGAATTAAATGATGTGAGATGACTGCCTGCTCTTCATCAAGAGCCTCCATAAACTCACCCACATTCATTTTTTCTTTTTGCTCGAGTAGCTCAATAATACGAATTCGTACGGGATGTGCAATAGCTTTCATCATATCAGCTGCATACTGAAGCTTGTCGGCATCTATTTGAGCTGACGCTTTGGTTGTTTTTGCCTCCATACCTAAATCTCCTAATTATTGTGATCTTTAATTAATTCTACCGTTTCATCTGATGCGACTATAGCGTCGTCGATGGTCATATAAAAATCGACCGTTTTACCGCCTTGTGCATCAGCCATTAGCTTGCGTACAGGGCTTTTAACCTCTGCCATCCTAACTTCAATTTGTTGATCCTGTAAATGTTCAATCACTTCAAATAACTCATCCAGCCCGGTGGTGTCGATTTCGTTGACCCCGTTAAAATCAAGGATGAGTGTTTGTGTTTCGGAATGTCGTTCTAAAAGCTTGTATACCTGTTCTTTAAAAAATTCGGCGTTTGCAAAATGCAGTGGAGAATCAAAACGAAAAATGAGGGTATCTTTTAACTGCTCGGTTTCATATCGCTCGACATTGCGGTACGCTGAGGTACCCGGCACTCGTCCGAGAACGGAATGGTTCGGGCGTGCACTGCGGTAAACCAACATTAATACCGAAAGTACAATGCCCAGCAGTATTCCTTCCTTAATACCTATAAATAAGGTGCCGACAAAAGTCGCCAGGAACATATAACGGTCGTAATGACCGATTTTCCATAACTTCCGAAAGCCCGATGTGTCGATGAGTCCGACCACTGCAACCATAATGATCGCAGCGAGTACCGCTTTGGGCAGGTAGTAGAAAAGCGGAGTCAGAAACAATAAGGTTATCACGACTACTAAAGCACTAAATACCGAAGCCAAACCCGTTTTAGCACCGGAATCAAAATTCACTGCTGTTCGTGAAAACCCACCCGTAACAGGAAATGCCTGGAAAAATGCTCCGCCGATATTGGCAGACCCCAGAGAAACCAGTTCCTGATTCGGATTGATCTGATAACTACCGTCTTTTTGTTGCATGGCTTTTGCCACAGCTATGGACTCCATATACGCCACCAATGCAATCGCCAACGCCATCGGGAAAAGAGCCTGGACACTTGCCCAGGTTATTTGGGGAATCGCAAAAGCAGGCAACCCATCGGGAACACTACCCACAATATTTACTCCCGCCTGCTGCAAACCGGTTGCGGCAATAACCACGATACCTGCAACCACGGCTGCAAGTGATCCCGGTATTTTGGGAGCTACTCGTTTAAACAACAGAATAAATAAAATAGCTGAAACCCCGATGACTACTGTCCATATATTTATAACATTTGCCTGCGAGACGACACCGTAAAAAATTTCATGCACACCTCCTGAAACTGAATCAATCCCCAAAAGGTGATGGAGTTGACTTAACCCGATAACTATAGCTGCGGCTGAAACGAATCCGGAGAGTACCGGATGGGAAAGCAAACTTACCAGAAACCCCATTCGCAGCAGTCCCAAAATTAGTTGCACCGTTCCAACCATTAGTGCGAGCAAAATACTCAGGGTGATGTATTCTTCGGGGGTATTTGCCAGGGGAGAAACGGCGGCGGCAACGAGTAATGCTATCAAAGCTACCGGACCTACCGCAAGGTGCGGTGATGTGCCCATAAAAGCGTAAATCAGTAGCGGAACTACGGCAGCATAGAGCCCGTATTCGGGCGGCAACCCCGCAATGAGTGCATACGCCATCCCCTGCGGAATGAGCATAACCCCCACCGTAAGTCCGGCTGAAAGATCATTCTTCAGCCAGCTTCGATGATACCTTGGCAGCCAATGTAATATGGGGAATATACTTTTCACTGATTGTTACGAACTTCTAAATATGGTTTTCAAATAAAAAGGACCGCCGGGCGCCCCAAATAAGCCCCCGACGGTCTGCGTGCTAAAAGACCTGAGAATTACTCAGCTACAACTTCGCCTTCACTTTTCCAGTTGGCGAATTGGTCATCGATCTGTGTGATCTTGTCGTAACCGGCACGCTTGAGATAAGCGGCGGAAACAGCTGATCGGGATCCTGCCGTGCAATGCACATACAGCTCTTTATCCTTAGGAATACGGTCGAGGTATTCCGGCAGACGAGAGTCGGCGGCATTGATGGAGCCGGGGATATGCTCAACCTGGTAATCGGCATATTTACGGACATCCACAACGGCAATGTTCTCGTCATCCAGCTTATTTTTTGCTTCGGCAAAAGTTGTTACCGGTACGGACTCCACTTCACCGCCGGCGTTTCGATAAGCATCAAACTGTTCCGGGGTGATATAGCCCTTGATTCGATCGAGGCCTATGCGAATGATATCCCGGACAGCTTCTTCCAGATTATCTTCTTCGATCACCAGATAGATGTCTTCATCTTCTTCAACAAATGATCCGATGATCGTATTAAAGGCTTTGTTAAAGGGTGAAAGCAATGCTCCGGGAAAATGCGCTTCAGAGAATTTATCCCGCGTGCGGGCATCTACAACAGCGTTGCCCTTCTGCTTTGCTTTATCAGCCAACTCTTCCGGCTTCACATTAGAAGGCATGGGGAGTTTACCATGCAGAACCGCCGGACCGATTTTGTTATCCCGCTTCATTCGGGCAAAATACATCGGTGGCTCAGGCTGCCCTTCAAGAATAAATTTCACGAACTGATCTTCGCTTTCGGCTGCTTTCATAGCTGGATTGAACCGGCGCTCATAGCCCAATGTGGTTTCAGGAACTGAGCCCAATGCTTTACCACAGGCGCTGCCTGCGCCGTGACCGGGCCAAACCTGCATGTAATCCGGCAGATCATCAATAGACTTCACGGTTTCATACAGCTTACGTGCCGAAGGCTCCATCAATCCTTCCTGACCGGCGGCGGATTCAAGTAAGTCCGGTCGGCCAAGATCACCAACGAAGATGAAGTCTCCGGTAGCAATACCCATTGGCTCGTCAGCACCTCCGCCTTTATCGGTTACCGCATAAATCAGGTGTTCCGGAGTGTGGCCGGGAGTATGAATTGCTTTGATTTCGATGTTACCGATTGAAAAAGAATCGCCATCTTTTAGCAGCTGATAATTATATTTATCACTGTTGATGAGCCACTCATATTTCCAATCTTCATCGCCTTCATCAGAGGCAAAAACTTTTACGCCACGCTCGGCATACTCACGCAAACCTGAAATATAATCGGCGTGGATGTGCGTATCCACGGCAGCGGTAATTTTCAGACCTTCCGCTTCAGCAATGCGATCGTACTGATCGATATCTCTCATCGGATCAATCACCACAGCTTCGCCGGTTTTCTGACAACCAATCACATAAGCGTATTGAGCGATTTTTTGATCAAAGACTTGTTTGAAAAACATAGTGTTCTCCTTATTCAGTTAGTTCTTTTTGTTTGTTTATAATGAAAATCAGTGAGGCAGGCTGTCTTTGATGACGCCGTATAAAAATGTTCCCAAAAGGGCTCCTATAAACGGCACGAGCATAATAGACAAGCCGGTTCCAATTAGAGCGAAGTAGGGACCCGGACATGCACCGGTTAAGGCCCATCCCAGGCCAAAAATAGTTCCGCCGATTGAATAGCGATACATTTGCTTGGGATCTTTAGGTGCAATCGTAATCGGCTCTCCATTAATATCCTTAACGTTTAATCGCTTGATAATCTGCACCGATATTATTCCAACAACTACGGCCATGCCAATTACTCCGTACATGTGGAAATCCTGGAAACGGAACATTTCCTGAATACGGAACCAGGAAATAACCTCGGCTTTGGTGAGCACGAAGCCGAAAAACGTGCCTACAATAAGATACTTGAGGTGATTCATAAAGATTCAGTGACTTAGAAGATGAGTGGATAAACCAGATGCGTGACGATCAAACCGCCTATAAAAAATCCAATGACGGCTACGAGGGATCCGACCTGTAAATCAGATAAGCCGGAAATCGCGTGTCCCGAGGTACACCCTCCCGCATAGCGAGCACCGAACCCGGTCAGGAAACCGCCGAGAAGCAGAAAGATGATGCCCTGCCAGGTGAAAAGGTTTTCCCAGGTGAAGATGTCGTCAGGCACCAATCCATCAAAATCCTGAATACCAAGAGCACTCAGATCATTAATCGTTGCGGATGACAGCGCAATAGGCTCAGGATTGGCAAAAACCCATCCTCCCAGAAATCCTCCGATCACGATTCCAAGGGCAAATACGAGGTTCCACATGCCCGTACCCTTCCAATCATAATTAAAGAAGGATATGGAAGATGGTGCACATGTTGCACACATGTGACGTAAACTTGATGATATTCCAAACTGCTTGTTTCCGATAATATAAAGTAACGGAACCATCAGTCCGATTAAAGGCCCGGCCACATACCAAGGCCAGGGTTGATAAAGCCAGTCTAACATGAGATATAGGTATTGGTTTTGGGTTTGAGTTTGGCTTGCATCGTTCA
>SLJN01000003.1 GCA_007135115.1 Balneolales bacterium
CCAGCATTACAAACCCCATGTGGGACACTGAAGAATAGGCCACCAGTTTTTTTACATCCTTCTGCACCATAGCAACAAGGGCACCGTAGATGATGCCTATCAAGGCCAGGACCGCTACATAAGGAGCAAACTCCATGGTTGCATTGGGCATCAGCGGTAGCATAAAGCGGACAATACCGTAGGTACCCATTTTCAATGTAATTGCGGCAAGCAATACCGAACCTGCTGTAGGTGCTTCGGTATGCGCATGTGGCAACCAGGTATGGAATGGAAACAGCGGAACCTTAATAAACAATGCCAACGCAAATGCGATGAACAGATATGTTTGTTCAACCAACCCGATTTGAAAAGCAGGATCGCTAAGTACTCTCCAGTCTGTGGTAAAAACAACACCGTCTACAATTTGGCCGGCAGCGTAACCTACATAAATGAGTGCGACCAGCATTAAAAGCCAGCCCACCAATGTATAGAGGAAGAATTTGATTGTTGCATGCAAGCGATTAGCTCCACCCCATATTCCGATAAGGAAATAAACGGGAAATACAGTGAGCTCAAAGAAAATATAGAATATAAACAGGTCCATGGCAGCAAATACACCGAGGGATCCTGTCAGGAAGATCAGAATAAGGGAATAAAATGCCGCAACGTGTTCGGTAATGGATCTCCATGAAGAAAGGACTACGATCGGGCTTATGAAGGTAGTCAACATGAATAGCATCATGCTTAGCCCGTCAAGTCCAATAAGGAATTTTACATCATAACCCGAAATAAGGGGATCGGATTCGATGATGTAATTGATGACACCGAATTCAAAATTAAACAGTAACGGCAGGGCTAATATAAACGATGCACTGGTGGTAATTAGAGCCACCCATCTAATCAGCTCATCGTTCTTAACGAGTAAAATTGCGAGTACCCCGATTAGCGGAATACCAATAACAAGTGATAGCAAAAACTCCATTACGTGTCTGCCTTAAATAATCAGAATAAAAGTAAATAGAATACGAGTACGACACCGAGCACCAATGCAAAAGCATAGTTGCCGGCCACACCGGTCTGAATGTATCTCATCAGACTTCCGATCAACTTCATCGTTCCGCCGACCAGATTTACAAAGCCATCTATGATACGCATATCAAATACATACAAACCGCGGTCGGAAAACTTTACCAGTGGGTTTACAATACCACCTTCATAAATTTCATCAATCTTATACTTATCAGCCCATACTGAGTAAAGAGGTCTTGTACGAGCTTCTACGAGTTCGTCGGCCTCTTCAACTTCAGCTTTTCCATATAAGCGGAATGCCAACAGGATACCGAGTGCGGCAATGAGTACGGCACCACTTAAAAGCGCCCATTCAACAGGTTTGCTGAGTACAAGGTCGTAATCAGCAATGGATCCACCGAGCCAGATGTGCATCTGGTTGAAACTCACATCTGTTCCTGCAAAGGTTGACGCCACAAAGTTAGGTACTCCAACAAAACCACCGACAACTGCGAGAGTTGCAAGAATCCACAGAGGTGTGGTCATCGTTTTTGGACTTTCATGCAGGTATTGTTCCGCTCCTTCAGCACCGGAGACTTTATTTGGCAGTTTAAACTCTCCGTGGAAAGTGGAGAAGGTTAAGCGAAACATGTAAAATGCGGTCAGAAAAGCCGTAATGATACCTATGCCCCAAAGTCCGTAGAATACTGTTCCGTATTCGGCTACCGTACCGGCATTAAAGGTCATCACAAGGATTTCATCCTTTGAGAAAAATCCGGATAGTGGCGGAATTCCTGCAATAGCAATCGTTGAAATCAGAAAAGTCCAATAGGTGGAGGGCATGTATTTTTTCAGTCCCCCCATATTCCGCATATCCTGCGGATCGTAATGCACCTGCTTGCCTTTGTCGTGCAATTTATGTTCCACATGTTCCATCGTATGGATTACGGAACCGGAACCAAGGAACAAACATGCCTTGAAGAAAGCGTGCGTAAGAACATGGAAAAGTGCGGCTATAAAACCGCCGGCTCCAAGTGCCATAAACATAAATCCAAGCTGCGATACCGTCGAATAGGCCAGCACGCTTTTGATATCATGCTGTGTAAGCGCAATGGTGGCGGCGACAATGGCTGTTAATGCACCAATGACGGCAACCAGGAGCATCAGCTCGGGAGAGAGTACGTACATCTCCGACATGCGGGAGATAAGGTAAATCCCCGCGGTAACCATCGTTGCTGCATGGATAAGGGCGGAGACGGCGGTCGGGCCGGCCATCGCATCGGGCAGCCAGACAAACAGTGGAATTTGAGCACTCTTACCGGTGGCACCGATTAATAACAGGGCACCGATGATAAATACGGTGTTGGTAGGTATTTGATCAACTGCTGCAAAAATATCTCCGAAAGCAAGGCTGCCAACCTGGTTAAAGATCAGATACATGGCAATCAGGAAAGCCGCATCGCCGACTCTGTTATACAGAAATGCTTTTTTAGCGGCGATGGCTTTGGCCATATCTGTATACCAAAAGCCGATCAACAGATAGGAGCAGAGTCCTACACCTTCCCAGCCAAGAAAAAGCAGCAGAAGGTTGTCGGCCATCACCAGGTTCATCATAGCGAAGATGAACAGGTTTAGGTAGGCAAAGTACTTCCAGTACCCTTCATCGTGACCCATGTAACCAATGGAGTACAAGTGAATCAGAGATCCGACACCGGTTACGATGAGTGCCATCAAAATGGAAAGCTGATCCACCCGGTAGGCGATATCAACCGAAAATTCTCCGGCTTCCATCCAGGTCCACAGGGTAACTACGGTAGGATCACTCTGACCTGTCATACCCAGGTAGATGCTCAGTGACATCAGGAAGGGTACAAACACACTCAGGGTGGCAAGACTGCCGATTAATAATTTCTGTTCACGCCATGCCGGGAATGCCAGTCCTAAAAGACCGTTGAGCAAAAACCCCAGCAGAGGGATTCCGATAATAAATGGGATGAGTTCAGCCAAGGGAATTATCCGGTTTTAGCTGTTATCCTTATAGTGGTCAAATGAGATTCTGCAGAGTACATTACCATCGTAGCAGATTAATTCTGGTGATATCCACCGATAAATTGTTTCTGAAAATAGCAATGATAATGGCCAGGCCGACTGCAGCTTCGGCTGCGGCAACACAAAGAGAGAAGAAGACAAGGATCTGACCATGTACATCTCCCAGGTGAGCACTGAAGGAAACCAGGCTCAGGTTAACCGCATTAAGCATAAGCTCGGCGCACATAAAAATGACAATTGCATTCTTGCGCGTTAATACGCCGATCACACCGATAGAAAATAAAATTGCACTTAGTGCCAGATACCAGTCTAAAGCAATCATTAATACCGTTATTTAAATTTGTGTTGTGCCATCATAATGGCGCCAACGACCGCGGCGGTAAGTAAAATAGCTGTAATTTCGAGCGGCAGAATATAGGTACTGAATAACTCATCACCAATAGCTTCCACCGTGCCGACCTGTGCCATGTCCTCAGCAACAGGAGGTAGTGTCTCGGTCATACTACCGGTTATATACAGCAGCTGTGATAAAACCACTACACCCAGTATTACTGAAATTATATACCGGAAATTGATTTTATCCAGTACCGCCTCTTCGTCTTCGACGTTTAATAACATGATTACGAATAAAAACAGCACCATGATGGCACCGGCATATACCAATACCTGAACTACTGCCAGAAACTGAGCTTTCAGCAGCAGATAAATACCTGCAATCGACAGCATGTTCAATACCAGAAACAAAGCACTATTAACCGTGCTTTTATTTAGGACCATTGCCAGTGCTGCGGCAATTGCGAGTGTTGCAAAGAGTATAAATAAATAGGTAACCATTGCGTCTGTTGGGCTTAAAAAATGCGCCTTAAGGTACCCAAAATTGATAAGCTCATCAACCGGTATTTTCCGGTTTTTCTCTAAGTTTTTTAATGGGTGATTCAGGCTCGACAAACCCCTGCCGAATTTTCAAAAAAATGCTATCATGCGATCATTTTCTATAAACCCAGATTAATACTATGCCTACACAGCAAGACTCCCTGGCAGCGACCGAAGAACAAATCCAAAAACACATCCAATCTATTCAGAAGATTTACACGGAACTTGAAAAAGTAGTAGTGGGGCAACGCTATATGATCGATCGACTGCTGATCGGTCTGCTAACTAACGGCCATGTTTTACTTGAGGGCGTTCCCGGACTGGCAAAAACCCTGACGATTTCAAGTTTAGCCAAAGTTATTGATACCAGTTTTCAACGTATTCAATTTACACCGGATCTTTTGCCTGCCGATTTGATCGGTACCATGATCTACAATCAAAAAGAAGCTGATTTTATCGTCAAAAAAGGTCCTGTATTTGCCAACCTGATTCTTGCCGATGAAATCAACCGGTCTCCGGCTAAAGTGCAAAGTGCCCTTCTTGAAGCAATGCAGGAACGACAGGTCACCATCGGGGAAGAAACCTTTCACCTTGATGACCCTTTCCTGGTTCTTGCGACCCAAAACCCTGTTGAACAGGAGGGAACCTATCCACTTCCCGAAGCACAAGTTGATCGTTTTATGATCAAAATTAAGGTAGGTTACCCATCTCCTGATGATGAGTTGAAAATCATGAGAATGATGGCAACGACAGATGCCAAAACGGAATTACAACCTGTCGTCTCTCCTGAAGAAATCATTGAATGTCGCAGCCTGGTCAACAACATTTATATGGATCCAAAATTGGAGCAATATATAGTAGATATTATCTGGGCTACCCGTGATCCGCAAAATTACGAAGTCGCCGACATTGAAAACCTTATTGAATTCGGGGCCTCACCTCGTGCGAGCATAAATCTAAGCCTTGCTGCACGGGCTCATGCATTTTTAAATCAAAAAACTTATGTAAGTCCTGAAGATGTTAGAGCTGTTGCTTTTGATATACTCAGACATCGAATTATTCTTTCATACGAAGCAGAAGCTGAAGATAAATCTTCAGAAGACATTATAGAGACGATTTTACACACAATACAAGTTCCATAATATAGTTAGATCAAGAACTGATTGACTTACAATATGAATACGTGTATTTTTCAACACACATTCAAATCTAATCTAACGGACTTATGAGAATTAATTTTGTTCCTCGCGCTGAAATCAAAATCACCAAAAAAAGTTCTTCTAAATTTCGTGAATTGATTGATTCACTGAATAAACTCGAACCAGGTGGAGAAGCTCTGGAAGTATCTTTCAATAATGAAAAAGAACTCAATTCCATGAGAAATGTGGTCTATACCCACAACAGAGAAACCGGTGATAAAATCAAAAGTGGAAAAGATTCTGTAAACAACAAGGTTTACTTCTACAAGTAATCGACCACTTTGATTTCTTTTTTTTAAAAGGGCTCCACGATTGTGAGAGTCCTTTTTTTATGAGTACACCCTTGAAATATTGACACAACTCTAACTCAATAGTTAGGAATATAAAGTCGCCAAAAACCTTTTTATACCTGAAATAAAAAAAGCCGAACCATTATGAAAATGATCCGGCTTTCAAATTAAATTCCTTTTTTAACTCAACTCATTTCAAGCATTCTGTCGAGCGATGCTTTCGCTTTTTTTCTGATAGTCTCGTCAATATGGATTTGATACTGATCCTTTTTCAAGCATTCCAGGGTATCTTCCAGAGTAATTTGGTTCATGTGCGGGCAACGTACACTGCACATTTTTACCATTTCCTTTTCTTTATTTTCAGCTGCTATATTATCCCCCATGCTACATTCGGTGAATAACATATAGCGATCGGCATCCGATTGTTGTACGTAATTGACCATTGCTGTTGTAGAACCGCTATAATCGGAGGCTTCTACAACTTCCGGGGGACATTCAGGGTGGGCAAGGATCAATGCATCCGGGAATTGTTTTCTGACGTTCTCGACATCCTGTAAAGAAAACTTATCGTGAACTTCGCACTTCCCGTCCCAGACAATCATGCTGTTTTGCAACTCTCCGTTACCATTACTGTGACCGGGAAATACTACATTCTTTCCGGTTTCTTTGGCGATATTCTTCGCCAGGAACTCATCCGGCAAACAGATTACGGTGTCGCTGTCAAGCTGGTTGACAATTTTTGCAGCATTACTGGAAGTACAGCAAATATCAGTTTCAGCCTTAACTTCGGCGTAGGTATTAACATAGGTGATCACCGGTACGCCGGGATACTGTTCTTTCAGTTTGCGAACATCTTCTCCTGTAATACTTTCTGCAAGTGAACAACCCGCTTTCGACGCCGGCAGTAAAACCATTTTATCCGGACTCAGGATTTTTGCCGTTTCGGCCATGAATTCAACACCACAAAACACGATTCGTGAGGCCGTAGTCTCGGCAGAAATCTTACTCAAGCCGAGCGAATCCCCTACATAATCGGGGATGCTGTGATAAAGCGCCGGCTCCATGTAATTATGACCGAGAATCACCGCATCTTTTTCTTTTTTAATGCGGTTGATTTCATAGGCCATTTCGGCCTTCAGTATGATTTCGGCTTCGGGTACAATCCCCTCGAGCTTATATTTAAGTGCTTCGAGCGTTTCCTGATGTGTTTCGGGTGGTTGTATTTTTTCCATAGCGATAAAATGGTGTTAAATAAAAAGAGGAGGTTAAAAAACCTCCTCTTTTACAACTCGTATTACGAAGACTTAACCATTTGCTTCCGAATTTATTTCTCTTCTTCGGAATTATCTTCGCTGTCCTGACCTTCGTCCTCATCTTTGCTTGACGCAGCATCTTCTTTTTCCTGAAGTTGCTCTTTGAGGTTTTCAAGTCCGGACATTTCACCAAGTGTTAACGCACCGGTGTTCTCAGAAGAAGCAGAAGGTTTTTTCTTCGATTTGGACTTCGAAGTATCCTTTTTCTCTTCTTTCTTGAACGTTCCTACCTGTGCTTCACTCAAGGTGATATTTTTGCTCGTTTCATCGAATTCGATAACAACGGCTTTAGTTTCTTCACCTTCGGAGTATTGCTCGGTGTGATTGCCTTCTTTAGCGACTTCCTTAGCCGGCATGAAAGCTTCAACACCAAGTGGTAGCTTCACGAATACACCTTTTTCGGTAGTGCGGGTAACCTCACCGGTTACTTCATTTCCCTTGGCGTATTCAATGGCGAATTTCTCCCACGGATTATCTTCGATCTGCTTGTGACCAAGTGAAATCCGGCGGTTGTCGAAATCTACTGAAAGGATGGAAACTTCAAGTTCATCACCTTTCGCAACCACTTCGCTCGGGTGATTAATCTTCTCGGTCCAGCTTAGGTCTGAGATGTGTACCAACCCGTCAATGCCCGGCTCAAGTTCAACAAATACACCGAAGTTGGTAAGGTTTCGTACCACTCCTTTGTGCTTGGAACCAATCGGGTATCGGTCGAGCAGGTTCTCCCAGGGATCTTCCTGAAGCTGCTTGACACCGAGTGAAACTTTCTTCTCATCTTTGTTGATGTTGAGCACAACACACTCGATCACCTCGTTTTTCTCTACAAGCTGAGACGGGTGCTTAATATGTTGCGTCCAGGACATTTCACTGATGTGAACCAGTCCTTCAACACCTTTTTCGAGCTCGATGAACGCACCGTAATCGGCGATGGAAACGACCTTACCCTGTACGCGCTCGTTTTCAGGATACTTATGGTCGATTTCATCCCACGGATGCGGCTGAAGCTGCTTGAGTCCGAGTGAAATTCGCTTGCGATCCTGATCGAATTCCAGGACGACCACATTGAGCTTCTGATCAAGTCTTACAATTTCAGATGGATGCTCTACCCGGCCCCAGGAGAGGTCGGTGATGTGAAGCAGACCGTCGACGCCACCAAGGTCGATAAATACACCGAAATCGGTGATGTTCTTGACGATACCTTCGAGGATCTGGCCTGGTTCCATACTTGCCAGAATCTGCTCGCGCTGTTCTTCAAGATCGGATTCAACGAGAGCCCGGTGGGAAACGACAACATTTTCACTGGAGAGATTGAGTTTCACAATCATGAACTCCATGGTTCGACCGACGTAGGCGTCAAAATCCCGTACGGGACGAACATCAATTTGCGAGCCCGGCAGGAAGGCGTCGATTCCGAAGACATCAACGACCATACCACCTTTAATTCGGCGCTTGATGTAGCCTTCGATGACTTTTTCGGAGTTGAAATTCTCTTCGATTTGCTGCCAGGTACGAAGGGTATCGGCTTTTTTCCGTGAAAGTACGAGCTGCCCTTCGCGATCTTCGACTTTGTCTAAAAATACTTCTATCTCATCGCCCGGTTCGATGGTTTCCCCATCTCGAAACTCATTGAGCGGTACAATGCCTTCGGACTTAAATCCGATATCGACAATTACATATTTCTCATCTTTAGAGATCACCCGACCGGTGACCACCTCTTTTTCAGTGATGGAGCTGAGCGTTCCCTCGTACATCTGCACGAGTTCATTGTACTCGTCATCCTGATAATCAAGACTCTGCTCTTCTAATTCATCAAGGGTGTATACCTTTTCGCTTACCTCTCCGGTATACGTAGGTATTGCACCGTTTTGGCCGGCTTCGACCTGTTCAGTTTCAGTAGCTACTTCTTCAGCAGTAGCCGTTGAACCGGATTCTTCTTTGACTTCTTCTTTTTTTAGTTCATCGGTCATTTAGGATTCCTGGAATTTGGTGCCTCGCTTGCGTAATGCAAACGGGATTAGAGTTTATGGTTTAAGTTCAGGTTTTATTAACACAAACAGGTAAACGTTATTACCTTCGTTTCATTGACTATTCGAGTTGGAACGTTGTGTTCGCACTCGTTCGATCGCCTCGGTGATGATTTGAACCTGCCGATCAAACGAAAGCGATGTCGTATCCAATTCGATAGCATCTTTGGCCTTTTGCAGGGGAGCTTCTTTTCTGGAAGAGTCAATGGTATCGCGCTGCTGAAGATTCTCTTTGACGTTTTGAAATTTTGAATCGGCCGAATACTCGACTTTGCTTTCCATTTCAAGTTGCCGCCGTCTCGCCCTTTCATCAAGATCGGCGGTTAGAAAAAACTTTAGCTCCGCTTCGGGAAAAACCACCGTGCCAAGATCGCGTCCTTCGGCAATACAATCAGATGCACCTACTGCTTTTTTCAGCTCTACGGTTACCTGATTGCGAACCTCCGGCATCGCAGCAACGACACTCACATTATCATTGACAGAAGGTGAACGTAGCTCTTCGGTTATTTCGCTTTTATCCAGATAAACCCTGGATACATCGCGATCGAACTCAAATCGCAGCCGCTCCTGCTTAATGGCCTCAAAGAACGACGCTCTGTCATGTTTTAATTCGTTATATAATACCGTGAAACCACGATATATAGCGCCGGAATCGATATAATCCAAACCGGCCTTTCGGGCAACAGCCTGAGCCGTTGTGCTTTTGCCGGCTCCTGCCGGCCCATCTATAACTACAATCATCATGACAGAATTAGAAGTTAGAGTTTATACTGGAATTTCGCAAAATAATTGTTGAACAGGAAAAGATGTACTCGTATCTTTCTATGCTATCGTTAAAAATAAACGTAAAACCGGTATACTAAAAATTTCAGATTAATATTTATGCCACAGCATAAGTCATCAATAAAGCGCATGCGCCAGGAGGCAAAACGAAGAGTTCATAACCGTGCCCGGCGCTCAACCATGCGTACTCTCTATAAAAAAGTGTTCAAAGCAACTGATAAAACAGAAGCCGAACCATTGGTTCGTAAGGCTGTATCCTACCTTGATCGCATGGCAGCTAAAGGCCATATCCATAAGAATAATGCTGCCAACAAAAAGGCTAATATTATAAAGTATTACAACAGTCTGTAATTTATGCCCCGAGCACTTCTTGCGATTCTGGACGGATTCGGGTTCGCTGATAACCCCGAAATCAGTGCTATTGAAAAGGCCAACACGCCTTACATAGATTCCCTTCTGCAAACCTGTCCGAACTCTAAGTTATCTGCATCCGGCATGGATGTAGGTCTTCCGGAAGGTCAGTTCGGAAATTCCGAAGTCGGCCACCTGAATATCGGAGCCGGCAGAATCGTCTGGCAGGAATTGACCCGTGTTAATAAATCTATTGATGACGGGTCTTTTTTTGAAAATAAAGTGCTCGTAGATGCGGTTAGTAAAGCCAAGGCCAAAGGTAAAATTCACCTTATGGGCTTGTTCTCTGATGGCGGCGTTCACAGCCACATCAATCACCTGTACGCTCTTCTGAAACTTTGCAAACAACATGACCTTGATGATGTCTGGGTCCATGCATTAACAGATGGGCGCGACACCTCTCCTCATGGCGGCGCCGAATACGTAAAACAATTCGAGCAAAAAGCCGCTGATATCGGCACCGGTAAAATTGCTTCCGTACTTGGCCGATACTATGCCATGGACCGCGACCGCCGATGGGAACGCACTCAGAAAGCGTATGATCTGCTCGTCAACGGGAATGGCGAAGAAGCCGAAAGTGCTTCCGAAGCAATAGCCAGGTCGTATGAACAGAAGGTTACCGATGAATTCATCCTCCCCTGTAAAATCGATTCTACCGACGCTTCTCGTATTGAACCTGATGACGTTGTCATCTTTTTTAACATCCGCGGAGATCGTGCCCGGCAGATAACTTCCGCTCTTTCCGACCCGGAATTCAATGAGTTTCCGGTGGAAAATCTAAGCCTGCATTATACCACATTTACCCAGTACGACAAGAACTTCTCCTGGGCACGTGTCGCCTACCCTCCCCTTTCCATGAACAACACTCTGGGTGAGTATGTCTCGGGGAAAGGACTCAAGCAACTTCGGATGGCTGAAACGGAAAAATATCCGCATGTAACTTACTTCTTTAACGGAGGGGTTGAAGAGCCGAACGAAGGAGAGGAACGCATGATGGTGCAGAGCCCTAAAGTGGCTACCTATGACCTCCAGCCGGAAATGAGTGCGCCGGAGGTCACGGATAAAATGGTAGAAGCTCTATCCTCTGAAACCTACGACCTGGTTATTCTGAATTTTGCCAACCCTGATATGGTCGGGCACACCGGAGACTTCGAGGCCACTGTAAAAGCTGTTGAAACTATAGATCAGTGCCTGAAAAACGTTCTTGAAACGGCAACGGCCCACCAATACCGATCCATCGTCATTTCCGATCACGGTAACTCAGATCGTATGAAACAACCTGATGGCTCACCACATACTGCTCATACCGATGCGTACGTTCCGTTTATAGTAGTGAATTATCCGGTGCAGGGTGAGATTCAGGATGGTATACTTGCTGATGTTGCCCCATCCCTGCTAAAACTTCTGGAATTGCCCCAGCCGGATGAAATGACGGGAAAATCCCTGTTTTAACAACCTGACAGCATAATTACGGCTCATTCATCAATCGTAATTATTCATCAGCAAGAATCGGCAGGAACTTCGTTAATCCTATATCTCATTTCTTGCATTTACTACACTGCCGTGCTACTTTCGACGAGGACGAAACTAATGCAGTACAAGAGTCGTTCAACAAAAGTAGCTGAAATTTTTATTCAAGCTTTCAAAGATTTTATATGGAAGGCAATTTTTCCAACAGAGTTCGTGACGTTATCCAGTTCAGCCGGGAAGAAGCACTCCGGTTAGGACATGACTATATCGGAACAGAACATTTAATTCTCGGAGTAATTCGTCTCGGAGATGGCATCGCTATTAAAATTCTCAAAAATCTTAAATGTGATATTTTCAAGCTGAAAAAAACTATTGAAGAAACCGTCAAAAGCACCGGCGGGGCCGTAACAGTTGGAAATATTCCGCTTACCAAGCAGGCTGAAAAGGTCCTGCGGATCACATATCTGGAAGCGAAGCTGTACAAAAGCGATACTATTGGCACCGAACATCTTTTACTATCACTGTTACGTGATGATGAAAACATTGCCGCACAAATTCTTCAACAATTTAACGTTACCTATGACGCCGTAAGGGAGGAACTTGATATGATTATTTCTGGCCGAACTAAAGCAAGTGATTCCGATACTCCTTCATCTCCTGATGATGAAGGCTCTTCTTCTAAAGGTTCAAAATCATCCGGAAGCTCCAGGGAAAGAAAAATGGAAAAAAGTAAAACACCAGTACTCGACAATTTTGGGCGGGATTTAACAAAACTCGCCGAAGATGGAAAACTCGACCCGATAGTTGGCCGGGAAAAAGAAATTGAAAGAGTTGCTCAGGTTCTGAGCCGTCGTAAGAAAAATAACCCGGCACTTATCGGTGAGCCCGGCGTTGGTAAGACGGCCATCGCAGAAGGCCTGGCACTGCGCATTATAAAGCGCAAAGTCTCACGCGTGCTATACGACAAACGAGTTGTAGCTCTTGATCTCGCCGCATTAGTCGCCGGTACCAAATATCGCGGTCAGTTCGAAGAGCGCATGAAAGCAGTGATGAATGAACTGGAAAAAACACCCAACATCATTCTTTTCATTGACGAGCTGCACACCATCGTCGGTGCCGGCGGAGCCAGCGGTTCACTTGATGCTTCCAACATGCTGAAACCCGCACTGGCACGTGGTGACATTCAGGCGATTGGAGCAACTACACTCAACGAGTACCGGCAGTACATCGAAAAAGACGGTGCATTGGAGCGCCGGTTTCAGAAAATCATGGTGGATCCCACCACTCCTGAAGAAACTGTTGAGATCCTCAATCAGATTAAAGAGAAGTATGAAAAGCATCATAGCGTCCGCTATTCAGAGGAAGCTATTGAAGGTTGCGTGAAGCTTACCGACAGGTATATCACCGATCGCTTCCTGCCGGATAAAGCCATTGATGCATTGGATGAAGCCGGTGCACGGGTACACCTTTCCAACATAACCGTACCTAAGCACATCGTTGAGCTGGAAGAAGAGATTGATAAAACCAGCACCGAAAAGAACGCGATGGTTAAAAAACAGCGATTCGAGGATGCCGCTCGTCTGCGAGACAAAGAAAAGCGGATGATCGAAGAGCTGGAAAACGCCAATCGCGAATGGGAAAAAGAGTGTGAGAAAATCGTCTATGACGTAAAAGAGGAAGATGTAGCCGGAGTAGTCGCCATGATGAGCGGCATCCCGGTGACCAAAATCGCTCAAAAGGAAAGCAAGAAATTGCTGAAGATGAAAGACGAGCTGGCCGAAAAGGTTATTGGTCAGGACGAAGCCATCGTAAAACTCAGCAAGTCCATTCAGCGGACGCGTGCCGGACTCAAAGATCCGAACCGCCCGATCGGTTCATTTATCTTTCTCGGACCTACCGGTGTCGGTAAAACCGAATTGGCCAAAGTCATGGCCAAATACCTGTTTGACGTGGACGATGCCCTTGTTCGCATTGACATGAGTGAATATATGGAGAAGTTCTCCGTATCCCGACTGGTCGGAGCACCTCCGGGCTACGTTGGCTATGAAGAAGGTGGAATCCTCACCGAAAAAGTCCGGCGTAAGCCTTACAGCGTCGTCCTGCTTGATGAAATTGAAAAAGCACACCCCGATGTCTTCAACCTGTTACTGCAGGTTCTCGATGATGGTATTCTCACTGACAGCCTTGGTCGCAAAGTCGACTTCCGAAATACCATTATCATCATGACATCCAACATTGGTGCGCGTGATATTAAAAATCTTGGCAGAGGCATTGGCTTTGCCGACGCAGATTCTTCTACTTACGATTATGCCAAGATGAAGTCCACAATCCAGGATGCTCTGAAGAAAGTGTTCAACCCGGAATTTCTGAATCGTGTGGATGATGTCATTGTCTTCAAGCCGCTTGAAAAACAAGACATCTTCCGCATTATCGACAATGAAGCCGGTCACTTGTTCCGGCGTATTGAAGATCTTGGCTATAAAGTGGATATCACCAAAGGTGCCAAAGAGTTTCTGTCAGAACTCGGTTTTGATCAGAAATACGGTGCACGCCCGCTGAAACGAGCGATTCAAAAGTATGTGGAAGATCCACTTGCTGAAGAAATGCTGACAGCCGAAAAGCCTGAGGGTACCACGATAAAAATCAAAATGAACAACTCCCGCGACGGGCTGATGTTCGAGTGGAAAGAACCCGAAAAGCCAAAAGTCAGCAGCGGAAGCAATGGCAAAGATTCCGAAGAAGAGGAAACCAGCTCAGAACAGCAAAGTGATAACTGAGCCGTTTGTCTGAACTAAATTACATTAAAAAGGCGCCGTGCTATTGTGGACGGCGCCTTTTTTTATTTGGGTGGACCAAAACATCTGCAATCTGCTATCACAAATCACCAATCTGATATCTGTTGGAACAAGCTGGATGTTTAGATTGAGCAAATGTTGGCCGCTCATAATAATCATTTCAACAGTGCATAAAGATAGCAGATTGATGATTGAAGATAGCAGATTGCAGATGGTCCGACTGTAAGGCTACCAGCTATACCCCACCCGAACAAACACATCTCTGCCCGGAGACGGCATATCACCCGGACTGGTGTGCTCATAATACTTCACATCAAACAGGTTATTCACCCCGGCCTGTAGTTCAATGCCATCGGTGATGGAAAACCGGCCGGTGATGTCTGTCAGAATAAATCCGTCTGTCGGAGTTTCGCGCGTGGTTTGGTCGGCAATGCGATTTTGAGTTGCTGCTGCGCGCACTCTGGTATCCAATCCTACTCTGTCTGACTGCCAGCCGAGTTGGGCAAAACCTTCCAGCGGCGGCATCATAGGCAGCGGTTCGCCGGTTTCCAGATTTTCCGCATAGACCCACGCTCCGCCGGAGGTGACTTCCAGCTGATCCGACGGCTGCCAGAATACCGATATTTCGCCACCAGCGGTGAGGGCAGCATCGTAGTTGACATAGTGTTGAAACGTATCTGAACCCGGAACCGGACGCCCGTCGATATAGTTGGTCATGTAGTTGAAAAACAGGGACGTCTCCACACCGAAATTGCGGTCGCGGGTTTGCCGGATTATATTCAGTTCGGCCTGGGAGCTGCGTTCAGGCTGCAACTCCGGATTGCCGTGGTAAAAGAAATCATCCACGGGGTTGTAAATATAATATCCGTAATGCTCCAGGTGAGATGGCAGCCGCTCGGCATCCGAAAGCGTCAATGTAGCGAGATATCGGTCTTGGTGATTGTACGATAGCGCCACCGAACCACTCAACCCGGTCCAGGTATTTGAAACCGAAATACCGTTATGCTCGCTTTTCAGTACGTTAGCTGCGGTTTGGTTGTGCAGATCACGATCCGACAGCTCCAGCGCACCGGACGCATTGAGCGTGAAATTCGGGCTGAGCGGATAGGAATAATCCAGCGCGAGATAGGAGGTGTACTGGCGAGCATCGCCAATGTTGTAGAGATACATCTCAGACTCTTCCTCATCAACTGGCTCCATGAGCATATCGGCGAATGCGTCGAGGCGGTGCAGATGCAATCCCGCTTCGAGCAGATGATCGCCACGGTAGAGCGCCGCATCGGCCCGGATACCCGTTGTTCGAGTGTTGCCGTACATCGGCATGTACATATCCGGCATAACGTCACGGGTGGTGACATCGCGGTCGTAATCATCCATATAATGATCCACCCGAGTGTGGTACGGTTTGATCATCAGGGAAGAAACGCCTTCAAGAGGCTGCTCCCACTCGTGTTCATAGCTAAACAGGTGGGATTTCGCCTCGCGGGTATCCATGATCAGTCCCGGATATCCGATATCGGTGGCAAGATCGCCAATGTAGGAAAACCGTCCGGTCTGATTGTGACCAAATCGGCGATCGGCATCCAGTTTCACGTTCCATTTATCATATCCGGAAAGCGAGATTTCTTCTCCTCCGCCGGCGTGAAAATCATCAGCCTGCCGGTACGATATCGCCGCCTGAACAGCTTGAGTGTCATCGGAATAGCCTTGCTGTAGACTATACTTCTGCGTTCGCGCATTGTGGTTATAATCTATGGAGGCATCACCGAACCAACTGCGATCAAAACCGGGTCTTGAGGTGACCAGATTCATGGTACCGCCGGGCCGGCTGCTACGGCTCAGGTCAGTATTGCCCCTGGAAACTTCGACGCTTTCCAGATTACCGGTTTCCACATAGGATGTAACAGGAT
This sequence comes from Balneolales bacterium, assembly GCA_007135115.1. Lineage (GTDB taxonomy): Bacteria > Bacteroidota > Rhodothermia > Balneolales > Natronogracilivirgulaceae > SLJN01. Next base: position 16,105 of record SLJN01000003.1, read on the forward strand.
CCATACGATCCACACAGGCGGGCGTCATTTTCACATCATCGATCAGCACTTCCATTCGCCCGGCAGACATCCCCCTGATGGAGGGCTCCCAACCGTAATTGGCCCGTTTGATCATCCCCACACCCGCAAGACCTTCGATGAATTCCTCGGTGGTGGAAGCGTGATGATCGCCATCAGCACGAATATCGTCGCCGGCTGTGCGCGTTGCACGGATGATCACCTCATTCATTCGCGAAGTCGCCGGTTTGAGATAAAATTCCTGCAAACCTGAAAAATGCTGATCCGTCAGCCGTACCAGCTTAGACTCGTAACCAAGTCTGGAAATTTTGAGGATGGTTTCGTCATTCGTCAGCTCAATGCGAAACGTGCCGTCATCTTCGGTCACCGTACCGTTGCCGTTTTCCGGTGTGCTGATGTGGGTCATCGCCAATGAGCGACCGGTTTCATCACTGAAAACCTGACCGGAAACGGAGTCCCGGTCAGATTCTGGTGCTGCAAGCAATAGGAGAAGAGATATCAGAATATTCATGATTCCACCCTATTCCACTTCAATTTCAAACTCAGCTTCATACAGCTCTTCACCCTCGTCGAAGAGCGTAACATAGACTTCCCAGTCTCCCGACATGTTGAAGCTGACCACACCTTCATAAAAACCATCGCCAATAGGCTCCGGATGTTCATTGCCTTCCGAGCCGTGATCCATGGAACCCATCCACGGTTTGACCTCAAGATCGAGATCCTGTACCGCAGGGAATTCCATCATCGATTCGCGGTGGTGAAGGGTGACCACAAAGTCGTTACTGCCGGTTTCCGGGGTCTCCGGATCAATCCAGGTAAGGATGTATCGTTCGTCATTATCTGCAGTAAAGACCTTCACATTCGGGGCATTGGCTACATCAATGGCGCAATCGCCCATACTGCTGTGGGGTTCTCCATCGATTTCCCATTCCAGATACCAACTGCCCATATCACCGCCGGGCATGGTCGGGATTATTGCTCCGGCAAAAAGTCCGGTTTCGGTGTCGGCCTCCGCTTCCGGCTGCCAGACCGGCGCGGAATGGTTATGCTCCTCCATATCCATCATCGGGGTCAGGGTGATATCCGCCTGATCCACCCATTCACCGGAGTCCGCATCACGAACTTCCAGGTAAATCGGCGTATAGGCCGTTTCCACAGGCGTTTCAGCCCAGGCATCTACGCTGTAATCGCCGGACTCCACCGCACACAGTTGATACAATTCATCGCCGGGATCGAAATCATTGTCGTCGGACCCGGCATCCAGGACATCACAAGATGAAAGCGCAAACAACGATATCAAAATGGTGAATGGGAATACTTTTATTACTAATTTCATAGTTTTCCAATAATTAATAATGGCTCAAAATTTTTGGTGTAAATAATAGATGGGCGGGTAGATTAAGGTAATTGGGTAATTAAGGTAATTCGGGTTGTTGGATGCATATTTTCCAAGTAAACCAAATTACCTTATTTACCTTAATCCCTTAATTACCTAAAGGATAGGGGGCTGAAAGAGATCGGGCGAGACCCCTTCCGCAGGTGCAGAGGCAGGTGAATATAAATATGAAGCAAGCGGGGGATTATACCGGGGAACCTGAAGCTCAGAAACGGGTAGTAAAACCAGGACATCATCGGTATTCAGCAGATTTTCCGGGCGGTCCTGCTTATCCTGGTCCTCTATCTGATTGCTCAGATAGCAGGTGCCCTCACAATCGGAATCGGGATTGTTCCGCTCTTCACAAAACAGCTCCGAAATGCTTTCTTTGTACATATAATACTCGATCATCGGCAAAGCCGGCTGCAGCAGGCCTGTGAAATAGATAAAAAGAAATGATATGGCGAGTATTTTTCTGAGCATGAAATCGGATTGTTCTCAATTCAACCTAAATATAAGAAAGTCTTATTTAAGATAAAATACTCCTTAATATTTTATCCTACCTTTTCCCTAATTCCACGCTCTGACGATACATTGTTTTAAAGAGATGAGCTACTTGTTATCATGCTGCAATTCTTCTGATAGCTTTATTGATTCGCATCGCCAAAATGAATTGTGCATTTTCTGGTATGCGCAGCTAAATTAAGGATTCACCAAATGTAATGAAACACCTCCAATATGAAATCAACTCTACACCTCAGCTTTATCGCTCTTTTGGCATACGGCATCACCTCGTGCACGACGATCTCAGCCGGCGCACAGGAACTACCTACTCCGGCTGAACAGCGTGACGAAGAAGCGCTCAGCAGCTATGAGGAAGTAACCGATTTTTACCGGAAGCTCGCCAAAGAATCTGATGCAACCGAAATTAAAACCATTGGTCAGAGCCGACAGGATCGGGATTTATTTCTGCTGACCATGACCAACACCGATTATACCACACCCCGGCAGGCGCATCAGAGCGGCAAGCCGATATTTTTTATCGGCGCGCAGATTCACGGCGATGAACCAGCCGGCAAGGAAGCACTGATGGAGTTCGCCCGGGATCTTGCCTTCGGCGAGCTCAATGATATGATGGATGAAGTTATCTTTTTGTTTGTTCCTCAAATGAATCCGGACGGCGGCGAACTCGGAGAATGGGGAACCCGCGCCAACACTGCCGGGTATAATCTCAACCGGGATTTTCCAAGACTCATCAACCCCGAGGCGCAGGCGGTGGCGGATGCGCTGCTGGAATGGCGTCCTCATGTCGTGGTCGATGCCCATGAGCTGATGGGTCCGCCCAGAGTCTACGATTTTTACACCTGGCACCCCAACAATCCTAACAGTCCTGACCAGTTGTACGATTACGCCTCCGAGCATCTGATCCCCGGTATTGTGGATGCTCTTGCAGAGGAAGATTACGATCATGTGATTTACCACACCCCCGGCGGACTGTTTACCGAGCCTGAGGAAGGCATCTTCGTCCCGCTTTACGGTCGCACGTTGAATGATTACGCTGAAGCGCTCGGCTCGATCAGCATTTTATTTGAAAGCCTGCGGGACCAGGACGCCCGGGTGGATATTGAAGATCGGGCCCGCCGCCAATACCTGGCCATGCGAGCCATGGGCGAGCATATTTCCCGTCACGGTGATGATGTCGTTGCAACGGTCCGTGAAGCCCAAAAGGAAATGCAGCATTACGAGCGGAGCGATTCCATCGCGGTTGAAGTGGATCACGCCAAAACCGAAACCATCTCCTACCGCGTCGCCGAGATGGAAGAGGAAGAAGACGTAAACCCGTGGCAGTGGGATCCTACCGGAGAAATCCTTGAGCTGGAGGTTCCTGTATTTGCTGATCTGGAAGTCACCCGCGCCCGCGAGCGTCCGGCTGCCTACCTGATCAAGCCTCACCGCAAAGAGTTGGCGAAAGAGCTGCGCCGGCATGACATCAAAGTTGAGCGCGTGCAGGATGCGACCGAATTGGAAGCCGAAGAATTAGAGGTGACCTCCCGCGAAATCGGTGAATCGCCTTATGAAGGATACATTCCGATTAATGTGGAAACGCAGTTGAATCAGGTTACACAAGAATTCCCTGAAGATTCGTGGCTGGTGCGCACCAACCAATCCGAGGCTGCCCTCATCTTCAAGCTCATGGAACCGGAAGATGAAAACTCGCTGGTGATGACCGGAGCGCTGACCACCGAAGTGCACGAGGAAGCTACCCTGCCGATTTACCGTTTGTTTGATGTGTCGGGCGTTTCTACGGAAGTTTGGTAGTATAACTACTTTGCGCTCTTTGCGCCTCCTTAGCGAGCTTTGCGTGAACCTTTTAAATTTTTCGTTTCACGCAAAGTTCGCTAAGACAACTAATTTCATAACGATAGACTCTTCTCTCCACCTCTGAACTCTTATTACTACGAGTCCCTTTACTCTTAGTTTTTATCAATCTGTTGGTTTATATCAGACACTTCTCAATTAGGAAGTTATCCTAACAGCTATATCTTTTTTATAGCCTCTACCCTAAAGGGGTTAAAAGTATTTGACTTAGCGGGATTCCACTTATTACAAGACTGGCAGTTGTAAAAGTTTGAAATAAGCAATCTGAGTTCTTGACGTTTTTTTATGATTTTTTAATCCTCTGGAAGCGCTTTGAAGCAATAAAGCGACTATAGTCCTAAGATGGATTATCACATACTGGTGGTGGTAAAATAATCAAGAAAATAGCTGTTGGATTTACTGGTAAAACCAGCATAAAAACTTATGTAAAAGGCAGTTGCATACATTCAATTCCCGGATGGTAGTATCCCTGCTGCCTCAATCTGCAATCAAAAGAATGGAATATTGCTGTGTCTCGACTATAAGTATAAACAGCACAACTAATCACTTAAAACATCATATTCAATATGAGGATTGCACAAAAGCTACTGATAATGACTTTTCTTATCGGTGTTTTTCCGTTGCTGGCCAAAGCCCAGGATGGTGAGATTACCGGTAGAGTGTTAGACGCCAATACAGGCGAACCACTAATTGGTGCAAACGTCTTAGTGGTAGATGAAGAGCTGGGCGCTTCAACCAATCTGGAGGGTGAATATAGAATTGACGGTATTTCTGCCGGAAATTACACGCTTGAAGCGGCTTATCTTGGCTATTCAACTGAAACTATGGAAATCTCTATAGAAGCTGATGAATCGGTTGAAGTTATTTTCGAACTGGATGAAGTTCAACTCGGTATGGATGAAGTCGTCATCACTGGTACGGCCGGTGAAGTAGAGCGACGAGCTATCGGACACTCGATTAACCGGGTAAGTGCCTCAGAATTGACCGAGAGAACAAGCCCAAGTACAGTAACCGAACTACTCCAGGGGCAATCCCCCGGTTTTTCAATGATCCCGAGTTCCGGTTCTGTGGGTACTGCCGCCAATATTCGTATACGCGGTGCCTCCTCAATTTCCGCCAGCAACCAGCCGGTTTGGTATGTCGACGGAGTGCGTTTCAGCAGCGGAGGCCAGGGCAGCTATGGAGTATACGGCCAGTCAACCTCGGCTCTCGACGCCCTGAACCCGGCAGATATTGAAGATATTGAAGTAATCAGCGGGCCATCTGCCGCCACGATATACGGAGCTGATGCGGCCGGCGGCGTAATCAATGTGATTACCAAGTCGGGCAGCATGGGAGAGCCAACTTTCAATTTTAGCGCATCCATTGAACGAGGTGCAACAACCTGGCCGGAAAGCTGGAGGCCAACTAACTATACCGAGGTAACCGAAGACCGGCTCGACGATCCGGATACCTGGCCCGGATTACAAGGGATGGAAGTCGGAGACTATCATGAGCATGTGCCACTGAGCAACGATGACGATGCTATTCGTAATGGTAGTTTGGCGCGATATAATTTATCCGTACGCGGAGGCGGTCAGGACTATGCCTTTTACGCTTCAGCCGCGCGCGATGAAGAAGAAGGCGTATTTCATAACAATATGCAAAACCGAACCTCACTTCGGGGTAACTTCGATTATCAACCCATTGATGAGTTGAACTTCAGTATAAATGCCGCCTACTCTAACAACGATGTAAGGCTGGTGCCGAATGATGATATATTCTATGGCCTTATCATCAGCTCATGGCTGGCAGAGCCGGGCCTGGATTACGGTGCACCGGCAGATAAAGGTTATTTGACTATTGCACCTGAGTACTATAACCAATACGAAAACCAGACTGTTGCAAACCGGTATCAGCTCGGTACTACCGTACGGTATCATCCCACTGACTGGTTTACCAACAGACTTCGTGTGGGCATCGACAGCAATGTGCGAACCGCTGATGAATTCTATCCGCGATTCGATGATATAGCCCCTTTCGGTGCGGGGGTTCAGGATGGATTCCGGGCACAAGCCCGGCCGCAGACCACATTGTACACCGTTGATTATGGTGGCTCGATGGAGCATTCACTAACCGAAGAGCTTGAGTCTCAGTTTTCTTTCGGCTTTCAATATGATGTAGAGAGGTTTCAAAGGGTAGAAGCTACCGGCGAGGATTATGGCTCAGAGCATATCACCCTCGTTGGCGCCGGTGCTGAAACTTCCGGAAGCGAATCTTACTCCGAGACCCGTACTCTTGGAATGTATGTTGAGGAAGAACTGAGCTTTCGTGATCGTATGTACCTGACCGGCGCATTGCGTGTGGACAATAGCTCGGTATTCGGTGATGAAATTGAAACCGTATTCTACCCCAAAGCAAATGCATCTTATGTTCTTTCTGACGAGCCATTTTTTGACGTAGACGCCATAGATAATCTCAGGCTGCGAATGGCTTACGGCGCGGCCGGAAACATCCCCGGTCCGTTTGATGCTATGCGAACCTGGACTACTACAACTACTACGCTCGAAGACGGTACAAGTACGCCGGCTCTTCAGTATTCATCATTCGGAAACCCGGACCTGGAGCCCGAAAGATCCAGAGAGTTTGAGACCGGGTTTGATCTTTCAATGTTTCATGACCGGCTGGGGCTTGAGTTCACCTATTACAATACGCAAACCACCGATGCACTCATTAACGTAGATGTTCCGGGCTCAAGCGGATGGCACGGAAGCCATATGGTAAATATTGGTGAAGTTCATAACCAGGGTTTTGAAACCTCATTGAATTTCACACCTGTACAGACAGAAGATCTGCTGTGGAACAACAGATTCACCTTTTCCACCAATAACAATGAGCTTATTGAATATACCGATGAGCTGGAATCAACTACTTTTGGTATTTATGCTCCTGTTCAGCGATTTGAGGAAGGCAAACCACTAGGAGCATTCTGGGGACAACCCGCTGAAGTAGACGGTGATGGAGTAGCATCACTGACCGGTGAAGATGTCTACAAAGGCCCATCGACACCGACTCATGAGTTGCGGTATTCACTCGACCTGACCTTTTTAAATGATTTCACCCTCTATGCACTGCTGGATTACCAGGGAGGCCATTATCAGTTTAATGTCAAAGATTGGCGTCGAGACCGTGCCGGCATTAGCTGGAAAGTCAATGATCCGGACACTGACCCGGATGAGGTTGCCAAGCGAATGCTCTGGAACCAGACTGCCAAGCATATTGAGCCTGCTGATTTTCTGAAGCTGCGGCAAGTTTCACTCAGCTATTCATTGCCTCAGAATTTGGTTAATGCCTTAGGACTCGACGGTGCTACACTGCGGGTAAGCGGACATCACCTGGCTATTCTGTGGACGAATTACCGCGGACATGACCCGGAGTTGAACTTCCACGGAGATTCTGATTTCTCACGTGTTGATTCCTGGACGGAGCCCAACTACCGCAGAATTTCAGGCTCACTGAACATCAATTTCTAAGGCATTACAGAATTTTAAAAGAAAATGGAAAACAATATGCATTTATTAATCAATAAGCTTAAGACGTTGTCCGCTTTGCTGCTGGCCGTATTCGTATTGAGTACAGCAGGCTGCGACGGACTGTTGGAAGTTGAAGATCCCGGCTCCATTGAGGAGGACGAACTGGATGATCCCAGAAATGAAACTCTGATGATGAATGGAGTACGTGGGCAGTTTCAATATACCCATGCTTATTCAACGCCGTGGACCGGCCAGATTGCAGATGAATTGGTGATGGAACACACCTTCGTCGACTACCGGCCGGTAGCGATGAGAACCGTTGATGAAACCAATGTCATGACGGAAAATTTGTTCAACTTCTGGACGAAAAGTATTATGCATGCCAAACACGCCGTCGAAAACCTGGAGTCTTTCCACGGCGATGAAGCATGGGAGCGGCACAACATGCAAAAGGCGAAGGTTTATGGAGGGCATTCCCTGATCCGGTATGCCGAAACATTCTGCGAAGGAACCATAGATGTCGGTGAACCGAAATCTTCCGATGAGCTATTCGCAAAAGCCGTTGACTACTTTGATGACGCTTTGCAAGTAGCTAACGATGCAGAAACGACAGATGAGGTTGTCCAATTTGAACATCTGTCTAATTTAGGTATGGCGCGGGCAAAGCTGAATCTCGGCGAGTTTGAAGAAGCTCAGCAATATGCAGCTTTAGTACCCGAAGATTTCGAAATGTGGCTGAGATATTCCGACAACACAGCCCGTGAAGAGTTGTGGTTTTATGAGCAGGCAACTGCCGGCCGCTATATCAGCCCTGCCCCGAACTTCAGGCATCTCGATGATCCTCGTATTCCACACACTGAGGAGCCTGTGGTAAATGCAACAACAGGTAACGAGACCACCTATCAGCCATTCCAGCCCCTCAACTTTGAAAATTGGGATCCGGATGCTGAAAACGAAATACAAGACAATACGGATGTCCGATTTGCTACCGCCCTCGAAGCCCAATACATAGAGGCTGAAGCATCATTCCAGGAAGGCGACGAAGAACCGGCACTTGACCTGGTGAACGAACGCCGGGATTTTGGCGGCCAGGATCAGGTGGATTATTCCGGTGATGAATTGCTGGAAGACCTGCTCGACCAAAAAGGCCGTGATTTCTTCTTGACCAACAACCGCCTTGCTGATCTCAGAAGATTTCAAAACCTGTATGGCATAGACAATTTCCCGGAGGGAGATCATCCCATATATGCAGAACCTTACGGCGACGTAACCTGCTTCCCGATTCCGGAAAGTGAAATCAATGCCAATCCAAATCTTTGATTTAATCACTGCTCAATTAAGCAGACGTCCTTCATTTCGGGCGTCTGCTTTTTTTATATCCTAAAATTCTGATGCTATGAAGAATGCGATTACAGTCGCCTCCTTAGCGAGCTTTGCGTGAACCTTTTAAATTTTTCGTTTCACGCAAAGTTCGCAGAGGGGTTATGGATATCCCGATTTCCTCCAGACTCACTTAAAATCAGTTCTAATAATCAATCTACGTTCCACAAAACGTTTGATACGCCGCATCATAACCGCTGGGTACTTTCTGCAACTCTTCCGCTACCCAGGTTTGTTGATACGGTTGCTTTAGCTTTTCCAGCAGTCGGTTAAATTTGGTGAAGTCCCCGTGGGCAGAGGCTTCCTCCAAAGCTTCTTCA